>NZ_BAAARV010000015.1:0-4038 GCF_039532525.1 Dactylosporangium salmoneum
GGCGGCCAGCATCGCCAGCAGGTGCTGCCAGACGGTGAGCCGCAGCGTCCGGCGGCGGGTCGCGCCGCGCAGCTTCAGCAGGGCGTAGTCGGGGCGGCGGTCCTGGGCGGTGTAGCGGCCGACGATGCCCAGCGCGAGCCCGCACAGCACCAGCGCCTGGACCCAGCCGGCGAGCACCCCGCGGCGGGTGGCGGCCCGGTCGGCGGCGACCCGGGCCAGCAGGTCGGCCGGCGGCCCGGTGAACTCCAGGCCGGCCTCGCGCAGCGCGTACCCGGCGGCGTCGAACCCGCCGTCGACGAGCCTGCGCGGCGCCTCGACGGCGTAGCCCGCGGCCGGGGCGTCGAGCAGGCCGGTGAAGGTGCCGATGGGGACGAAGACGGGGTCGAGGGTCTCGTCGCCGGCGCGGATCCGGCCGGGCCCGAACAGCGGGTCGCCCCACCAGAGGCCGGCCGGGTCGAGCCGGTCGTACACGCCGGTGACCTTCAGCGTCAGGGCGGGCGCGCCCTCCGTGCGCTGGGCCTTGAGGTCGAACGTGTTGCCGGCCCGGACGCCGAGCGCCTTGGCCGCGGCCGCGCTCACCACCGCCTCCCCGGGCGCGGCCGGGCAGGCGCCGTCGATGCGCATGTTGGCGCAGGCGTTGTCGCGGAAGGCCACCGGCACCGACCGCCCGATCCCGCGCGCGGTGCCGAGGGTCTGCGTGAGCCCGAGGGTGACCGGGGACCCGGCCGGGCCGAGCACCCGCTCGACGGCGCCCCGGAACTCCTCCAGCGCCGCGGCGGGGTCGCCTCCGCTGGTCACCGGCCGGTGCACGGAGAGCAGCCGCTCCCCGGCGGGCGCGTCGGCGAGGTCGGCTGAGCTGGTGCGCTCGGCGGCCCCGGCGTCGAACAGCGGCCCGGCGGCGGCGACCGCCACGAGCAGCGTGGCCAGCGCGAACACCGCCAGCCCCTGGGCCCCTCGCCGGCGCAGCGCGCCGAGCACCAGCCGAATCATCCGCGCCTCCCCGTCACGGTCGCGTGCGGGGAGACTACCGCGCGAGCGGAGAGAGCGCTCTCCCCATTTGGTCAGACCTTTTCCGCGGGGCCGGCGCCGGCCGTCGCGGTTTCAGTCCTGGGCGGCGGTCCGGCGGCGGATGGCCGGGCCGGTCGCGAGCAGCCCGGCGGCGGCGAGCAGGCCGACCGCGCCGACGGTGAACCACAGCGCCTCGACCCCGGCCGTGAGCAGCCGGCTGCCGGCCAGCGGGGCGATGACCGCGGCGGCCGCCCACGCGAAGCCGTTCAGCCCGTTGTAGCGCCCGCGCAGGTGGGCCGGGGCCAGGGCGGCCACGATCGCCCCGCTGATCCCGGCGGTGATGATCTCGCCGGCGGTCCACAGGACGATGGTGAGCGCGAGCCCCCACGCCGTCGTCACGAACGCGGTCGCCGCGAAGCCGACGCCCATGACCGCCAGGCCGAGCGCCATCACCCGCGGCGGGTCGAAGCGGCCGAGCCACGCGGACACGAGGGGCTGCAACGCCACGATGAGCACGCCGTTGAGGGCCATCGCCATGCCGAACTCGCTCGGTTCCAGCCCGACGACGTTCGTCATGGCCACCGGCAGCATGGTCACGGTCTGCAGGTACACCAGCGCCTGCCCCAGCGTGATCGCGGTGAACGCCACCATGGTGCGGTCGCGCAGTACCGCGAGGAACCCGCCCGTCTCCCCCGCCCCGCCCTGCGGCCTGGTCTCCGGCACGGCCCGCCAGACCAGGACCGCGAACGCCGCGCAGGTCACCGCGTCGGCCCAGAACAGCCAGGAGAACCCGAGCCGGGCCAGCCAGCCGCCGGCCACCATGGCCACCGCGTAGCCGAGGTTGACGGCCCAGAACAGCAGCCCGTAGGCCTTGGGCCGCAGCCGGGCGGGGACCAGGTCCGCCACCAGCGCGCTGGACGCCGGCCGGTAGGCGTCGATGAGCAGGCCGAGCACCAGCATGCCGGCCAGGATCGGGACGAGCCCGGTGCTGTAGCCCAGGGCGAGCATCACGGCGGCGGTGGAGACCATGCTGGCGCAGAGCGTGGCCCGGCGCCCGATGCGGTCGGCAAGCCAGCCGCCGGCCAGCTGCGAGACCAGCGAGCCGATGCCGAAGAGCGTCATCGCCAGCCCGGCGACCGCGACCGAGAAGCCGCGGGCCTGGGTGAGGTACACCCCGGTGAACGGCATGACCATCGTCCCGAGCCGGTTGACCAGCGTGCCGGACCACAGCGCCCAGAACGGTGCGGGCAGTCTGGTTTCCTGGCGTACCGCTGCGGCCTCGGCAATCCCCGTTGTCGTCACGCGCACAGCGTCGAAGATCGGTCCGGCCCGTGGCCAACGTCTTAGCGTAGGCTAAATCGTATGACGGTCACGTGGCTGTTCGGGCCCGACGACGTGGCCAGGATCCGGTTCGCGTACTCACCGATGTGGGAGCTCGTCGCGAGCCTGCGCACGCTGGGCGACCCCGCTCGGCAGGCCATTCACCGGCCGTGGGTGGACGCGGTGCGGCCGCGGCTGGCCGGCGTCGGCGGGATGGAGGAGCTGCTGGCGCTGGTGCCGCCGGACGGGTACATCCCCGACTTCCTCACCCCGCCGCCGGAGGCGCAGGCCCCGGCATTCGCGGCCGAGCTGGAGCGCATCCGGGCCACGCTACCGGCGACGGCCCGGGCCGAGGTGGGCATCGTCCGGCCGCGCGACGCGCCGGCGCTGCGACCGTTCCTGGACGACCCGGAGGCCGGGGTCGCCCGGGTCGCCGGCACGCTGGCCCGCTACTGGGACGCCTGCCTGCGCGAGGACTGGCCGCGGGTGCGGGCGCTGCTGGAGGCCGACGTGATCCGCCGGACCCGCACCCTGGCCGCCGGCGGGGCCCGGGCCCTGTTCGGCTCGCTGCACCCGGCGGTGACGTGGACCGGCGACCGGCTGACCATCGACCGCAAGCACCGCGAGGTCCTGGAGCCGCGCGGCGAGGGCCTGGTCCTGGTGCCCAGCGCGTTCCACTGGCCGGCGGTGGCGGTGCTGTCGGCGCCGTACCGGCTCATGCTCGCCTACCCGGTGGCCGGCGTCGGCACGCTGTGGGAGGAGGAGCCGCCCCCGGCCCCGGACGGCCTGGCCGCGCTGATCGGCCGCAACCGGGCCCGGATGCTGGTCGCGCTGGCCGAGCCGGCGACCACGACCGCCCTGGCGCGCCGGCTGTCGCTGACCACCGGCGCGGTGAGCCAGCACCTGGCGATCCTGCGCGGCGGCGGCCTGGCCGTGGGCCGGCGGGTCGGCAAGGAGGTCTACTACAGCCGCACCCCGACCGGAGACGCGCTGACCCGCAGCGCGTCCTGAACCGGTCAGCCGGCCCCGACCAGGACGTGGAACACGCCGGTGACGGTGAGCACCCGGGCCACGACGGCGCTGGGGTTGACCACCTCGACGCCGACCCCGGCCTCCCGCCCGAGCCGCTGCAGCCGCACGAGCGCGTGCACGCCGGTGGAGTCCATGAACCGCACCTGGGCCATGTCGATGACGAGCCGGGGGTTCCGGTTGCCGGCCACCACCGTGGTGCCGGCGGCGACGACCTGCTCGGCGGTGCTCCGGTCGATCTCGCCGGCCAGCACCAGCGTGACCACCTCACCCGGCCCGCGGGCGGTCGTCATGGCGAGCAACGGTTCGTCGTCGGGCGCACCCACGGGGCTGATGCTACCGAGCCGGGTCGTTCGGGGGGATAGCCCGCTCGCCCTTTCGCGCGAACGATTCCGCGCCGCGCAGCAGCCGCCGCAGCGCCGCCGGGCTGTGCCCGAGGTGCTGGCGGGCGGTGCGGCACAGGTGGGCCTGGTCGCTGAAGCCGAGGTCGGCGGCGATCGCGGCCAGGTCGGTGGCCCCGTCCTCAATGCGGTCCAGCGCCCAGCCGAGGCGGACGCGGTTGCGGTACCGCGTGATGGGCACCCCCATCCCCCGGCTGAACGCCCGGCTCAGCCGGAACGGCGACGTGCCGAGCCGCGCGGCGAGCGGCAGCAGCGCCTGGGCGGCCGGGTCCCCGGCGAG
>NZ_BAAARV010000015.1:4058-163054 GCF_039532525.1 Dactylosporangium salmoneum
GCCCGCGGCCGCCAGGCCCTCCGCGCCGCCGACCCGGTCGACGAGCTCGGCGAGCCCCTCGGGCAGGGCGTAGCCGACGTCCCCGCCGCGGGCGGCCGCGACCAGCCGCCGGTGGGCCAGGTCGAGGCGCCCGTCGACGTACACGGTGGACCGCGCCGCGGTCACGGGCCGGGCCCGCAGCCGCGCCAGCCACTCGGGCCGCACGTGGACCCAGGTGCAGTCGTCGCCGCCGGCAGGGTGCGCGAACTGCTCCTCCATGCCGGCGGTGGTCACGTAGGCGACGGTCGGGTCGATGTCCGCGGCGGCCCCGCCGGCCCGCCGCTGGAACCGCCCGCGCCGGGTGAGCACGATGTGCAGCCCGTCCGGGCGCACCTCCGGCGCCGACCACCCGGCATGGTCGCCCCGGCACCGCACGACGGCGACCGTGACGCCCTCGGCCTGCACGATCGGCGCGACGCTGAGCACGGCCCCAGCCTAGGCGGTCTCTGCCGACGCGGCGGCGGCGCGGGAGAGGTGCTCATCCCAGCCGCGATCCGCCCGGGCGGACCCGCAAGAATGTCCAAGCCGCGGGCCCGCGACGGGCGGCAGGCTGGGGCGCATGGCCAGCATCCACGAAGAAGTGACCATCGACGCCGACCCCGCCGCCGTGTGGGAGGCGCTGCGCGACTGGGGCGCCCTGCACGAGCGCCTCGCCCCCGGGTTCGTCGTGCACACGGAGCTCGACGGGACGGACCGCATCGTCACGTTCGGAACGGGTTCGGTACTGCGCGAGCGCCACATCACCACCGACGAGGCCACCCGGCGACTGGTGTGGTCGGTCGTCGACGACCCGTACACCCACCACAACGGCTCCGCCCAGGCGCTGCCCGCCGACGGCGGCCGGACCCGCTTCGTCTGGATCGCCGACCTGCTGCCGGACGCGGCGGCCCCGCGCACCGCCGAGCTGATGCGCCAGGGCCTCGCCGTCATCAGGCAGACCCTGGAGGCCCGATCGGTGCGGCCCTGATTGAGCGCCGCGTCCCGGGGAAGAGCGATGCCGTGAACTCCGATGCACGGATCAGCGCGGCGATCGAGGAGCACTGGCGGGCGTCGGAGGCCGGCGAGGTCGAGGCGGAGCACGCCATCTACGCCGAGGACGCGGTCCTGGACTACCCCCAGTCGGGCGAGCGGTTCCGCGGCCGCGCGACGATCGCCGCGCAGCGGGGCGGCCACCCGGCCCACCGCCACTTCACGGTGCTGCGGATCACCGGCCACGGCCACCTGTGGGTGAGCGAGTGCATCATCACGTACGACGGCGCGCCCACCTACTCGGTGAGCATCATGGAGTTCGCGGGCGAGCGGGTGGCGCACGAGACCCAGTACTTCGCGGACCCGTTCGGCCCGCCGGCATCGCGGGCCGCGCTAGCAGAGCGGATGCCCGATTGAACCCCCGCGGGCCTGTGGCAGCATGGCCGGATGGGGCGACTCGACAGCCAGCGGGAGTACTGGGACACGGCCGGCACGACGAAGACGTTCGGGTACCCCCTCGAGATCGGATGGCTGGACCAGGTGCCGCGTGACGCGCCGGTCCTCGACTACGGCTGCGGGTACGGCCGGCTGACCGCCGAGCTGACCGGCCAAGGGCTCACGGCGGTCGAGGGCGTCGACGTCTCCCCCGCCCTGGTCGGCCGCGCCCGCGACGAGCACCCCGGGCTGCGGTTCGCGGTCCTCGACGACCCGCCGCACCTCGCGCACCCTGACGGCTCGTTCGCCGCGGCGCTGCTGTTCGCCGTGCTCACCTGCGTCCCGGGCGACGACGCCCAGCGCGGCCTGGTGGCCGAGCTGCGCCGGGTGCTGCGACCCGGCGGGCTGCTCTACGTCAGCGACCTGCCGCTGCAGGACGACGAGCGCAACCGGGAGCGCTACGACCGATTCGCCGGCCGGCACGGCACGTACGGCGTGTTCGAGACCGACGACGGCGCCGTGCTGCGCCACCACACGGCCGAATGGCTGCGGGCGCTGTTCGAGGGGTTCGACACGGTCCGGGAGCGGGAGCTCGACGCGCGGACCATGAACGGGCGCCCGGTACGGGCGGTCCAGCTGCTGCTGCGCAAGCGGGTGGCCGCATGATTCGCACGGTCGACTACCACACGGGCGGGGAGCCGTTCCGCATCGTCGCCGAGCCGCCGGTCGACATCCGCGGGCAGACCGTGGCCGAGCGGCGCATGTTCGCGATCGAGGACGCGGCGGTGGACGGGCTGCGGCGGCTGCTGTGCTTCGAGCCGCGCGGGCACGCCGACATGTACGGCGGGTTCCTCGTCCCGCCCGATGACGACGGCGCCCGGTTCGGGGTGCTGTTCTGGCACAAGGACGGGTTCTCCACCGCGTGCGGGCACGGCACCATCGCGCTCGGGGCGTGGGCGGTGCGCAGCGGGCTGGTCGCGGCGCCGGCGGACGGGACCGTGGACGTGCCGATCGACGTGCCGTCGGGCCGGGTGACCGCTCGGGTGCGCACCGAGGGCGGCCGGGTGCGGGCGGTCGACTTCGTGAGCGTGCCGTCGTACCTCATCGCGACCGACGTCGAGGTGCCGACCTCCCGGGGCGTGGTGCGGGCCGCGGTCAGCTACGGCGGGGCCATCTACGCCCAGGTCGACGCGGCCTCGGTCGGGCTGGCCGTGACGCCCGGGCACCACCAGGACCTCATCGCGCTGGGCCGGGAGGTGAAGTGGGCGCTGGACGCCGAGCCGGTCGCCCGTCACCCGAGCGACGAACGGCTCAGCGGCGTCTACGGCACCATCCTCCACGAGACGCTGGGCCCGCTGCACCAGCGCAACGTGACCATCTTCGCCGACGGGGAGCTGGACCGCTCGCCGTGCGGCTCGGGCACGGCCGCCCGGGTGGCGACCCTGACCGCGACCGGCGAGCTGCCGCCGGGCGCCACGCTGGTCCACGACTCGATCGTCGGCTCCCGGTTCACGGCCGTGGCCACCACGCCCCCGGACGCCCCGCCCGGCACCGTGGTCCCGGTCATCACCGGCAACGCGTTCCCCACCGGCGAACACGTCTTCGTCATGGATGACGACGACCCGATGATCCCAGGATTCGTACTGCGATGATCCACTACTACGACGCGGACGACATCGCCCGTCTCCTCCCGCCGGCGGAGGCGGTCGCGGCGATCGAGGCGGCCCTGCGCGGCGGCCTGGACCCGGCGGCCGGCGTGGCCCGCTCCTCGGTCCCGCTGCCCGCGGGCGAGCTGCTGCTCATGCCGGCCGCGTCGGGCACCCACGCCGGGGTCAAGCTGGCCACGGTCGCGCCCGGCAACGCCGCGCTCGGCCTGCCGCGGATCAACGCGGTCTACGTGCTGTTCGACGGCGCCACGCTGCGGCCGGCGGCGCTGCTGGACGGCGCCGCCCTGACCACGCTGCGCACCCCGGCGGTGTCGGTCGCGGCCGTCCGTGGGCACCTCCCGCCGGGACCGCTGCGCCTGGTGGTCTTCGGCGCCGGCCCGCAGGGCATCGGCCACGTCGCCACCCTCGCCGCGGTCGCCGGACTGTCCACGGCGGACGTCGTGGTCCGCGATCCGGCCGCCGCGCGCGTCGCGGGCGTCCGAGTGCTGCGGGCCGGCACCCCCGAGGTGGCCGAGGCCCTCGCCGCCGCGGACGTGGTGGTGTGCGCGACTACGGCGCGGACCCCGCTGTTCGACTCGGCGGTGCTGCGCGACCAGGCGGTCGTCATCGCGGTAGGCTCGCACGAGCCGGACGCCCGCGAGCTGGACGCGGCCCTGTTCCGCCGCTCCACCGTCGTCGTCGAGGACGTGGCCACGGCCCTGCGCGAGTGCGGCGACGTGGTCCTGGCGATCGCCGAGGGCGCGCTGACCGCGGACCGGCTGATCCCGATGCGCGACGCGGCCCACGCCGGCGGGAAGCCCCTGGTCTTCAAGGGCTCCGGCATGGCGTGGCAGGACCTCGTCGTGGCCGAGGCCGTGGTCGGGCGCGGGTGGCCGGGCGCGCCTCGGTCGTGAGGCGGCGTGCTCACAGCTTGAACACTTTCGCCGGCTGATCCGAGACGAGGCCCTCGATGGTGTCCAGGGCCTCGTCCTCGTCGAGGCGGTGCTCGGCGACGAGCCCGGCCAGGAACCCGGCGTCGAGGCGGCGGGCCATGTCGTGGCGGGCCGGGATGGAGCAGAACGCCCGGGTGTCGTCGATGAACCCGGACAGGCGGCCGAAGCCGGCAATCTCGGTGACCGCGGCCTGGAACGCGCGGATGGCGGCCGGGTTGTCCAGGAACCACCACGGCGCCCCGGCGTACACCGACGGGTAGAACCCGGCGAGCGGGGCGATCTCGCGCGCGTACACCGCCGGGTCGACGGTGAACAGGACCAGGTGCAGGCCCGGGTGCGTGCCGTAGCGCTCCAGCAGCGGCCGCAGCGCGCGGGTGAACTCGGCGGCGACGGGGATGTCGTGGCCGGTGTCGGGGCCGAAGGCGCGATGGGTGGCGGGGTGGTGGTTGCGGTACACCCCGGGGTGGACGGTCATCACGAGGCCGTCGTCGCACGACATCCGGGCCATCTCCAGCACCATGTGGCGGCGCAGCGCGGTCGCCTCGGCGGCCGTCGCCTCCCCGGCCAGCGCGGCGGCGTAGACGCGGGCGGCCTCGGCGGGCGTCATGGGCTCGGCGGCGGCGTCGGCGTGCCCGTGGTCGGCGGAGACGGCGCCGTGCGCGGCGAAGTACCGCCGCCGCTCCTCCAGCGCGGCCACGTACCCGGCGTAGTGGCCCGTATCGGTGCCGGCGGCCGCGCCGAGGCGCCGGACCGCGTCGGGCCAGCCGGGCCGGGCCGGCTCCAGGTAGCGGTCCGGCCGGAACGTCGGCACGATCCGGGCGTCCACCCGCGGGTCGGCGGCCAGCGCGGCGTGCGCGGCCAGATCGTCGGCCGGGTCGTCGGTGGTGGCGAGGAACCGGATGCCGAAGCGGCGCAGCAGGGCCCGCGGCCGGTAGGCGTCCTCGGCCAGCCGCTGGGCGATGTGGTCGTAGAGGGCGTCGGGGTCGCCGGTGCCGGGCCGCTCGGTGACGCCGAAGCTGTCGTGCAGCTCGGACGCCAGCCAATACTGCACGGGTGTACCGCGGAAGGCCGGCCAGTGCGCGCAGAACGTCCGCCACACCTCCCGCGCCCGGCGCTCCGGCAGCGGACCCTCCCCCACGCCGAGCCGATCCAGCGGTACCCCGTGGGCGTGCAGGATCCGCGTGACGTAGTGGTCGGGCTGGATGAACAGCGCGGCCGGATCGGTGAACGGGGCGTCGTCGCGCAGCATCGCCGGGTCGACGTGGCCGTGCGGGGAGATGATGGGCCGGTCCCGCACCGCCTCGTACAGGCGGCGCGCGATCGGCCGGACCGCCGCATCGGGCGGCAACAGCCGGTCGGGGTCCAGTCGCAGAGTCGCCACCCGTGCAGCCTCGACCGGCCGGAGGCCTGGCGCAATCGGTTGCCAGGTGTTGCTATGGTCTGGCAACCGGTTGCCGGACCATAGGGAGCGCGCGTGGCCGATGCGGACGGCGGGCGCACGTCGCCGACCACCATCTACGACATCGCCCGCGAGCTCGGGGTGAGCCCGTCGACGGTGTCCCGGGCGCTGCACAAGCCGGGCCGTACCAACGCGAAGACCGAGGCCCGCATCCGGGCCACCGCCGAGGCGCTCGGCTACCGCATCAACCCGCTCGCCCGGGCGCTGCCGACCGGCCGGACCGGCACGCTGGGCCTGATCCTGTCCGACATCACCAACCCGGTGTGGTTCGACCTCATCCGCGGCGCCGAGCGGGTCACCGCCGAGCACGGGCGCACCCTGGTCCTGGCCGAGTCGCAGGAGTCGCCGGAGCTGGAGCGGCACACCGCCGAGCGCCTGGTCCCGTCGGTCGACGGGTTCGTGCTCGTCGCCTCCCGCCTGCCCGACGCCGAGATCCGCGCCCTGGCCGGGCGCAAGCCCCTGGTCGTGGTCAACCGGCGGGTGAGCGGCGTCGACTGCCTGGTGCCGGACGTGGCGCCGGGGCTGCGGGCCGCGCTGGACCATCTGGCCGCGGCGGGGCACCGCTCGCTGGCGTTCCTGTCGGGACCGGCCACGTCGTGGATGAGCCGGACCCGCTGGGACATCGCCCTCGACGAGGCGCCGGCCCGCGGCCTGTCCATTGTGGAGATCGGGCCGGGCGCCCCGACGACCGCGGGCGGGGCGGCCGCGCTGCGCCGGGTCCTGGCCAGCGGGGCCAGCGCCGTGCTGGCCTACAACGACCTGATGGCGATCGGGCTACTGCGGGCCTGCCGGGACGCCGGCGTGGCGGTGCCCGGCCGGCTGAGCATCATCGGCTTCGACGACATCTTCGGCTCCGACTTCACCTCGCCGCCGATCGCCACCATCCGCTCCCCGGTCGGGGCGCTGGGCGGCGACGCGGTCCGGCGCCTCATCGGCGCGCAGGACGCCCCGCCGCCGCTTGCCACCGAGTTCGTGCCCCGCGGCTCCACCGCCCCGCCGGGGTACGGGCCCTGAATCGTCGCCTTGCTATATGCCAGGTTGTTTCATAGTCTTCCGACATGACTATTAGAGGCGCGGCGCTCAGTGCGCCGAGCTACTTCGTGCTGGCCTCGCTCCTCGACGGTCCGCTGCACGGCTACGTCATCATCAAGCGGGTCGAGGCGCTCTCCGACGAGGCGGTGCGGCTCGCGGCCGGCTCGCTCTACGCGGTGCTCGACCGGCTGGCCGAGGCCGGGCTGGTCGAGGTGGTCAGCGAGGAGATCGTCAACGGCCGGGCGCGCCGCTACTTCGCGCTGACCCCGGAGGGCGCGGACACCGTGCAGGCGGAGGCCGCCCGGCTCGCGGCCGCCGCGAAGATCGTGACCAACCAGGCGCTGCGCCGGCGCGTGCTCGACACGACCGTGGTGCGGCCCGTATGAGCGACCCCCTCACCCGGCGGTACCGGCTCCTGCTGCTGGCCTACCCGTCCGAGTACCGCGAACGGCGCGGCGACGAACTGCTCGGCACCGTGCTCGACGACGCGTCGCCGGAGCAGCGCTGGCCGAGCGGGCGCGAGGCAGCGAGCATCGTGGCGCAGGGGTTGCGCGCGCGGCTCGGCGCCGCCCGGTGCCGCACGCCCGGCGCGGTGTGGTCCGAGGGCCTGCAGATGGGCGCGCTACTGCTGCTCGGGCTCGCGGTCGCCGGGCCCGTCGGCGATCTCTTCCGGGGCGCGGGGTGGTCGGTCCGGACGGGCATCGCGGTGCTCCTCGCGCTGGCCGGAATCGTCGCGACGCTGCGGGCCCGGTGGATCGTCGCGCTGGCACTGACGGCCGCGTGCCTGACCGTGTTCACGCTGGATCGATGGCTGCCGTGGTCGCTCGGCACGGCCGTGGTAGCCCTTGCCGTGCTGGCCGTCCGGTTCCGCTCGGCGCGCCGGGCGCGCTCGGCGGAGTGGCTGCTGGTGGCACCGGTGACGGTGGCGGTGCAGCACATGCCGGATCTGGTGGCCCTGCCGGTGGGCGTGGCGGTCATCGCGGGCTTCGTGTTCGTGTGCCTGGTCGGGGTGGCGCTCGACCCGCGGATTCCGATCGCGGGCGCCTGGCTGCTGGTGGCCATCGCGTTGGACAACACCGCCGGCTTCCGGCTGTACGACGACACCCCGGGCTCGGACACGCGGTTCGTCGTGCATCCGGCCCCGGTGTCCTACGTCCTCCTCTCCATGGTCGCCGTGCTGTTCCTCGCCGGCTATGTCAGGAGCCGTCAGCTGACGCGGCTGTAGCGGCCGCTCACCAGTCGTGGACGGTGCCGTCGGCGAGCCGGTTGAACGGCAGGTACGCCTGCGCGTACGGGTACTTGCCGGCCTCGTCGAGGTCCAGGTCCACCCCGATGCCGGGCTGCTCGCCGGGGTGCAGCAGCCCGTTGTCCCAGGTGAACGTCTGACGGAACACGGCGTTGGTCTTCGCGCCGTGCGGCATGTACTCCTGGATGCCGAAGTTGTGGATGGCCAGCCCCAGGTGCAGGGCGGCGGCCATGCCGACCGGCGAGATGTCGGTCGGGCCGTGCATCCCGGACTTGATCTGGTACTGCGCGGCGAAGTCGAGGACCCGCCGCAGATGCGTGATCCCGCCGGTGTGCGTGACCGCGGACCGCACGTAGTCGATGAGCTGCTCGCGGATGATCTGCTGGTAGTCCCACACCGTGTTGAACACCTCCCCGATCGCGAGCGGGGTGACGGTGTGCCGGCGGACCAGCCGCAGCGCCTCCTGGTTCTCCGCGGGGGTGCAGTCCTCGAGCCAGAACAGGTCGTACGGTTCCAGGGACCGGCCGAGCCGGGCCGCCTGGATCGGGGTGAGCCGGTGGTGGGCGTCGTGCAGCAGCGGCAGCTCCGGCCCGAACTCGTTGCGGACCGCCTCGAACACGGTCGGCAGGTGCCGCAGGTAGGCGCGGGAGTCCCAGTCCTCCTCGGCCGGCAGGGCGCCACGCTGGGCGGGCTCGTGGTCGTAGCGGACCCCGGCGTTGGCCTCGAACCGGGCATTGGAGGCGATGCCGTAGATGTTGACGAGCCCCGGCACCCCGGACTGGATGCGGATGGCCCGGAACCCCTGCTCCTGGTGCTCCCGGACGCTGTCGAACAGCTCCGGCAGCTCCTTGCCGGAGGCGTGGCCGTAGGCGAGCAGCCCGCTGCGGCAGGCCCCGCCGAGCAGCTGGTACAGCGGCATCCCGGCCGCCTTCGCCTTGATGTCCCACAGGGCCACGTCGACGGCGGCGATCGCGGCCATGGTGACCGGGCCCCGCCGCCAGTAGGCGCTGCGGTACAGGAACTGCCAGGTGTCCTCGATCCGCGCGGCGTCGCGGCCGAGCAACAGCGGGACCACGTGGTCGCGCAGGTAGCTCACCACCGACAGCTCCCGCCCGTTGAGGGTGGCGTCGCCGAGCCCGGTGAGCCCGTCGTCGGTCGTGAGCTTGAGCGTGACGAAGTTGCGGTCCGGACTGGTGACGACGACTTCGGCCCGGTCGATAATCATGCCGCCATCTGACCGCCTCCGCCCCGGCGTGTCAACCGGTTGCCAACACCGCGGCAGCCGCCCGGCCATTCACGCGGGTGAGGTGACGCCGCGGCACACCCGCCCCGCGAATCATGGGCGCATGAAGAATCCCGAGCGGGAACGGGTCGCGTCGTTCGGGCGCCCCGAGGACGGCCTCTGCGCGTCGAGCCCCTGGTACCTGTGGGGCCCTTACCTCTCCGAGCGGGCCTGGGGCACCGTCCGCGAGGACTACAGCGAGGGCGGCACCGCCTGGGAGGCATTCCCCCACGACCACGCGCGGTCCCGCGCGTACCGCTGGAACGAGGACGGCCTCGGCGGCATCAGCGACGCCGAGCAGCGGGCCTGCTTCGCCCTGACCATGTGGAACGGCGAGGACCCGATCCTCAAGGAGCGCATCTTCGGCCTCACCGGCAACGAGGGCAACCACGGCGAGGACGCCAAGGAGTACTGGTGGTACCTCGACGCCCTGCCCAGCCACGCCTGGATGCGCTGGCGCTACCACTACCCGCAGCGCGAGTTCCCGTACGCCGACCTCGTCGCCGGCAACGCCCGCCGCTCCCGGGACGAGCCCGAGTACGAGCTGCTCGACACCGGCGCCTTCGACGACGACCGGTACTGGATCGTCGAGGCCGACTACGCCAAGGCGGACCCGACCGACGTCATGGTCCGCATCCGGGTCACCAACGCCGGGCCGGAGGCGTCGACCATGCACCTCCTGCCGACGATCTGGTTCCGCAACACGTGGGCCTGGGGCGGCGACGGCGCCCGGCCCCGCCTCGCCACGACCGGGCCGGACACGATCGGCGTCGAGCACGAGAGCCTCGGCCCGCTGGTCCTGCAGGCCGCGCCGGGGCCCGACGGGACGATGCCGCCGCAGCTGTACTGCGACAACGACACCAACGCCGGCCGGCTCTACGGCTCCCAGTCCGCCGTCGCCTACCCCAAGGACGGCATCAACGACCACGTCGTGCACGGCGCCGCGACCGTCAACCCGGCCATGGAGGGCACCAAGGCCGCGTTCTGGTACCGGCTCACCGTCCAGCCCGGCGAGACGGTGCACGTGTCGCTGCGCCTCGCGCCCGAGGCCGACCCGAAGGCGTTCGGCCCCGGCTTCGACCGGACGCTCCGCCAGCGGGAGGCCGAGGCCGACACCTTCTACGCCGACCTCGCCCCCGAGGGCACCAGCGACGAGGACGCCCGCATCATGCGGCAGGGCTTCGCCGGCATGATCTGGGGCAAGCAGTTCTACCACTACGACGTCGACCGCTGGCTGGCCGGCGACCCGGGCCAGCCGCCCCCTCCGCCCGGCCGCCGCGCCGGGCGCAACGCCGGCTGGCGCCACCTCGACGCCTGCGACATCATGTCGATGCCCGACCCGTGGGAGTACCCCTGGTTCGCCGCCTGGGACTCCGCCTTCCACGCCGTCGCGCTGGCCCACCTCGACCCGGCGTTCGCGAAGTACCAGCTGATCCTGCTCTGCCGCGAATGGTTCCAGCACCCCAACGGGGCCATCCCGGCGTACGAGTGGGCCTTCGACGACCTCAACCCGCCCGTGCAGGCGTGGGCCGCGCTGCAGGTCTACGACATCGACGGGCGGCGCGACCTCGCCTTCCTCACCCGCGTCTTCTCCAAGCTGGTGCTGAACTTCACGTGGTGGGTCAACCGCGAGGACGCCGAGGGCAACAACCTGTTCGAGGGCGGCTTCCTCGGCCTGGACAACATCGGCCCGATCGACCGCTCCCACCTGCCGCCCGGCTACCTCCTGGAGCAGTCCGACGCCACGGCGTGGATGGCGTTCTACTGCCTCAACCTGCTGGAGATGGCCCGGGAGCTGGCCGCGCACAACCCAGCCCTGGACGACCTCGTGGTGAAGTTCCTCGAGCACTTCGCGCTCATCACCGAGGCGATGCAGAGCAACGACCTGTGGGACGAGACCGACGGCTTCTTCTACGACATGCTGCGCGGCCCCGACGGGTCCAGCACGCCGCTGCGGGTGCGCTCGATGGTCGGCGTCATCCCGCTCTTCGCGACCAAGACCATGCGCGAGGAGGACTTCCAGCGGGTACGCCGGTTCAGCAAGAGCTTCGCCGACATCCCCGAGGAGCAGGTGATCCCGGCCGGCGGCGAGCGGTTCGTCGCCGTCGGGGTGGCCGGGCGGGGCCGGGTGCGGCGCGTCCTGCCGCACCTGTTCGACGAGGAGAGCTTCCTGTCGCCGTACGGCCTGCGGGCCCTGTCCCGCTGGCACGCCGGCAACCCGTTCAGCGTGCAGCTGCCCGGCTGGACCGCCTCCGTCTCCTACGAGCCGGCCGAGTCGAGCACCGGGATGTTCGGCGGCAACTCGAACTGGCGCGGTCCACTGTGGATGCCGCTGAACTACCTCGTGCTGCGCACCCTGGAGGACTACGACGCCAACCTCGGGGAGTCGGTGAAGATCGAGTACCCGACCGGTTCGGGCGAGCACCGCAGCGCCGGGGAGATCGCGGAGGACCTGCGGCAGCGGCTGTTGTCGCTGTACCGGCGCGGGGAGGACGGGCGGCGCCCGGCCTACGGCTGGGTGGACCGGCTGCAGCACGACCCGCACTGGCGGGACAACCTGCTGTTCTTCGAGTACTTCCACGGCGACAACGGGGCCGGGCTCGGTGCGATGCACCAGACCGGCTGGACCGGCCTGCTCGCCGAGCTGGTGGCCCGGCCCACGAAGCACCGAGCCTGACCCGCATTCGCTCACCTTCCACCCGCGCCCGCCTTCGACCAGCGCCCGCCTTTGACCAGCGCCCGCCCTCGACCAGCGCTCGCCCTCGACCCAGCAGGAGCAGTGAGATGATCGCATTCGGCCGTCAGGTGTGCGGCGACCTCGACCAGGCCGCGGCCCGCGAATGGCTCGTCACCGACGGGCTCGGCGGGTACGCGATGGGCACGGTCGCCGGCCTGCGCACCCGCCGGTACCACGGCCTGCTCGTCGTGGCGTCCCCCGGCGGCAGCTCCCGCATGCTCGGCCTGGCCGCCGTCGACCCCGTCGTCCGCATCGGCGACCGGGTCGTGCGCCTGGCCACCGACGAGTGGGCCGGCGGCGGCGTCGACCCGGCCGGGCACGTGCACCTGGCCGAGTTCGCACTCGTCGACGGCGTGCCCCGCTGGCGCTGGGACCTCGGCGACGTCGTCCTGCAGCGGGAGGTCGCCATGGCCCACGGCCGGCCCGCCGTCGGGATCGTCTTCCGCCTGCTGCGCGCCCCCGGCCCGGTGACGCTCGACCTCACCCCGCTGTGCACCTGGCGCGACGCCCACGGCGAGCGGACCGCGTCCGGCACGCCCGGCGTGGTCCCGGTCGCCGACGGGTTCGAGTTCGAGGGCGCCTACCGGGTCGCCGGCCCGGGCTGGGTGCCCGGCGGCGCCTGGTACCGCGGCGCCTACGCCCGCGAAGAGGCCGCCCGGGGCCTCAACCCGGTCGAGGACCTCTTCGCCGCCGGGTGCTTCACGGTGGAGCTTGCTCCCGGCGGTACCGCGGAAATCACCGCCGCCGCAGCCCCGTTCGACGGCGTGCTGCCCGCCGCCACCGACCTCGTCGCCGAGGCGCGCGTGCGGGCCGCGGAGCTCGCCGCCCAGGCCGGCGCGACCGACGACATCGGCCGGGAGCTGGCGATCGCGGCCGACCGGTTCGTCGTCGACACGCCGACCGGGCCGTCGGCCGTGGCCGGCTACCCGTGGTTCGGCGAATGGTCCCGCGACCTCATGACGTCGTTCGAGGGGCTGCTGCTGTCGACGCACCGCTTCGCCGAGGCCCGCGAGGTGCTGCGGCGGGCCGGCGCGACCATCTCCGAGGGCATGCTGGCCAACACCGCCGACACCGGCACCCTGGAGTACAACACCGCCGACGCCGCGCTGTGGTTCCTGCACGCCATCGGGCGGTACGTGCACGCCACCACCGACCTGGACCTCGTCGCCGAGCTGGGCGAGGGCATGCAGGAGATCCTGTACCGCCACCGCGACGGCGCCCGCTACGGCATCGCCGCCGACCCCGCCGACGGCCTGCTCACCCAGGGCAAGCCCGGCTTCGCGCTCACCTGGATGGACGCGCGCATCGGCGGCCAGCCGGTCACCGAACGGCAGGGCAAGGCCGTCGAGATCAACGCCCTGTGGATCGAGGGCCTGTCCGTGACCGCCGAGCTGTGCAACCGCATCGGCAAGCGCAACGACTGGGCCGCCGCCGCGGAGCGGGCCACCGCCTCGTTCCGGCGCCGGTTCGCCCGCCCCGACGGGCGTGGCCTCTACGACGTGGTGGACGGCCCGGGCGGCGATGATCCCGCCGTACGGCCGAACCAGCTCCTGGCCGCGTCACTGCCGCACGGACCGCTGCGCGACCCCGGGATCGTCGAGACCTGCCGCGCGGCGCTGCTCACGTCGGTCGGCCTGCGCTCCCTCGCCCCCGGCGATCCCGGCTACATCGGCCGGCACCGCGGCGGCCCGGCCGAACGGGACCACGCCTACCACCAGGGCACCGTCTGGCCGTGGCTGATCGGCCCGTTCACCGACGCGGCCGTCAACGTCGGCGCCGACACCGCCGGCCTGCTCGACGGCCTCGAGCTGCACCTCGCGGAGTGGGGCCTCGGCTCGGTGTCGGAGACCGCCGACGGCGACGCCCCGCACGCCGGCACCGGCTGCCCGTTCCAGGCCTGGTCCGTCGCCGAACTGCTCCGGGCGCGGCAGGTCCTCGGCTCCCGCTGACCCTCGTCGCGGCCTCCCGACATCCGTTCACCGACCCGGCGCTCACCCTGGTGCCGTCGCCGTGCCTCGAGCGGGCCGGCGGCCCGCTCGAGGCACGCCCGATGGTCACATGTCGTCTCGCGACGGCTGACCGTCTGCCGGACGCTCCCACAGGAGCGCGTCGAGCGCGTCGAGCACCGCGTCATGGTGGCCGACGAGGACTACGACGTCGCCGACCCGGCACCGTGGCGACGCCTCGGCCGGCACGACGCGGTCGTCGCGGACGACCGCGGCGAGCACCCCCTCGCCGGTGGCGACGGGCCGGTGCAGCCAGGGCGAGCCGTCGCCGACGAGCAGTTGCACGACGGCGAGGCCCGCGGCGACGTGCTCGAGGCGGGCGCAGTGCACGGGAGGGCCGGCGGCCTGGAGTACCTCGGTGAGCGTGCTCGCCTCCTCCGGGGTGAGCACGGCCCCGATGCGGCCGGCGTCCGGGTCGGCCGCATCGTAGACGACCAGCTCACGGCGGCCGTCGCGGTGCCCGATGACACCGATGCGGCGGCCGTCGTGCAGCTGCAGCATGTGCAGCGTGCCGATGCCGGGCAGCGCGGTGCGGGTGGTGGACATGGCGCCTCCTTCGACGGCCGTCATGAAAAGTACCGCAGCCAGACGTAGCCCCACGCGATGACGGTGGTCATCAGCGTGGTGACGATGCCGTACCGGGTGAACTGCCAGAAGCTGATGGGCTCACCGGCACGGGCCGCGATGCCGAGCACCACGACGTTCGCGCTGGCCGCTACCGCCGTACCGTTGCCGCCGAAATCGGCGCCGAGCGCGAAGGCCCACCACAGTGAGCGGCCCGTCTCCGGGTCCGGGGTGGTCGCCACGATGTCCTCGACGATCGGAGCCATCGTGGCGACGTACGGGATGTTGTCGAAGAACGCGCCGAGCACGGCCGAGCCGAACAGCAGCCCGGTCGCGGCGGCGAAGTAGTTGTCACCGACCTGACCGGTGGCCCACGTGCCGAGGCGGTGGATGACGCCGGTCTCCACCAGGCCGCCGACCATGACGAACAGGCCCATGAAGAACACCAGCGTCGACCACTCGACCTCCTCGAGGTACTTCGCCGTCTCCACCCGGGACACGAGAACCATGAGGCCGGCGCCGAGCAGCGCGACGATGGCCGGATCGACGTGGATGACCGCGTGGAGGGCGAAGCCGGCGACGACGAGGCCGAGCACCGCCAGGCAGCGCACGAGCAGCCGCCGGTCGGTGATGGCGGCCCGCTCGTCGAGGGCCATGATCTCGGCGACGCGCTCCGGGTGGTACTCGAACCGCCGGCGGAACATCACCCACGACAGCAGGACGAAGAGCACGAAGAGCACCGCGACGATCGGCGCCATGTGGACGACGAAGTCGTTGAACGTCAGCCCGGCCCGGCTGCCGATGATGATGTTCGGCGGATCGCCGATGAGCGTCGCCGCCCCACCGATGTTGGACGCCAGCGCCTCGGCGATCAGGTACGGCGGTGCCGGAATGCCGAGCCGGCGGCACACCAGCACGGTGACCGGGGCGACGAGCATGATGGTGGTGACGTTGTCCAGGAACGGGGATGCGACCGCGGTGATGGCCATGAGCATCACCAGCAGCCGGTACGGCCGGCCCCGGGACCGTTTCGCGGCCCAGATCGCGAGAAACTCGAACAAGCCGGTCTGCTTGACGACCCCAACGATGATCATCATGCCGAGCAGCAGGAAGATCACGTTCCAGTCGATGCCGGCGTGCTCGGAGAAGAACACGTCCTGGCCGGGCACGAGGCCGAGCAGCGCCATAAGGCCGGCCGCGGTGAGCGCGACGGCGACGCGATGGACCTTTTCGGTGGCGATGAGGACGAACGCGATCGTGAAGATCACGATCGCCGCGATGGCGCTCACGGCGACCCTGGCGGCGCGTGCTGAGCGGCGGCGGACGCCTGGGGCAGGTTTCTGGGCAGCGTGCAGCGTGACATGACGGAAGTACCTCCTGAGAAGCGAAGAGCGGTGACCTTCTACTGCTCAGGAGACTGGTGGCCCGCGGCAGCCGGCCGGTTCGCCGAACCACGCCGTGCGCGGGGTGTCGCCGGCCCGGCCGGCGGCGCCGACGGGGCCGGACGGGCCGGTGCCCGGCGCGGCCTCGGCGCCCGTGGCGCAGGGCGCGGTCGCGTCGCGGTGCGCGACGTGGTCGGCGCCGTGGACCGTGGTAACGTGCGCGACCCGGGTGACCTGGAACGCGTCCCCCGGCGTCTGGTGCTCCGCCTGGGACAGGCCGAGCAGCAGCGCGCAGACGACGAGCGCGAGCACGGCGGCGACGGCGCGCAACGCGGTCTGCGGGCGCATCGCCACCACCTCCCGCCGCTCGATGAGCCGTAAAGGCTACCAGGTCACCCGCGGTCGCCGCACAGCGAGTCCACAATGGACGGACGGTCGGGCGAGCGGGTTCCACAGGATCACGGCGGACGCGAGCCTGGTCATATGTCGGTGATGCGGATCCCTGCGTGCGCCTTGTACCGGCGGTTCACACTGATGAGATTGGCGGTGAGTGCCTCGATCTGGTGCGCGTTTCGCAGGCGGCCCCCGTACACACCTCGCACCCCGGGGATACAGCCGGCGAGATCGCGCACCAGGTCGCCCGCCTCCCGCACATCTGCCACCACCAGAACGTCGGTGTCGACCGAGGCGGTCTCGGGGTCGTCCAGCTTGACCGCGCTGACGTTGTGGAACGCGCCGACCACGACGCTCTCCGGCAGCAGGGCCTGCGCCTGCTGGGCCGCCGATCCCTCCTCGATCGCAAGCGCGTAGGCACCCTGCTTGTCGAAGCCGAGCGGGTTGACGCAGTCGACCACGACCTTGCCGGCCAGGCTGGTCGCCAGCCCTTGCAGCAGGTCCGCGTGCCCCTCCCATGGCACGGCGACGACCACGATGTCCCCGGCAGCGGCCGCGGCGGCGTTGTCGGTGCCGGACACGGAGCCGCCGGTCGCCATGGCCAGCTCGGTGGCGGTGCCGGCGGCCCGCTGCGGGTCGCGGCTCCCGATGACGACCGCCAGCCCGGCGGCCGCGAATCGCCGGGCCAGGCCACGGCCTTGCGGGCCGGTACCACCCAGGACGGCGATGGTCTTGCCGACAAGCGACTCGGGCGGGAGATCTGTCATGCTGCCCTGCTCCTGTGGGTCAGTCTGTCGTCGGTTCACTGAACGGCACGAGCCGGTTCGTCGTCTGCTCGGACCGTGCCCACCTGTATCGGTTCGGCGATCTCGGGGTCGACCGCCAGCCGGAAGCTCGGGTATCCGCCTTCCACCTCTTCCTGCAGGCGGCGGCGGTAGCGAGGCGCCCCGCCGAGATAGACCATCACGCGTGGGCGCTCGTCGCGGTCCAGGTTGATGTTGTGACCGTTGAACCACGACTGGGTCTGCGACAGCAGGAGTTTGGAGTTCACCTCACGCACGTGCTCGAGCCAGCCCAGCTCAGCGTCGCGGCGTCCTTCGAAGCGTCCGATCCGGTGCTCCCGGATGTGACGTGCGGTTTCGGTCATCCAGTTCACCACGTCCTCGATGCCGCGGGGGAAGTTGGCCGTGGCCGAACCCGACTGGGGCCCGACGAGGACGAACATGTTCGGGAAACCGGAGACCTGGACACCGATGCAGGTCTCCGGCCCGTCCTTCCAGCGTTCCTTCAGCCGGACGCCGTCGGTGCCGGTGATGTCGATCCGGTCGAACGGCCCCGTCACCGCGTCGAAGCCGGTCGCGTAGACGATCACGTCCAACTCGAGGTCGCGGATTTCGCCAGCACCCATGTCCAGCCGGATCCCGGCCTCGGTCACCCCCTGGATCGGATGGGCCATCAGGTCGACGAGCTCGACATTCGGCCGGTTGAAGACCTCGTAGAACCCCGACTCACCCGCGACCCGCTTGGTCCCGAAGCCGTGGTCCTTGGGAGTGAGCAAGTCGGCCACCTTCGGGTCCGCGACTCGCTGACGGATCTTGCCGGCGACGAACTCCGACAGCTCGCGGTTCGGGCCGGGCTCCATGATGCAGTCGCGATAGTTGCCCATGTAGAGCCCCGCGCCCTGTCCGTTGTAGAGCTCCTCCCAGTGACGCAGGCGCTCCTCCCTGCTCACGTCCGTCGACAGCGTCCGGTCAGGACGGTGGATGAAGCCGGCGGGGGTCTCCCTGCACCAGGCGAAGATCTCGTCGTACTTGGCTCTCAGGTCCGCCATTTCCTCAGGGCTGATCGGCGCATTGCCGAGGGGAGCGCACCAGTTGGCGTCCCGCTGCAGCACGTAGAGTTTCTCAACCTTGTCGGCGACGTCGGTGATGACCTGGACGCCGCTGGCACCGGTCCCGATGACGGCGACTCGCTTGCCGGTGACGTCGTAGTCCTCCGGCCAGTCGAACGTGTGGGTCTCCAGCCCCCGGAACGAGCCGCGGCCCGCCATTCGCGGATACGTCGGGACGGAGAGCAGCCCCGTCGCGTAAAGCACGAACCTCGCGCGGATCCGCATCCCGTCCTCGAACGTGACCGCCCACCGCCAGTCGGCCTCGGACCACTCGGCGCGCACCACCTTCGCGTTGAAGGTGATGTGCCGTCGCAGGTCGAACTTGTCGGCGACGTACTCCAGGTACGACAGCGTCTCGGGTTGGGCCGCGAACCGCTCTTTCCAGTCCCACTCGCGCAGCAGCTCCTCGGAGAAGGAGTACTGGTACGTGTAGGACTCCGAGTCGAAGCGGCACCCGGGATAGCGGTTCTTGTACCAGGTGCCCCCGAGGCCGGCGTTGGCGTCGACGACACGGACGTCGGCGCCGATCTCCAGCAGCTGGTGGAGCTGATACAGCCCACACACCCCCGCGCCGATGATCAGGTAGTCGACATCGGAGGCGTCGCCCACCCTGTCCACCTTCGTTGTCATTCCCAACTCCAATAAATCAAGCGCTTGCTATACTTTTTGTAGTGTACTGCACCGCGCCAGGTGGCGAGAAGGTCGGCGTCAGAGTCCGACGATCTCGGCGTAGCGCCGCATGTCCCGCTCGTAGTGCTCGTCGCCGATGCGGGGGGATACCACAACCTCGTCGATGCCTAGGCGGAAGGCCTCGTCGATGTACACGCGGTCGTCCTCCCAGTCCTTCTCCGTGGCACCCTTGCTGCGGCGGCCCACCTTGAGGGAGAGCTCGGAGATGTCGCGCCCGGCCGTTTCCATCGCTTCGCCGAGTCGCTCGACGAAGATCCGGATGTCCTCGTGGGTCCGGCTGTACCCCGCCCACCCGTCGCCGTACTTGACGATGCGCCGCAGCGTGGAGTCCGAGTTGCCACCGACGATGATCGGCAGCCGCTCCTGCGCCGGCTTCGGGAAGCAGTAGAGCGGCTCGAACTCGACGAACTCGCCGCGGTACTCGCTGATCTCCCCCGGCGACCACAGCTCGCGCATCGCCGCGAGGTAGTCGTTCATCCTGGCACCACGACGCTCGAAGGGGACGTCGAGCGCCGCGTACTCCTCCTCGGACCACCCGACACCCACGCCGAACTCGAATCGCCCGCCGCTGAGCTGGTCCACGCTCGCGACCTGCCGCGCCGTGACGATCGGGTTGCGCTGGGGAACCACGAAGACGTACGTCCCGATGCGGAGCCTGCTGGTGCTCGCCGCGATCGACGCGGCCAGCACCAGCGGGTCGTGCACGCCCAGCGTGCGGTGCACTTCCGTGGCGCCGCCCTGCTCATAGGGGTACTGCGACCGGTACGTCGGGAAGAAGACGACGTGCTCCGGCAGCCAGACCGAGTTGTACCCCAGCTCCTCGATGAGCCGAGCAGCGTCGTTCGACCAACTTCCCGAACGCGGGCCGATTCCGGGGAACAACTCGCTGATGCCCAGCTTCCTCATGCCGGCGCTCCTTCCGTTCCGGGCTTCGCCTCGGGGGTGTACTGCTCCTTCAGGACGTGCTTCATGACCTTCATGCTCGCGTTGCGCGGGAGTGCGTCGGCGAAGAAGATGTGGACCGGCTTCTTGTAGCCCGCCAGCTGTGCGCGCGCGAACTGCCGGACGTCCTCCTCGGTCACCGCCGAGCCGGGCACCCGGACGATCGCGGCGGAGACGGCCTCGCCCCACTTCTCGTCGGCGAGCCCGAAGACGGCCGCGTCGGCGATGTCGTCCCGCATCATCAGCAGCACCCGCTCGACCTCAGCGGGGTAGACGTTTGCGCCGCCGCTGATGATCAGGTCCTGGGCCCGGCCGGTCAGGTAGAAGTAGCCGGCCTCGTCGCGGTACCCGAGGTCGCCGGTGAAGTACTCGCCGTCGCGGAGGGCGGCCGCGGTCTTCTCCGGCTGGTTGTGATAGCCGGAGAACATCGTGTCGGCCTCGATGACCAACTCGCCGACCTCACCGTCCGCGACGGTGCGTCCTTCCGGGTCGGCCACCCGGACCGACGCCGTCGGCAGCGGCCGCCCGACGGAAGCGAAGATCTCGCGTGCCGTCGAGTGCCCCGTCCAGTCGCTGCGGTTGGTGATCGTGATGGGACCGACCACCTCGGTCATGCCCCAGGTCTCGACCAGCCGGTCCTCGATCACGTCAACCAGGCGACGGGCGAGCTCGGGGGGCAGCGGGCCGCCGGAATGCAGCACCGTCTGCAGGGTCGACAGCGCCTCCGGGTGGGCGTCGAGCGCGGCGAGGAGACCCGGGATCAGGGGGGTGAGCCCCAGCGTGAAGGTCGCCTTGTGCTCGACCATGTGGCGGCCCCACTCCTGCGGGTCGACGCCGGGGATGAAGGCGACGGTGCCGCCGGTGTAGAAGTGCGGGAAGATCACGCCCCACAGACCGGAGACGAACGACCACCCGCCCGGGAAGGCGGCGTGCCCCTGCAGGGGGAGCCGGTAGGCGGCCGGAACGAGCTTGATGCAGTTGACCACCGCACGGTGGCTGACCAGGACTCCCTTGGGAAAGCCGGTCGTGCCGCTGGTGTAGCCCACCAACGCGATGTCGTCGAGCGTGCGGTCGATCGGCAGCGGGGCGGTGCTGGCCGCGGCGAGCGCGTCCGCGAACGCGGTCGCCCCGGCCGGCGGCTGGTCGTCGATGGCGAGCCAGGCGGCCATCCCCTCGGTCCTGCTCAGCTCTGCCGCGACCGAGCTCACCCCGTCGGTGTGCACGAGGGCCGCCGCCCCGGAGTCCTCGAGGATGTAGTCGACCTCGGTGGCCGTCAGCCGGTCGTTGACGTGGACCGCGGTGTAGCCCCCCAGGGCGAGACCGACGTAGACCTCCATGGACTCGACGCGGTTTCCCAGCATCGCGGCGACCGAGGCGCCGGGTTGGAGGCCACGGTCCCGAAGGGCGTGGGCGAGCCGCCAGCCGTTCTCGATCACCTCGGCGAAGGTGCGCTGCTCCCCCATCGAGGTGACCGCGACGTTGTCGGCGAACCGCCTGCCCGCCCTGCGGAAGACCTCGCCAAGCGTGTCTTCGGTCATGCGTACTCCTTCAGGTCGTAAAGACGAACGGCGTTGCTTCCCAGGAAGAGTTCGAGCTCCTCGGTGCTGAGGACGGCCTGGTCCCCGGCGTACGGCGCGGCCAGGTCACGCACCATGCCGATCCACTGCTCGAGGCGCGCTCCGTCCGGGTCCTCGCGCGGGCCACGGATGATGTCCGAGCCGAAGATGAGCCGGTGGGCACCCAGCTGCGAGCGCATCCGGCGTACCCGGCGACGGAACTCCACATAGTCCTCCGCCGCGCAGCGCTGCCACAGCGACAGCTCGAGGTAGGCGTGCTGCCAGCCCGTCGCGCAGTCCAGCGCCTCGGCCCACCACGCCTCCAGCCCGGCGTGGGCGAAGACCAGGCGCAGCCGGGGGTAGCCGGCGAGCAGCGCCGCGATCCGCGAGGGGCGGCAGCGCGCGACCTGCAACGGGTCACCGCCGAGCGGGCTGGAGTGCATCACCACCGGGACCCGGCGCTCCTGCAGCTCGGTGAACAGCCACGCGTGCGCGGGGTCCAGGAGGTCCCATCCCGCCGCCGGGTAGAGCTTGAAGCCTTTGCAGTGCTCGTGCGCAAGCGCCGCCGAGAACAGCTCCCGGGCATCCGGGTGACGGGGGTCCAGGCCGGCGCAGAAGTACAGCCGGCCCTCATGAGCCTGGGACAGCTGCTCGTAACGCGCGTTGAGCGCCGCGATCGGCAGGTGCGTCCCGGCGGGCGCACCGACGATCGTCCAGTCGACAACCGGCACCAGTCCGGCCGCCACCCCGGCCCGTTCGAAGGCGGCCATCGTGAGCGTGGCGTCCGGGTCGCTCTGCCCGACGGCGACGCGACCGAGGATGTCCTCGGGGTCGCGCTCGGGAAGAGAACGTCCCGCGCCCTGGCGGGCCCAGGCCCGGCGCAGCCCCTCCGGCAGCCAGGACGCGTCCCAGACGTGCATGTGCGCGTCGATGACGGGGGCCACCACGTCAGTCACGTCCCAGCACGTGCACGGTGGAGGCGGCGGTCAGCCAGTCGACGACGCCGCCGCCGATCTGGACGACCGCGCGCCGGGCCGCCCCGGGCAGCTGCAGCGGCCCCGCCTCCCCGCGCAGTTGCCCCACCACGTCGTGGACCTGCGCCAGGCCGCTGGCACCGAGCGCATGCCCTCGTCCCACCAGCCCGCCGGAGCGGTTGACCGGCATCCGTCCCCCGGCCTCGGTCACGCCTTCGTCGATCCAGCGCTGCTCCTCACCGTGCGCGCACAGTCCCACGTCGGTCCAGGCCATCAGCTCGTAGGCGACCGAGGCGTCGTGCACCTCGGCGAAGTCCATGTCCTCAGGCCCGAGGCCGGCCTGTTCGAAGGCCGCCCGCGACGACGACGCGACGGCGTTGGGCGCATCGGGCCGGTCCTTGGGCGGCCGGGTGCGCAGCTGGGAGGCGAGGATCCGGACCGACCGGTCCGAGGCCACCACCTCCGGCCGGCTCGTCACCACGACCGCGGCGGCACCGTCGCTCACCGGCGAGCTCATCAGCACCGTGAGCGGCGCGACCACGGTCCGGGCCGCGAGGACCTCCTGCGGGGTCGCACCGAACCGGCGGTGGGCATATGGGTTGAGCCGGGCGCTCTCCAGGGAGCGGGACGCGACCCGGGCGAGGCCCTCCAGGGTCACGCCGCGCTCCTCGAAGAGCGCCGCGGCGAGCGCGGCCTGCCGGTCGACGAAGGGGCTGCGGTCGGTCCCGGCACCCTCGCCGGTCCTGAACGCCTCCTCCACGTCGGCGCCGGCGGCATACGCGCTGAACATGCGCTGGCGGTCCTCGTGGTTGGCCTTCTCCACGCCCAGCGCGAGCACCGTGTCGTACATCCCCGAGGCGACCGCCATCCACGCCAGGTGGAGGGCGTTGCCGCCCGATGCGCAGGCGTTCTCGACGTTGTGGATCGGAATGCCCGCGAGACCGAGCGGATAGCCGACCACCTCACCCCGGATGCACTCCTGCCCGGTGATAAGACCGGCCAGCGCGTTGGAGAAGAACATCGCCTGGACCTCGTCGACGCCGATCCCCGCGTCGGCGAGCGCGGCGTCGACCGCGACGCGGGCCAGGTCCTTCATCGAGCGGTCGAGGAACTTGCCGAAGGGGCTCATCCCGACGCCGCTGACCACCACGGATCCGTTCATCATTCCTCCTCCACCTAGGCCGGCGGCGTGGGCGGGACCGGCCAGGCCGCGCTCACCCCGCCGTCGACCAACAAGCTCTGGCCGGTCACGTAACCGGCGTCCTCGCTGGCGAGGAACGCGACCGCTCCCGCCACCTCCTCGGGCCGCCCTTCCCGCCGCATCGGCACGACGCTCCCTCGCGCCGTCCCGGCATCGCCGAACTCCCGCCGGACCAGGGCGGAGTCGATATTCCCGAGCACCACCGCGTTCGCGCGGATGCCGCGGTCTGCGTACCGGACCGCCACGTGTCGCATCACCCCGAGCTGGGCGGCTTTCGTGGCCTCGTACGACAGCGACCGGCGACTGCTGAGCACACCGGCCGTGGAGCCGACGAAGACGAACACGCCCCGCCGCCGGTCCAGCATGCCGCCGAGCGCCGCCTGGGCGGTGAGCCAGTGCGAACGGACGTTCACGTCGGTGGCGAGGTCCCAGTCCTCCAGGCTCTGCACCTTGACCGGCTCGCGTCCCGATATGCCGACGTTGCACACGACGACGTCAAGGCGGCCGTCGCCGAACTCGACCGCTCGCGCCACGGCTGCCGCGCAGTCGGCCGGGTCCGCGGCATCGACCCGGACCGCCAAGCCCGGGGTCGCCAGGTGCTGCACGGTCAGGCGCGCCCGGTCGAGGTCCTTGTCCCCGACCACGACGCGCGCCCCCTCGGCCGCGAGCCGGAGCGCGATCGCCCGGCCGTTGCCCATGGGCAGTTCCTCACCGGGACGCGCCGGGCCGTCGCTCCCGCCACCCAGCACGTAGGCTACCTGACCTTCATAGCGGCGCATCTCAGTAGCTCCGGGGTAGGCCCAGCACCTGCTGGGCGATGAAGTTCAGCGACATCTCCTGGCTCACCGGCGCCAGACGCATGATCCGCGCCTCTCGCCAGTAGCGCTCCACGTGGTACTCCTGCGCATACCCCAGGCCCCCGTGGGTCTGGATCGCCCGGTCCGCCGCCTGGTAGCCGGCGTCGGCGGCGAGGTACTTCGCGATGTTGGCCTCTGCCCCGCAGGGGAGTCCGGCGTCGTACTTGGCCGCGGCGACCAGCGTCATCTCCCACGCCGCCTCCAGCCGCGCATAGGCGTCCGCCAGCGGGTGGCTCAGCGCCTGATTGCTGCCGATCGGCCGGTCGAAGACCCGCCGGACCTTGGCGTACTCGGTGGCGCGACGCACGGCGGCCTGGCCGATCCCGACGGCTTCCGCGGCGATGAGCACGCGCTCGGGGTTCAGGCCGGCAAGGATGTGCTTGAACCCCTTGCCTTCCTCGCCGACCAGTCGCCAGCCCTCGACCGGCAGGTCGTCGTAGAAGGTCTCGCAGCTGGCCACGGCGTTGCGCCCGGCCTTCGGGATGGGACGAATCTTCACGTGGTCCGGGTCGAGGTCGATGAGGAACAGGCTCAGGCCCTCGAAACGCCGCTGCGGATCCTCGGGTGCAGGGGAGGTCCGCGCCAGCATCAGCGCCACCGAGGACTCCAGCGCCTTACTGGTCCAGATCTTCTGGCCACTGATGCGCCAGTTCTCCCCGTCGCGCACCGCCCGGGTCTTGATCTGCGAGGTGTCGGTCCCGGCGTCGGGCTCGGTGACGGCGAAGGCGACGTGGAGTTCGCCGGCAGCGGCCTTCGGCAGGAAGGTCTCCTTGAGCCGCTCGTTGCCGTACTTGATCACCGGCTGAAGACCGAACACGTTCATGTGCAGCGCGGTGCAGCCGTTCATCGCGGCACCCGAGGCGGCCACCTCGCGCAGCAGGATCGCCGCCTCGGTCACACCCCGGCCACCGCCGCCGTACTGCTCGGGCACCGCGATGCCCACCCAGCCGTCCTTCGCCATGGCCGAGAAGAAGCTCCAGGGGAACCGATGCTCACGGTCGCAGGCCAGCCAGTAGTCGTCGTCGAACTCCGCCAGCCGCTCCCTGATCGCACGTGCGATCAGCTCGTGGTCAGGGTCTCGTAGCTCGGGCACAGCTCCTCCTCAACACACCCGCGGCCCACTCGCGGGACACGCTCGCTCGCTCTGTTGCATCCTGACTGTTAAGCAATCGCTTGCTTTTCCTGAGGCCTGCTGCCACGCCCTCGACGGCCTCAGCGACCCAACAGGTCGGTGAGGATCCCCAGCTCCTGCCTGAAGTCGGTGATCACCGTCGCCGTGGACCCGTCGTTGATCTGCGTCCAGGCGTCGCGCACCTGCTCCGCGGTGAGGTCGCGCGCAAACAGTCCCGGAGTCTGGGCCACCACGACGCGGGCGACGCGCCCGCCGCCGACGTTGTAGACCTCACCGGTCGACTCGCACTCCTGCGCGCTCAGCCACAGCACCAGCGGCGCGACCAGCGACGGGTCGAGGCTGTCGGCCAGGTCCCCGAGCAGGTTCTCGGTCATCCGGGTGCGGGCACCGGGCTCGATCGCGTTCACCCGGATGCCGCTGCGGGCACCTTCGATCGCGAGGGTCTTGGTGACGCCGATGATCCCGGCCTTCGCGCCGGCGTAGTTGGCCTGACCGAAATTGCCGAACAGGCCCGCGGCAGACGTGGTGTTGATGATCCGCCCGTACCCCTGCTCGGCCATCACCGGCCAGGCGGCCTTGGACATCCAGAAGGTCCCGCCTACGTGCACCCGCATGACGGCCTCGAACTCCTCCGCCGACATCTTGGCGAAGGACCGGTCGCGGAGGATTCCCGCGTTGTTGACCAGGATGTCGAGCCGGCCGTACGTCGAGGTGGCGAGCTCGACAATCCGAGCGGCGCCCTCGGCGACGCTGACGTCGGTGTCGTCGGCAACCGCCGCGCCACCGGCCTCCCGGATCTGATCGACGACCTGCTGGGCGGGCGAGGCCTCGGCGGCGTTTGCGCCACCGACATCGTTGACCACCACCTGGGCGCCGCGCGCGGCGAGCAGCAGCGCGTGTTCTCGCCCGAGGCCACGCCCGGCACCGGTCACGATCGCGACCCGCCCGTCGAGCCTGATCTCGCTCATGGAACTCCTGTCAGTCGGGGCCGGCGACACCGGCCGGTTCATGGAGCGTCAGCCGAACAGGGCTGACATGACCTCGGTACGGTCACGCACCTCGTCGGGGGCGCCCGAGGCGACGATCTGACCTCGCTGCATCACGTAAACGTGGTCACTCACCGCAAGCGCGAGCTCGGCGTTCTGCTCGACGAGCAGGATGGTCGCGCCCGATTCGTGCAGCCGCGCGATGGTCTCGAACATCACGTCGACGATCGACGGCGCGAGGCCCATGGACGGCTCGTCGAGGAGCAGGACGTCCGGCCCGGTCATCAGCGCCCGGCCGAACGCGAGCATCTGCTGCTCCCCGCCGCTCATCAGTGCGGCGAGTTGCCGGCGCCGCTCGGCCAGGCGCGGGAACAGCTCGAACACCTCGTCGCGCCGCTCGCGGAGCTTCGCCTTGTCGCTGCGCCCGCTGTACGCGGCGAGGTCGAGATTCTCCTCGACGGTGAGCGGCGGAGCGATCCGCCTCCCCTCGGCGACCAGCGCCACGCCGGCTCGGACCACCTTGTGGCAGCTCCACCCGGTGATGTCGCGGCCGCCGATGGTAACCCTGCCCCCGGACGGGCGGTGCAGACCGGCGATGCTGTGCAACGTCGTGGTCTTCCCTGCGCCGTTGGAGCCGATCAGCGCGACCAGCGATCCCTGATCGACGGCGAGGTCGACCTCACGCACCGCCTGGACCGCGCCGTGCGCGGCGGAGAGTCGCGATACGTGCAGCATCGGAGCGCTTTCCAAAGTAGGCCTCCTTCACCTCGTCCTGGTCCAGGCACCATCTGGGCACACCCTGCGAGAGCATCGCGCCGGAGTTCATCACCGAGACGGACTCGCAGAATTCCTCCACGAGCCGCATGTTGTGCTCGATGAGGATGAGCGTCAGCCCGCCGTCGCGCAGCTCCACCAGGAGCTCGCCGATCTCGTGCGACTCGGCGTCGTTCATGCCCGCGGTCGGCTCGTCGAGCAGCAGGACACGAGGATCGGCGGCCAGGGCCCGCGCGATCTCGACCCGCCGCTGGTCACCGTAGGACAGCGTCTCGGCCAAGGCGTCGTGGTCGCCGCGGACCCCCACCCGGTCGAGCAGGTCGCGTGCGCGCGCCCGGACCTCGCGCCGCTCCCGGCGCTCGCCGGGGCTGAGGAAGATGGCCCCCGCCAGGGTCGACGACCTGCGCAGGTAGGCACCCGCGACAACGGTCTCGAGGACCGTCATCCCAGCGAACAGCCGGATGTTCTGGTAGGTCCGGGCCACCCCGCGCCGGGCGATCTGGTACGGCGGGAGGCGGGTCACCTCGTCGCCGAACACGGAGATGGTGCCGTCGTCGGCGCTGATGAACCCGGTGACCATGTTCAGCACCGTGGTCTTGCCGGCACCGTTGGGGCCGAGGATGCCGTGGATCCGCCGGGACGGCACCTGGATCGTGATGTCGGAGACCGCCTTCAACCCGCCGAACGCCTTCGTCAGACCGACGATGTCGACAGCCGGCACCTCTGCGGCGGGCGGCGTCTCGCGAGCGACCGCGGGGGATGAGGAACTCGAGCTCATGACGCCACCTCCGGTCGGACCGTGTCGCCGGCACCGTTGGCACCGGCCGGCGCACCCGCCCTCGACCGCGCGCGCAACAACCGCAAGCGACGCAGGTCCACGAGGCCGCGAGGCATGTAGATGATGATCACGACGAGCATCACGCCGGTGACCACGCGGTCGTACTCGCCCAAGGCATCCCTGAGCAGTTCGGGCAGGATCGTGAACACGACGGCGCCGACGATCGGCCCGAGCCAGTGGAACGCTCCTCCGAGGACCACCGCGGCGAGCGTGACGAAGCCCAGGCCGGTGTAGAAGGTGTCGGGCCCGATGTACTGCAGGAAACTCGCCTGCATCACGCCCGCGGCCCCTCCGAAGGCGCCGGAGATGATGAAGCCGACCAATTGGATCCGGCGCGGCGCGACGCCCAGGGTCTGCGCGACCGCCGCGTCCTCACGGACCGCGTCCGCGGCGAGACCGAAGCGCGACTTGGCCAGGCGGGCCAGCACGAAGCCCGCGACGACCAGACAGCCGATCAGCCATGCCCAGGTGCCCAGCTCCCCCGGGATGAGGGTGCCGGTCGCCCCGCCGGTGAAGTCGGAGAGATTGACGATCAGGACCCGCCCGATGAGGACCATCGCGATGGTGGCCATCGCGAGGTAGTGGCTGTGGAGGCGGATGACCAACGCGGCGGTGGCGGCTCCCAGGGCCGCACCGACCACGACACCCAGCACCAGGCTGAGGAAGGGCGGCAGGCCGAGCGCTCCGGCGAGGTGGCCGAAGGTGAAGGCACTCACGGACCCGAAGAAGATCGGCGCGAGGCTGAGGACGCCGGTCCAGAGACTGGCGTAGATGCTGAGTGCGAACAGCGCGTTCACGCCCGCGAACTGGAGCGTGGTGATCCAGGCAGTAGTGCTCATGGAGGACCCTTTGCTAGATGCGGTCAGGCGCGGAGGAGTTGGCGCTCGCCGAAGATTCCCTGGGGCCGCACGACGAGCACGAGCAGCAGCACTCCGAAGGTGATCGCGTCCCGGAAGCCGGACGAGATGTACTGCGAGCCGAGGACCTCCAGGACGCCGATCGCGACACCGACCGCCGCGGCGCCGCGGATGTCGCCGTAACCGCCGACGACGACGGCCGCGAAGCCCTTGAGCAGCAACGCCTCTCCGACACCGAAGGAGACGTTGTTGTCGGACAGGGCGGCCAGCACGCCGGCCAGGCCCGCGACCGCGGCCGCCATGAACGCAACGGCGATCAGCGTGCGACGAGCGTTGACGCCCACGATCGTGGCGGAACGGGGGTCCACCGAGACCGCCCGCACCGCCGCGCCGAAGCGCGAGCGGTTGAGCAGGAGGTGCACGACGGTGACCGTGAGGATCAGGGCCGCGATGCTCAGCAGGTGCGCGGGCAGCACGACCAGCCCCGCGACGCGGATCGGCGTGGCCGGCACCGCGCTGACCGGGTAGCTCTTCGTGGTCGAGCCCGCGAAGCCCTCGGCCACCGTCAGGAGCACGATCCAGATGCCGATGCTGGCGATGATCGGGGCGAACATGCCGGCGTTGCGCGTGCGCAGCGGCGCGAAGGCCAACGTGTCGGCGAGGACCCCGAGCACGCCCGCGAAGAGGATCCCCGCCGCGGCGGCCACCCAGAAGTTGACGCCCTTCTCGGCGACCAGCCAGAACGACGACAACGCCCCCCAGGTGGCAAAGGTCCCGTGGGCCACGTTGAGGATGCCCATCCGCGCCAGGATCAGGGCGAATCCGATCGCGAACAGCGCGTACACGGAACCGAGCGCGATCCCGTTGACGAGCTGCTGTGCCAGGAGTTGCACGGCGGGCACTCTCCTCTGAACGAAGGGGTGTTCGCGGCGCTCGAATCAAGCGTTCGCTTTACAACATCGTAAGCCGCGTCACAGCTGCTCTGTCAACTCTCAATCAAGCACTTGCTTCACTTCTTCGCGTGCACTAGCGTCTCGGTAACCTCCCGCGCACGGTCCGACGACCCTGCGCGTCCCGCCGAGCCCCTGGGGTGTCATGAAGCTCCCGACGACAGTGGCGCCGGAGGAGGCCATCCGGGCGATCCCGTCCGGGAGTACGATCGTCGCCGCTCCCGGCTGCGGCACGCCCGAGACCCTGCTCTCGGCCCTCGGCCGGCTCGCCGACCTCCTCGACTCCCCCCGGCTGTACTCAGGCCTCCAGCTCGGGTCCTACCCCTTCCTCGACGCGTCGGCGGCGGGCCACCTGCCCTACCGAACCTGGCACCCGTACGGTCCCGCCCGAGCCGCGCTGCGCCCCGGATACGTGGACTACGTGCCGGCCAGGGCGTCGGCGGTGCCCGACCTCCTGGACGCCTGGAACAGCTCGGTCGCCCTGATCCGCGTCTCGCCGCCGGACCGCAACGGCTGGTGCAGCCTCGGCCCTTCGTCAAGCTACGTCCACCACGCCGTCGAGCGGGCCACCCTGGTCCTCGCCGAGGTCAGCCACGACGTCCCGCGCACGCACGGCGATACCGCGGTGCATGTCAGCCGCATCGACCGGCTGGTGGAGGCCGAGCACCCGATGTGCGTGTTTCCGGCCGCGGCCCGCGACGAGGTCAGCGACCGTATCGCCGCGCGCGTGCTCGAACTGCTCCCCCAGGAGCCGACCCTGCAGCTGGGGATCGGGGCGGTTCCCGAGGCGCTCACCGCATTCCTGCTCGACTGCGGCATCCGCGGGGTGCGGTTCGTAGGGATGGCCAACGACGCGATGGTGCCGTTGTTCTCGGCCGGCGTCGTGCCGTGGAGCACGGACCCGCGGCCCGCGGTGCTCGCCGCCGAGCTCATGGGCACCGCCTCGCTCATGAGCTTCGCCGACCTCAACCCGGCGATCGTGCTGCGTGACAGCCGGGTCTCCCACGCCCCACGCGCGCTGGCCCACATCCCGCGCCTCGTCGCGGTCAACTCGGCGATCGAGGTCGACCTCGCCGGTCAGGTGAGTGCCGAGATGGTCGGGGACCGCCAGGTGTCCGGCATCGGTGGGAGCGCAGACTTCGTGGAAGCGGGCTTCGGGTCCGACGGCGGCCTGTCCGTCATCGCGCTGCCCTCCACCACTCCCGACGGCCGGCGCAGCCGGATCGTGAACCGGCTGGGCTCCGGCCTGGTCTCCCTGCCACGCCACACGCCGGACGCCGTCGTCACCGAGCACGGCGTCGCCTGGCTCCGCGGAGGCACGGTCGCGGAGCGGGCGGCGGCGCTCGCCGCGGTGGCCCACCCAGACCATCGGTCGCGGCTCGTCGCCGCGACCACCGACACCCCCGAGGAGACCCCGTGACCATCCACACCCGCCGCGGCCGTTACTACGAGGAAATGATCCCCGGGGACATCTACCGGCACGAGCCCGGCCGGACGATCACCGAGGCCGACAACGTGCTCTTCTGCAGCATCACCCTCAACACCCAGACGCTGCACCTCGACGCGGTGAAGTCCGCCGAGACGGAGTTCGGGCAGCGCCTGGTCAACAGCCTCCTCACCCTGAGCATCGTCTGCAGCGTCGGCGTGCCGGACCTGACCCAGAAGACCACCATCGCCAACCTGGGGTTCCAGGAGATCTCCTTCCCCGCACCGGTCTTCATCGGCGACACGCTGTACTGCGAGACCGAGATCGGGCCCAAGCGCCCCTCGGCGAGCCGCCCCGGCCAGGGCATCGTGACCCTCGAGCACCGCGGCCTGAACCAGGACGGCGTCCTGGTGTGCAAGGCCGTCCGCAGCGCGCTGGTTCGCTTCGTGCCCGATGCGGAGAAACCCGATGCGGAGCAGCCCGATGCGGAGCAGCCCGATGCGGAGCAGCCCGATGCGGAGCAGCCGGCATGAGCGCGGCGCCGACCTACGAGCAGCTCGCCGAACGGGTGCGCCAGCTCGAGGACGTTCGCGCGATCGAGGCCCTCGCGGCCCGCTACCACCGCCTCTGCGACGGCGGATGGGACGGTCCGAGCCACGAGGACCTCGACGGCCTGGTCGCACTCTGGGACCTTGACGGCGTCTACAGCATCAACCCGCGGCGCCCACCGTGCCGGGGGCACGCGGAGATCCGCGAGCAGTTCAGGCGCCTCCGGACCTCCATGCCGTGGATCTTCCACACCTTCACCAACAGCGATGTCGCCGTGCACGACGACGAAGCATCCGGGGAGTTCAAGGGCATCGCGTACTACCGCCGCGAGGGCGGTGCGCACATCGTCGTCGGCACCTACTCCGGCCGATTCCGGCGTACCCCGGAGGGCTGGCGGTTCGTGTCCTGGATCGCCGACCTCGCACACGGCTCCGTGCTGGACGCCGAGGACGGGGCGTCACGATGAGCCTGCCCGCGAGCCCTTGGGGAGCCTGGGCGACCGGGCTGCGGGTCCGCCCGAGCGGCGAGGCATGCAGCGCCGCCCGGGCGCTGGAGGAGATGGGCGTCTCCGCGGTGTGGATGACCGGGGGCACCGGCGACCCCTTCCGCCGGATCGCCGCGCTCCTGGAAGCGACCAGCACCGTCACCGTGGCAACCGGGATCCTCAGCATCTGGGAGCTGACCCCGGCGGAACTGGCCGCCCGGCTGGCCGCATTGCCGGCGCAGGGCCGGTCCCGGTTCCTGCTGGGTCTCGGGGTCAGCCACCAGCAGCTGGTCGATCACCGGACCCCGGGACGGTACGAACGGCCGTTGACCCGGATGCGGGAATTCCTCGACGAGCTCGACCGGACCCAGGCCCCGGGATCCCGCCGCCAGGAACGGGTGCTCGCCGCGCTCGGGCCGAAGATGCTCGATCTGGCGGCGACGCGTGCGACAGGGGCCCATCCGTACCTCACCACGCCGGCACACACGCGCGCCGCGCGCAGCCGCCACGGCGACGCTTTCCTCGCGCCCACGCAGATGGCGCTCCTGCTCCCCGACCCGGGCCGGGCCCGGCAGGCGGCGCGCCGCTACCTGGCGCCATACCTCGCCCAACCGAACTATCGCAACAGCTGGCTACGCCAGGGCTTCACGCCCGCCGACCTGGACAACGGCGGCTCGGACCGCCTCGTCGACGCCCTGGTCGCCTGGGGAGATCCCGCCCAGGTCGTGCGACGTGCCGGCGCGCATCTCGAGGCCGGCGCCGATCACGTCTGCGTCCAGCTGCTCGATCCGGAGGGAAGCTGGTCGGACCACGCGATTCCGCTCGATGCGTGGCGTGAGCTGGCGGGCGCGCTCACGACCTGACGCCACGGCGTCGCCGTTCGAGGAGCGCGCCGCCGTTTCGGCAGATCCCGAATACCCGGCGCGCTCCTCGGACGGCGATCAGAGGGTCGACTCGCTTCCCAGGACGAGGGTCCCCGACGTCATGAACATGCCACCGACCCCGGTGACCACGCTGACGTCGACGCCGTCGACCTGCGCCGCTGCCGTGCCACGCACCTGCCGGACCGACTCCTGGATGGCGAACATCCCGTACATTCCGGTGTGCGTGTACGCCAGCCCGCCACCGTTGGTGTTCAGCGGCAGCCGGCCACCAGGAGCGGTGTTGCCCTCCGCGACGAACGCGGGGGCCTCGCCGCGACCCACGAATCCCAGGTCCTCGAGGCCGTAGAGCGGGACGTGCGCGAAGGCGTCGTAGATCATCAGATGGTCGACGTCGGCGTGGCCGATCCCGGCCTGACGCATGGCCGCACGGCCACCGCGCTCGATGGCGCGCGACGAGGTCAGGCTCTGCAGCCCCGAAACCACCGAGGACTCACTCGACTCCCCGGCGCCCAGGACGTAGACCGCCGGCGCCTGGGGGCTCAGGTCCTTCGCCCGCTCTGCCGAGGCCAGCACCAGCGCCCCGCCGCCGTCCGTGACCAGGCAGCAGTGCAGCAGATGGACCGGGTCGGCGATCACCGGCGAGGCCAGCACATCCTCGACGGTGATGAGATCACGCAGCTTCGCCCTCGGGTTGCGCGCCGCCCACCTGCGCTGCACGACCGGGACCATCGCGAACTGTTCCTCGGTCATGCCGTACTTGTCCATGTAGCGGCGGACCCCGATGGGGAACAGCGACGGTGCGCCCACGGGCCCGTAGGGGACCTCGAGCTGACCCATCATCGACTGCGCGGCCGGCGCCCAGGGCTGCATCCCGATGCGGGAGCGACCGGACTCTCCGTGGGTCACGAGCACGACCTCGCACAGGCCGGCGGAGATCGCCGCCATCGCGTGGCGCACATGGAGCATGTATGAGCAACCGCCGACGTTCGTGGCGTCGAGATAGTCCGGGACGATGCCGAGATAGTCTGCGACGTCGTTGGGCAGCTCACCGGCCGACGCCACCCCGTCCACGTCCGAGGGCTTGAGCCCCGCGTCGGCCAACGCGTTGAGGGCGGCGTCCACGTGCAGCTGCAGCGCCGACTTGTCCGGGATCTTGCCGAGGTCGGTGCTCTCGGCGGCCCCGACGATCGCGATCGCGCCACGCAGGCTCATCACTGCACCTCCGCCGGCACGAACTGGACGACCTTACGCTCGCCGCGCTGCTCGAAGGTCACCGCGACGGGAAGGTCGACACCCACGCGGGCGGGGTCGTCGACGACCACGTTCGCCATCATCCGCGGGCCCTCCTCGAGCCGAACCAGGGCCAGCACGTACGGCGCTTCCCCAGCGAAGGCGGCGGGCCCCCGATGGTTGACGACGAACGAGTCGACGATGCCCCGCCCGCTCGCGGGGGTGAGCTCAACCGAGCGTGATCCGCACGCGGGACAGCACATCCGCGGGTAGAGGAAGGTGTCCCCGCAGTCGAGGCAGCGCGGCACTGTCAACCGACCCTGGTCGATGAGGTCGAACCACGCCTGGGTGTCCGGTGTCGGGTTGGCGATGGGTTTCACACGGTTCCTCTCGATGGGTGACGTGATCAGCGTCGGGTGAGTGGGGGGAGCAGATGCTTGCGCAGCTTCCCGTTCGCCGACCGCGGCAGCTCGGCCACGACCGTGACCAGGCGGGGCACCTTGTAGCGGGCCACACGATCGGCGAGATAGTCCCGCAGGACCTCCGTCGGGCCGCGTTCGTCGCAGGCCAGGCCCGAGTCGGCTCGGGCCTGGACGACCGCCACGACGCGCTCCCCCCACTCCGCGTCGGGCACGCCGATCACGCCGACATCCTCGACGTCGGGATGGGTCAGAATCGCGGCCTCGACCTCGGCCGGATACACGTTGACCCCACCCGAGACGATCATCTCGGCCGACCGGCCGAGGAGGTACAGGTAGCCGTCCTCGTCGAGCCAGCCGAGGTCCCCGACGGTGACGAAGTCGCCGAGCCGGCTGGCGCCGGTCTTCTCCGCGTCCCCGCGGTACTCGAAGGCGTTGGCCCCCATCCGCAGGTAGATCGTCCCGGACTCACCGGCCGGAGCGTCCTCGCCGTCCGTGTTGAGCACCCTGACCTCCGCCCCCGGCTGCGGGCGGCCGACGCTGCCGGGCCGCTCGAGCCACTCGCGTGCGGAGATGGCGGTGCCGGCGGCCTCCGTGGCGCCGTAGTACTCCCACACCACATTCCCGAACCAGTCGATGACTCCCCGCTTGACGTCCTCGCTGCACGGACCCGCACCGTGGATGAGGTTGCGCATGCTGCTGACGTCGTACCGCTCGCGGACCTCCTCGGAAAGCCGCAGTAGCCGGTGCAGCTGCGTCGGCACCATGTGCGTGGTGGTGACCCGCTCGGCCTCGATCAGCCGCAGAACCGTCTCGGCGTCGAAGCGCTCCATCAGCACGACCGTGTGGCCGAAGTGCAGCGACGTGACCGCCAGACCGCTCACGGCGGTGTGGCTCAGCGGCGAGGTCACCAGATGGACACCCTCGCCGAGCGGCTCGACCGCGAACATCCCCAGCTGCCACCGGGCACCGGCGGCGAAGACGGCGTCGGGGTCGCCCTCCGGCAGCTTGCGCAGGACGCCCTTGGGGCGGCCGGTGGTCCCGGAGGTGTACCCGAGGTAGGACCCGGGACTGCGGTCCCCGAGCGGGCCGTCCGGGTAGGCGGCACTCTCGGCGAGGAGGTCGCGCAGGCCGGAGGCCTTCCCCAGCGCGAACCGACGCTCCGCCGGCAGCCCTGCCTCGTCGGCCGCGGCGGTGAGCATCCCCGCGGACCTGACCGACGCGAGGGCGACGACCGGGGCCGCGTCGCCGAGGATGTAGGCGACCTCGCTCGTCGTGAGGCCGGTGTTGACGGGGACGTAGTAGGCGCCGATCTGCTGGCAGGCGAGCACCACGGCCAGTGCGGCGCCCTCGTTCGCCACCACACCGACGACGCGGTCGCCACGCTGCAGTCCCTGCGCGCGCAGGAGCCGGGCGATCGCGTTCGCCCGGCCGAGAAGCACCCCGCGACTCACCCTGCGGCCGTCGGCCTCGACCACCGCGCATCCCTCGGGGTGCGCTGCGGCGATCGTCCAGAAGCCGAGCTGCTCACTCATCGCTCAGTCCACTCCCTCCCGGAACCCGGGCCAGCAGGTCTGTCGCGAGGGCCCGGCGGTGCGCCACGGTCGTCCCGTACGCCGACGCGAGGCTCATCACCCGCTTGAGCCAGAAGTGCAGGTGGTATTCCCAGGTGAACCCGATCCCACCGTGCAGCTGGAGGGCCTCGACGTTGGCGCGGTCGGCGGCCTGCCCAGCGTATGCCTTGGCCGCGGCCGCGCGGTGCTCCGCGTCGGGGTCGTCGATCGCGTCCAACGCGCTCAACGCGGCGGCTTCGGCCATGTCGACGCCGACGGCGACGTCAGCGATCTTGTGCTTCACCGCCTGAAACGAGCCGACCGGCCGGCCGAACTGGTGGCGCATGCCGACGTACTCCACCGTCAGGTCCAGCAGCCGCCGCGCCGCTCCCGCCAGCTGGCAGGCCGCTCCGGCGACGGCCAGCGTGCGCACGCGCGCCGCGAGCTCGGGCGAGACCCCCAGGACCGTGCCCCTGCCACGTGGCCCCACCCGTGCCACGGGACGCAGCGGGTCGACCGCCTCAAGGGACTCGACCTCGACCTCATCTGCCCGGTACAGCGTGATGGTGCCGTCCTGCGCGACGTCGAGGACCACGTCCGCCTCCGCGGCGAAGGCCACGTGCGGGTCCAGGTCGCTGATGCGCACGGCGACCAGCAGCGAGCCCTCGGCGAGCGAGGCGAGCCGCTGTGCCACCTCCGGGTCGTCGGCGAAGGCGGACAGGATGGTCGCCGCGAGCACCGAGGTCTCGAGGTAGGGCTCGGGCAGCGCGTGATACCCGGTCGCGCGCAAGACGCCCGGCAGGTGCCGCGGAGTCAGTCCCGCTCCACCCCACTCGTCAGCGACCAGCGCCGAGACGAGTCCCGTCTCGGCCAGGCGGGCCCAGAGCGACGCACTGTGTGCGGCTCCGGCATCGAGGCGCTCGCGCAGGTGGTCGAGGCCGCAGTGGCGTTGCAGAAGCTCGGTGGTGACCTCGTCGAGCTGACGGCGGTCCAGGTCCAATGTCTCGGTCACGACGGTCGGGGCTCCATGGGCAGTCCGAGCACACGCTCGCTGATGATGTTGCGCTGAATCTCCGAGGTACCGCCGAAGATCATGGCGGCCCGGGCGTACCAGTAGCGGTGGTGCCACTGTTGCCACGCGTGGGCGGTCACCGGGTCGGCGCCGGCGGTAGCCGACGGTTCTGCGACGATCGCGCCGTCCTCGGCCATCAGGCGCAGGCCGGTCGCGAAGATGTCGTGTTGCATCTCCGTCCAGTACAGCTTGTTGATGCTGGCCGTCCGGTCGAGGTCACCCCCGCTCTCCGCGAGCGCGGCGAGCCGGTAGACGTTGGCACGGTAGACCTCGGTCTCGACCAGGACCCGGCCGAGCTCGTCGAGCGCCAGGGAGTCCTGCGCCAGGCCTCGGTGCCGGATCAGGCCGGCCAGGGCCGTGACGTCGTTGGAGAACTTCGCGTGGTCGCCGAAGACCGCGCCACGCTCGAATCCGAGGGTGGACATGGCGACCTTCCAGCCCTGGTCGATCTCGCCCACGACGTTCTCGACCGGCACCCGGACGTCGGTGAAGAACACCTCGGCGAAGCCCTTCGTCCCGTCCACCATGGTCAGCGGACGGACCTGCACGCCGGGCGTGCGCAGGTCGATGCACAGGAAGGTGATGCCGGCGTGCTTGCGCCGCTTGGCCGCTTCCGGGTCGGTCCGCACGAGCGCGAAGATCCAGTCGGCGAACCCGCCCATCGACGTCCAGATCTTCTGGCCGTTGACCACGAAGTGGTCGCCGTCGCGGACCGCTCGGGTCCGCAGCGAGGCCAGGTCCGAGCCGGCGCCCGGCTCGGAGAAGCCCTGGCACCAGATGGTCTTGCACGAGAGCAGGTCGGGGATCCAGCGCCGCCGCTGCTCCTCGGTCCCGTACTGCATCACGACCGGTCCCAGCAGGTAGAGGCCGCCCATGTTGACCCGCTCCGGGGCCCGCGCGCGGTAGTACTCCTCCGCGAACGCGATCGTGTGCCGCAACCCGGCGCCGCGCCCGCCGTACTCGACGGGCCAGTCGACGGCGGCGTAACCGCCCTCGAACAGGGTGTGCTCCCACCGCCGGTGCTGGTCGAAGCCCTCGCGGGTCGTCCAGGGCGGCAGCGGCTCCGTCGGGACGTTCTCGGCGAGCCACTGCCGGACCTCGGCCCGGAACCCCTCGGCCGAACCGGCCTGGTCGATCGTCGTCTCCGCACTCATCGCGGCCCCTCCCCGTCAAGGCCGAGCACTCCGGCCACGTCTGACATCACCTCGACGTAGTTGTCCACCGTCATGCGGAGCGAGAGGTTGATCCCGTCGACACCGAGCTCGGCATAGCGCCGGACGATTTCCGGCAGGTCGGACAGCTCACCGACACCGCGGAAACCCGCGATCACGTGCACGTCGTCGCGGCTGCGCCCGGACGCTTCGAGGTGCCCTTCCAGCGCCCGCAGGCCGTCGGCCAGCTCGGCGGGCGTCAGGTTCCAGGGGTACCAGCCGTCCGCCGCCGTCCCCGCCCGGCGGATCGCCGCGGGCGAGTGCCCACCGATGAGGACCCTGGGCGCCTGGACACCGACGGGCAGTGGGGGCGCATCCTGGTGACCCCCGCCCCACGCATCGGTCAAGGCGTGCACCAGATCTTCGCAGCGTTTTCCCCGCGTCTTGAAGTCGGACTCGCAGGCTGCGTACTCCTCGGCGGACCAACCCAACCCGACGCCGAGGTCGAACCGGCCTCCGGTCAGCTCGGCGACGGTGAGCACCTCGCGGGCGAGGATGCGCGGGTTGCGCAGCGGGAGCAGCAGCACCGAGCTGCCGAATCGTAGCCTCGTCGTGGCTGCGCACACCTCGACCGCGGCCTGGAAGAGATCCAGCAGGCCCTGCTCGGGCGCCGACTCCACCTGGGCCCTGCCCTCGACGACCTTGTTGTGCTGCTCCTTGACGTCCGGATTGGCCGCCAGGGGCGCTTGCGGGTACGGGTAGACGGAGTCGTACCGCTCGAAGAAGAGGATGTGCTCCGGTAGCCAGATGCCGTCGAACCCGGCGTTCTCCGCGGCGCGGGAGAACTCCGCCATGAAGGCGAGACCACGCTCCGGGCCGCCGTCGAAGAGGTCGACCAACCCGATCTCGACCCGCCCCCGCGCGCCCATGACGCCGTTGCGGGTGCTGTTGTCACTCATGCGGCCACCTCTCGCAACTCCGCGGGCTCGGGAATCCGGTCGAACACGGCCACCAGCTCGTCGATGCCGGCGTCCGCCGCCACCCCGCGGCTCGCCGGCATCAGGTGGGCGTCGACGAACCAGGTGCGGCGAATCGGTCCCGCGTCAGCCCCCAAGGCATCCAGCAGGGCGGCCAACGCCGCGTCGAGCGCTGCCGGGTCCACCCTCCAGGCCGCCCACCCGTCGATCCGGCCTCGGGCCTCGAGGACCCTGCGCAAGACCGGTGTACCCGCGTCGCGCAGATGCACCTTGAGACAGCGCTCGCCCACCGGCTTCGGGTTGGCGATGGCGCCCGAGAAGCTGACGGTCGGTGAGCTGACCGCTCCTCGGCGCTGGGTCCACAGCGCCTCCATCGCGGCCAGCCGATCCAGCGAACGTCCGACCGGGTCGGAGACGGCGGCCCCTGGCTCGAGGAGGTCTGCGGGAGGACCGCCGAGGTCGATGCCGAGCTCCAACCGCCCGCCGGCGAACCAGTCGAGACTTGCCAGTTGCTTGGCGCGCACCGCCGCGGCCCGCACGGACAGCACCTCCCCGGCCAGGCCGAGCCGGATCCGCCGAGTAGCACGAGCGACGCAGTACAAGCCCAGTGTCGCGTCGTGCGAGGAGGTCTGCGCGACCTCACGGTCGCCCAGGCCCCACCAGGAAGCGAAGCCCTCATCCTCGGCGGCGACGGCCGCCGTTCGGATCGCCGCTTGCAACGAGCCGGCCTGTTTCGACTCGAAAGCGCAGGCTATGCCGATGTCCATCCCGTCTCCTTCGTCGACCGACCGCGGGGTAGACATCCGCGATCAGGGTGCGCGGCAGCCGCCGCAACGTCCTGGGGTGGGGCCGGCCGCAGGTGGCCGGACCCACCGTCGCGTGAGCTGTCGTCAGCCCTTCCAGGAGGCGAGGGTCCCCTCCTTGGTCCACTGCAGGTAGGTCGCCTTCGACGTCATCCGCGCCTGGCCGCCGTCATAGCTCACCGGTCCGTACACGGTGTCGAGCTTCGTGATCTCGCTGAGCGCCTTGGACACCGCCTTCGGGTCGCCGCTACCGGCCTTCTTGAGGGCCTCCGCGACGAGCCACATCGCGGTGTAGCCCTGGGCGCCGTACATGTCCGGGGCCGACCCCTTCTCCTTCTTGTAGAGCTCGACGAACCGGCGCGCGACGTCGTTGTCGGTCTGGTCGGCGTGGAACGGCGCGAAGAAGATCGTGTTGCGCAGTCCGCCACCCGAGGTCTCGAACAGCTTGGTGCTGTCGACGCCGTAGTTGGCCAGGATCGGCTTCTCGTAACCGCGCTCCCGCAGCGCCCGCGCCACGAGCGCCGACGGTGTGCCGAGCATGGAGCTGACCACCGCGTCCGGGTTCAACGACTGGACCTCGGTGGCAGCCTGCGTGAAGTTGGTGTCGGCGGACTGGGTGTTGATCCGCTTCACCACGTTGACGCCGTTGCGCTTGAGCGCCGCATCCCAGACGTCGGCGTCCTTGACCATGCCGTCGTTGTCAGCGGTGACCAGCAGGACCGCGGTCTTGACGCCGGCGGCCGGGACGACATCGTCGATGAACTTGTCGTACAGCCCGCCGGGCTCGGAGGGGATGATGACCGGCCGGAAGATGTACGGCGGCTCGGCGAGACCCGGCAGGATTGCCGAGGTCACGATGCCGGGCACCTTGGACTGCTTGATCACTGGAGCGAGCGCGCCGGCCTCCGAGGAGAGCCCGCAGCACAGCACGGCGCTCGCACCGTCGGCGACGTACTGCTTGTACTGCGCGATCGCCTGCGCCGGGTCGCTCTTGATGTCCCCGGACTTGAGCTCGACCTTGACGCCCTGGCCCAGGAACCCGGTGTCGTTGATCTCCTTGACCGCGAGCTTCGCGCCGTCAAGGATCGGCACTCCGGCGAAGGCGGCCGGACCCGAGGTCAGCGCGGGGAAACCGATCAGGTAGGTCGAGCCTTGGCCGGAGCTCTTCGCGTCACTGCAGGCTGCTGCCGTCAGTGCGGTCAGCATCGCGACGCCGGCGACGAGGATGCGATGGCGCATCCCTCCTCGACGAATGGTGAACATAGCTTTCCCTTCTTCCCACGCTGGATGAGGTGGCATGCCGCCGACGTTCCCGTGGGCCGGCCTGCGGGCCCGGCCCTCGGCTCCGTGTGCTGTTCGCGGATCGCACGCTTGGGCCTGGCTGGCCCGGGGCCCAGGACGCGTCCGGGGCTCACTCGGCGATCTCGGCCTGACCGGGGTGCAGGTCAGGCCGCCGGAGACGCTCTGCAGGGGGACCGTCTCAAATGTGAAGCAAGCGATTGATTAAACGAGTATGACGCGGGTCACCTGACTCGTCAACGGCGGTGCGGGCCCTTCTCGAAGATCCGCGCCGACTTCCGCAGAGCCGCTCAACGGGGTCGTCGAGCGGCCCATCGATGGCGGTCGCCGACCTGCTACCGGCTCCCGCCGTCAGCGCCGGGCCTGAGGCCGACGACGCCGCGGTCGAGCACGGGCTCACCCGCGGAGTTCGTGGTCCGGAAGAACACTTCCGAGTCGCCCTCCGCTCGCCAGGCGCGAATCACGAGGTCGTCGCCGGGAAGGACCGGGCGGGTGAACCTGCCGCGCATGGACGCCAGCCGGCCCGCATCGCCGCCGGCGAGCTCGTTGACGAGGATCCGTGCGGTGTAGCCGTAGGTACAGAGTCCGTGCAGGATCGGGCGGGGAAACCCGCCGCGTGCCGCGAACGCCGGGTCGGAGTGCAGCGGGTTGCGGTCACCGGTCAAGCGGTACAGCAGCGCCTGCTCGGGTCGGGTCGACACGGTCACCTCCACGTCGGGCGCCCGGTCGGGCAGCTCCCACGACGGGCTGCTGCCGCGCTCTCCGCCGAAGCCACCGGCACCGCCGAGGAACGCGCCGGTACGGCACCGCGCCAGGAGCCGGTCGCTGCCGGCCTCGACCAGCGTGGTCTCGGTCCACACGATCGCGTCCCGGCCCTTGTCCCAGATGTCGGTGACCGTGGTCGTCACCCGCGCCTGCCCCGCTGCGGGGAGCGGGCCGGTCAGGACCATCTCCTGCTCCGCGTGGACCGCGCGGGTCGGGTCGTACTCCCCGACGTCCGGCAGGCCCTTGCCGAACCCGAGCACCACGGCGAAGCTCGGGACGACCTGTTGCGTCACCCCCTCGGAGTTCTCCGTGGTGAACGCGAGCTCGGCGAGCGGGTCCTGCTGGCCGGCACCGACGGCGAGGGCATAGAGCAGCGAGTCGCGCTCGGTCCACCCGACGGTCCAGGGTCCGACGGTCGTCCCGACTCGCGAGGGATCCACAGGCATGACTGACCTCCTTGAACATGCGGCCGGGCCGCGCGTGGTAACAACTCCTCGACCAGCGCCGGGACGGCGCCGCAGCTCAGCACGCCAGCACCGGCGCGGGCCGGCGCCGCGGCTCAGCGCGCGAGGCGGGTGCGCGGACCGGCCTTCAGCAGCCCCGACGGCAGCTCGTGGCCGACGATGCGCTGGGCGAATTCGGCGACCTCGAGCAGGCGGTCGAGGTCGATGCCGGTCTCGACGCCGTACTCCTGCAGGAGGTAGACGGCCTCCTCGGTGGCGATGTTGCCGCTGGCCCCCGGCGCGTACGGGCACCCGCCCAGCCCACCGACGCTGGCGTCGAACCGGTCGACGCCAAGCGCCAAACCGGCGGCGAGGTTGGCCATACCCGTGCCGCGTGTGTCGTGGAAGTGCAGGGCGAGCGCGACGTCCGGGCAGGCATCCCGGAACCGGCCGACCAGGCGAGTCACCCGGGGCGGCGAGCCCATCCCCGTGGTGTCGCCGAAGCAGATGCTGTCGGCGCCGAACGCCACGGCGCGCTCGGCCAGGCCGACCACCTGTTCCTCGGGAACCTCGCCCTCGTACGGACACCCGAACGCGGTAGCCACGATCACCTGGCACCGCACGTCATGCGCATGTGCCGTCGCGATCACCTCGGCGATCGCCTCCATCGACTCCTCGGGGGCGCGGTTGATGTTGCGCAGGTTGTGGGTGCGTGAGGCGGAGACGACGACCTCGATGTCGGCGAACCCCGCATCGAGAGCGCGCCGGGCGCCGACGAGGTTCGGCACGAGGGCCGAGTAGGAGATGGACGGGTCCCTGGTGACCCCCGCCCAGACGTCGGCCGCGTCGGCCATCTGCGGGATCGCGCGCGGGTGGGTGTAGGAGACCGCCTCGATCTCGCCGACACCGGTCTGCGCCAACGCTTCGATCAGCGCGATCTTCTGGGCCGTGGGGACAGGCGGCTCGTTCTGCAGCCCGTCACGCGGACCCACCTCACGTAGCACCACGCGCGCGGGGACGTCACTCATGCGAGCCCCCTCGCCGCAGCGACGCTACGCCGGTGCGAGGCCGGCGTCCCGTAAAGGGCACGACAGGCCATCACCCGTCGGAAGTGGTGTGTCAGCTCGTGCTCCCAGGTGAACCCGATGCCGCCGTGCACCTGGATCGCTTCGCGAAGGACATGGGTCGAGCCGTCGCCCACCACGGACTTCGCCGCTGCCGCGGCGTCCTGCCAGCCCGGGAGCCGGGCGTCGGCCATCCGCAGCGCCTCCCCCAGCGCGCTGCGCGAGAGTTCCAGCTCGGCGTACATCTCGACGAGCTTGTGCTTGATGACCTGGAAACTGCCGATCGAACGGCCGAACTGCTCGCGCGTGCCGGCGTACTCGAGGGCCAGTTCGAAGGCGCGCTCCGCGGCACCGACCGCGTCGGCGGCGACCAGCACTGCGCCCAGGCTCCAGGCCTCCGCGACGGCGGAGTCGACCTGCGGACCGCACGCGAGCACCCGCGCCGGGACGTCGGCCAGGTCGAGTATCGCCAGGCCCCGGCCGGGATCCACGGCGTCCTGCGGCCGCACCTCCACACCTGCGGCCGCGCGCTCCACCAAGACCAGCGCCGTCTCCTCACCCGCGCGGACAGGGAAGAGGAAATCGGCCGCATGCGTCCCGCTGTCAACGAAGGTGCGCCGCCCTCGGACCTTCCCGTCGTCGTACCGCACCGTGGTCTGCAGTCGCTCCCCGCGCCGGTCCTCCGTGAGTGCGGGCACGACGACGCGGCCCTGCGCGATCGCGGCACGCAGGCCGCCGGCGTCATCGGGGTCGACGGCGGCCAGGAGGTGCACGGCCACACCGGCGGTGGCCGCCAACGGGCCGGACCAACCCTGGCGACCGGCTTCGCGCAGTGCGCTGCCGAGCTCCATCAGGCCGGCGCCCTGCCCGCCCAGGTGTTCCGGCACCAGCAGGCCGACCACGCCGACCTCCTCGACCAGGCCGGACCACAGGCCGGGCAGATCCGCACCCTGGGTTCGGTTACGCTCCGCCGGCGCCCGCTGCTGCAGGTACCGGGCGATCACCGGACCGAACTCAGCGCTCAACACGAACCGATCAGCCACGCCGCCTCCTTGAATAGAGCAAGTGCTTGCTTAATTAAGGACACAGTGCGCGATCGGGCCAAAGGCCCTCCCCTCAGCGGCTGCTGCGGATCCCGTCGAGCAGGATCGAACTCTGCACCTCGATGATTTCGTCCACGCTGACCTTGCCACGCGGGTCGAACCAGCGGATCACCGCCTGAATGGCACCCATGAGCGTCCGATAGACCATGCGGACGTCCAGATCGGACCGGAACAGACCGGCGGCCACCCCGCGCTCGATGGTCGCGAGCCAGATCTTCTCGACCTCGCGCTGGCGCCGACCGATGCTCTCGATCGGACGGACGTTGTGCCAGTCGTTCTGCAGGATCGTGACCTCCGCCCGGTACTGCACCAGGCCGCGCAGCGCCAGCGAGATCAGCTCGTGCAGCGCCTCGACCGGGTCCTCCAGCTCGTCGGCGGCGCGCTGGTAGCCCCTCACCGTGATGTCGAGATAGACCCCGAGGACCTCCTCGACCATCGCTTCCTTGGAGTCGAAGTAGTAGTAGAGGCTGCCGGAGAGCGTGTCGGCCTCGTCCGCGATGTCGCGGACGGTGGCGTTGGCGAATCCCTTCTCCGCGAACACTTTCGCCGCCGCGCGGACGATCAGCTCCTTGCGGGCCAGGCCCGTCGGCGAACCGGTCGACCGCCGCCTCGTACTCACTTGCTTCCCACCTTCTGACATGGTCCGAAATGATTCCATATCTCGGATGCTTGCTGGAGCGACTGCGAGCCCGCGCGTCCACTGCCTCACCCACATCGACTCACGTCGCCGGCCGGCGCGACGAGACGATCGTGACAGCAGACACCAGGTCACCAGGACTGCCGCCCTGGTTCTGCACCAGCCCGAAGCCCGGAGTGGGCACCTGGCGGTCACCGGCCTCGCCGCGGAACTGCAGCCACATCTCGAACAGCATCCTCAGGCCACTCGCCCCGATCGGGTGACCGAAGCTCTTGAGCCCTCCGTCAACGTTGACCGGCAGCGCCCCGTCACGGTCGTACCGCCCCGCGAGCACGTCGCGCCAGGCCTCGCCGGGAGCGGAGAAGCCAAGCTCCTCCATCAGGACCATCTCGGTCGGCGTGAAGCAGTCGTGCACCTCCGCCAAGGAGATCTCGGTGGCCGGGTCGGTGATCCCCGCCTGCGCGTACGCCGCCCGGGCCGAGGCTCGCGACTCCGCCAGGTCGCAGTAGTCGTAGTCGCTGTCGTTGCGGCCGGTGCCGGCGCCGGCGTCCAGCGCCAGGGCGTGCACGTACAGCGGACGGTCCGTGTACCGCAATGCGTCCTCCGCACGCACGATCACCGCGGCCGCGCCGCCGTCGGCGACCCCCGAGCAGTCGAAAACGCTGAGGTTGCCCGCCAGGGCGGGGGCCGCGGCGATCGTCTCCTTGGAAACGGCCTTGCGGAACTGCGCGCGCGGGTTGATCGCGCCGTTGGCGTGGTTCTTCCAGGCGATGTGGGTCATCGCCTCCTTGATCTGCTGCGGGCTCACACCGTACCGGCGCGCGTACGCCGGCACGATCATCGAGTACATGGCCGGCGCGCTCAGCACCGGCGGCGTGCCGTCGTTGGGTACGCTCGGCATCTCCAGGCCGGAGTAGCCGGCGTCCTTGAGCTTCTCCCCACCCACGGCCATGACCACGTCGTAGGCTCCCGAAGAGACGGCGTAGCAGGCGTTGCGGAAGGCTTCCGAGCCGGTGGCGCACATGTTTTCCACCCGGGTTACCGCCTTGTGCGCCAGGCCGAGCGGTCGCGTCAGGGTCAGGCCGGAGACCCCGGAGATCATGGACCCGAGCCAGAACGCGTCGACCTGCTCCAGCTCCAGGCCCGGCACGCTGTCGACGGCGCCGTGGGTCGCCTCGACCAACAGGTCGTCCACCGAGCGGTCCCAGTGCTCGCCGAACGCCGTACAGGCCATGCCGACGATGGCGACCGGGTTCTTCAGCGGGTGCACACCCATCAGCGGTCCTCCTCCCGGTGCGGTCGCACCTTCCAGATGTAGTTACGTACGCCGTTGGCCGCGACGCTGGCCACCCGGAACGTGGGCACGACCCGGTCGCCGATGCTCGGCTCGTGTCCGACGGCATCGGCCATCTCGAACTCGAAGCGGCCGCCGCCGTCGAAATCCACCGCCACGACCTTGGCCGGCAGCTGCACCGAATCCGAGAGCCAGTCGTCGGTGAAGGTGGCCACTCGCGCCGGGACGTCGACCATCGGCTCGGCATCGAACGCGTCCCGGGCGGTGCACCGCAGACAGACCCGACGCGGCGGGAGGTTGCGGTACCCGCACTCACGGCACCTGCCGGCGACGAAGCCGAACTTCCACCCCGTTGTACGCCGGGACGCCGGCGGCACGGGCGGCTTGACCTCGGGACGGCGGGCGGGCTCCCGCGGCAGCAGGCCCCGCCAGGTCAGGAAGTCGGCGTAGGACACCTCAGCGGTCGACCCGGCGAGCGCCTCCAGCCCGCTGGTGCCGACCGGCTGGTGCCGTTCGGTCATGCGGAACAGGAAGGCATCGGCGCCGTCGGTGACGCTGACGGCCAGCACGAGGTCGCCGGGATTCGCCTGCTCGAAGGCCGCGACGAGCCCGAGGCCGAGGTCCGCGGCGCCCGCGTACCCCAGCTCATCCGCCGCACCTCGACCCGTCACCTCGGCCGGGAAGGCACGGACCACCATCCCGCGGGCGCGGGCGTGCGGCGTGCTGACGACGACGTGGGCGAGCTCCTGGCGCTTGACCTCGCAGCGGCCGAGGACGTCGTCGACCGCGCGCTGCGCGAGTGGCACGTACTCCTCGACGCCGAACCGCTCCTCCCAGCTCCGGGTGCGCACCGCACCGGGCTCACGCCACCGGTCCAGGAACTCGCGCGTCACCGACGCCGTGCCGACCAGCTCGGCGACCGGTTCGGCGCCGACGACGAACGCGGCCGCCGCGTCGGCACCCTCGGCCTCGTCGGCCGAGCCCGGCAGGGAGTACCGCAAGTCCGCGGCGACCACCAGCGCACTGCCCTCGGCCAGCCCGGCGCGCAGGGCACCGGCTCCGCCGCGCAGCGCAGCCCCGACGTCGTACGCCGCGCACTGGTCGTCCAGTCCGGCCGCGGCGGCGACCGTGACGGCATTGGACTTCTCCAGGTACACCGGTCGCGAGGTGGCGAACCACAGGGACCCCGAGACCTGACGCTGCCCGAGGGCGCGACGCGCGGCCGCAACGGCAAGCGTGGTGCTGTCCTCGTCGTACGAGGCGACCGGACGGGCACCGCGGCCCCGGCCGACCCCCAACGTGCTGGCGATCGCGGCGCGGCCCAAGCGGCCGATCGGGATGTAGACGCCGTAGGACTCGATACCGACCACGCGACCCCTCCGTTCTCCCGCGGCAGCCGCGGCAATATTTCAATCAAGCACTTGCTTTGCTACTCTAGGGTCCCCCAGGCGGCGCTGCAACTGTCCGCGAACGGCTGACAGGACGCGCAGAGACGAGACCGCCGCAGTCCGGGAGTTGTGCGCGTGAGGAGGGTCATGGCCGAGCAGGGAGCCACTCCCAGCATCGAGAAGTTCCGCGCCGAGATCATCGAGGTGCTGAGTGCCTTCGCGCGCCGCAAAACCGGCGAAGGCGCCCATTGGGGAGTCGGCGAGGACCGGGTCTCGGTCGTCGCCGAGCGCTCCGAGGGCGAAGCGGAGGAGCTGGCGGCACTGCGCCGCTACCGGGCTCACCTCGTCGAGCACGGCCTGGGCTGGGTCGACGGTCCAACCGAGTTCGGTGGGCGTGGACTCCCGGCCGAGTACGCCGCCGCGCTGCGCGAGATCGAGTCGGAGTTCGATCTCCCCGACGACGCCTATCTGCGGTTCAGCGTCTCCACGCTCACACCCACGCTGCTCCTGCACGGGACTCCCGAGCACCGTCAGACATGGCTCGCCCGGCTGCGCTCGGCCGAGACGGTCGCCTGCCAGCTCTACTCCGAGCCCGGTGCCGGCTCCGACCTGGCCGGCCTGTCCACCCGGGCGGTGCGCGACGGCAACGGCTGGCGCATCACGGGACAGAAGGTCTGGAGCTCCGGCGCGCACTACAGCGACGTCGGGCTGTGCATCGCCCGCTCTTCGCCCGACAAGCCCAAGCACGCGGGCCTCACCACCTTCCTGATCGATCTCGACAGTCCCGGCATCGAGATCCGGCCCATCCGCCAGCTCACGGGTGGCGCCTCGTTCGACGAGGTGTTCCTGAACGACGTCTTCGTCCCCGACGAGCGGCGCATCGGCGGTGTCGACGAGGGCTGGCCGGTCGTGGTGACCTCGCTGCTCAACGAGAGGTCGGCCATCGGCACCGAGGTCGGCGTCGACGAGGCCCTCGTGGAGCGGCTGATCGACCTCGCCCGCCACGTCGGCGACCCGGCCGACGAGCGGACCCGCGACGCGGTCGCGCAGGTCCTCGTGCGCGCCTGGGCGGCGCGACTGACGACGGCGAGGTTCCTCCAGGGAGGCGGCCCCCCGGGGCCGGAACTGGCGTTGAGCAAGCTGCTCGCCACCGACCTGCTGCGCACGATGAGCGACGTGGCCGCGGATCTGCTCGGCGCCGCGCACGTCGCCGACCCCGGCGAGTGGGGTACCTACGCATGGTCGGAGCTGACCCTGGGCCTTCCGGGCCTGCGGGTCGGCGGCGGCACCGACGAGATCCTCAAGAACACCATCGGCGAACGGGTCCTCCACCTACCGAAGGACGCAAGATGAAGATCGACATGGGAATGATCGGGGCCTCGGCCGCCGCCTGCGGACCGGTGGCCGCCGAAGCGGAAGCCCAGGGCTTCGACGGCGTGTGGGCCAGCGAGAGCGTGACCGACGCCTTCCTGCAGTCCCAGGCGGCCCTGCTGTCCACCCGCGAGGTGACCGTGGGCACCGCGATCGCCGTCGCCTTCGCCCGCAACCCCATGTCCACGGCGTACCTCGCATGGGACTTGGCCGCCATGTCCGAGGGCCGGTTCATCCTCGGGCTCGGCAGCCAGGTCCAGGCACACATCGAGCGGCGATTCTCGATGCAATGGAGCGCCCCGGCGGCCCGCATGCGCGACTTCCTGCAGGCGCTCGACGCGATCTTCGCCGCCTGGCGGGACGGCTCCCGGCTCGACTATCAGGGACCGCACTACCGGCACACGCTGATGACGCCGGTCTTCACGCCGCACCACCACGAGTACCGCATCCCGAAGATGATCGCCGCGGTCGGGGCGAAGATGACCGAGCTCGGCGGTGAGCTGTGCGACGGCCTGCTACTGCACGGCATGACGACCACCGCCTACCTCGACGGGGTGACCCTGCCCGCCCTGGGCAAGGGCCTGGCGGCCTCCGGTCGGTCCCGCGCGGACGTGGACCTCTACGCGCCGCTGTTCATGGTCATGGGGGACACCGAGGAGGAGATCGCCGAGGGTACGCGCAAGACCCGCGAGCAGATCGCGTTCTACGCGTCCACCCCCGCCTACCGGGCCGTGCTCGACAGCGTCGGGTACGGCGATCTCCAGGGCGAGCTGCAGACGATGTCGCGCGCGGGCCGTTGGGTCGAGATGGGCGGCCTCATCGACGACAGGCTGCTCGAGCACATCGCCCTCGTCGGCACTCCGGAGGACATGCCCCGCCTGTGCCGCGAGCGGTACGCCGGACGCCTCGACCGCGTCTCGTCGTACTACGGCTGGCCGAGCGGCGACCCCGATCGCCTTCGGAGCATCCTCGCCGACTTTGCCTCACCCCAGCCCTGACGACCCCATGGAGGAGCCATGACCGACGCCGTACTCGCAGAGCTGCGCGACCGCGCGCGGATCGCGGACACCCTGCACGCCTACAGCCGCGGGGTGGACCGCGTCGACATCGACCTGCTGCTGGACCTATTCACCGAGGATGCCGCGTTCGACTACGGGCACGGCAACATCACCCGTGGCCGCGCCGCCCTCGCGGACCTGTTCCGGGCGGCTACCGGCCGCTACACCGCGACCAACCACCACTGCTCCACGATCGGCTACCTCGAGCTCGGCCAGGGTCGCGCACAGACCATCACCTACGTCTACGCGTTCCACCAGAACACGGGCACCGATCTACAGTTCCACGTATGGGGCAACTATGAGGACTCCCTCGTGGACGAGGGAGACCGCTGGCGCATCCGTGAGCGGCGCGTCCGGGTCGCCGGCGTGAAGACGATCGCCGCCGAGGAGGTCCCGGAGCGGTTCGAGCGGTACGCCCGCGGCTGAGGCACCTCGCTGCCGCGCGACGACCGCCGGCGGCGCACCGGCCGCCGGCCGCCGCGCATCAGGCGTGGCGCTGGAGCCCGCCGTCGACCGCGATGGTCTGGCCGGTGATGTACGAGGCCTCTGCCGAACAGAGGAAGGCGACCAGCGCCGCCGCCTCCGCCGGCTCGCCGAACCGACGTGCCGGGACGTTGACGGCGGCGTACTGCGTGCGGGAGTCCGGGGTCGGGAAGTGACGGCGCAGCTGCTCGCTGTCGATGCGGCCCGGCGCCACGCAGTTGACGGTCACTCCGGCCGCTGCCACCTCGCGCGAGAACGCCTTGGACCACAGCCGGCAGGCGGCGATCGCGGCCTGCGCGGCGGAGACGACCGTGGGTTCGAGCAGACCGATCAGGTTCACCACGCGCCCGCGGCCGCCGGCCTCGAGAGCAGGCCGCAGCTCCTGGGCGAGACGGCGCTTGACGTGGAAGTTCAGCTCGAAGGACCGGCGCCAGCCCTCCTCGTCGAGCGCGGCACCGGGCGGGTCGGCCTGACCGGCGTTGTTCACCAGGATCCCGATACTGCCCAGCTCGGACTGTGCGGCGTCCGCGATGTGGCGCGCGGCGCCGGGTGAGGCAAGGTCGCTCGACAGCACGGCCGGGCGAGCCCCGCCCGCGGCCACGATGCGCTCGGCGGTCTCCTCGAGCGGGCCCGTGCGCCGCGCTACCAGCAGCAGCCGGGCGCCCCGGCGGGCGAGGTCCTCGGCGATGGCCCGTCCGATCCCCGCACCTGCGCCCGTGACCACCGCGCCAACGGACTCCAGACCTGGATCAATCATCGATGCCTCGTCTCCCGGCCGGCGCGGGGCGGCCCGGATGACCGCCCGCAGCGCTGGTCCGACTCGCGATAACTGGACGCTAGGGCGCCGGCGGCGACAAGTCAAGCAAACGCTTGATAGACTTTCGGCATGACTTCTGGGAGACATCGTGACCGTGAACGTTGAGGCCTCGCTGACGCAACACGACGCCGTCGTCACAGGGCTCCGGGACTTCCTGGACGCGCTCGCCAGCGCGGCACCCGACGAGCGGTCCAGCCAGCGCCTGCTGCACGACCTCGCCCAATGGACCGAGGACCTGCGGCAGGACGCGGTGGAGGAGAGCCATCGCCACTACGGCCGGTCCCCCACGCTCGCAACGGCGGGTCAGGCGACCACGCCGTGGTACGTGGTCGACGAGGCGGCGCCACCGGAGCGGCTCGCCGGCCGGGCATCCTTCAGCAACTTCTTCCTCGGCGGCCGCGGCGCCGCCCACGGGGGCACGATCCCGCTGCTCTTCGACGAGCTGTTCGGCTGGCTGGCCAACTCGGAGGGCATGCCGCCGTCGCGCACGGCGTACCTCACGACGAATTACCGCTCGGTCGTCCGCGTCGGCCGGCCGATGACCTTCACCGCATGGACCGACCGGGTTGAGGGCCGCAAGCGTTTCCTGCGCGCCGAGCTCCGCGACGGGGACACAGTGTGCGCAGAGAGCGAGGCGCTCTTCGTCACGCTGCGGGCCGGGCAGCCCTGAGATCGGCGAGCTTCGGCGCCGGCGACGGCCGACGCCGATCGGGCCGCCGGGAAGATGGGCAGGCGGCGGGACCTGACCGGCCCACGTGATGACGTGCTACGCCCGGGGATCGCCGAAGCCCTCCCACCGCGCCGGCCGCGACCCGGCCACCACCACGAGCGGGCGGCGCCTTCGCCGACCACGCGCCGCCGTCGACGGTGCCGGAGGCGAAGCACCGGCCGGCGGGCGCCGGTCCCGCCGGTTCAGCGGTTCGGAAGACCGCGGGCCACCAGCTCGGTGGGGTGCACCACCGTGTGTGGCCAGGAGCGGTCGCCGTCGATCCGGCGGAACAGCAGCTCGGTGGCGGCGCGGGCCAGTTCGCCGGCGTCGTAGGCGATCACCGTCAGCGGGTAGGGCACCAGGCGGGCCAGGTCGAAGTCGTCGAAGGCGAGCAGCGCGGCGTCGCTGCCGCGCCGGTACAGCTCCTCGATCACGCCGAGGGTGATCCGGTTGTTGAGGCTGAAGAAGGCCGTCGGCGGGTCCGGCTGGTCGAGGAGCTCCGCGACGACGCGGCCGGCCGCCGCCGGGTCGCGCACGCCGTCGCGGACCAGCCGGTTGTCGTACGGTGCGCCGGCCTCCACCAGCGCGTCCTGCGCGCCGTCGAGCCGCTCGCGCATCGTGTAGACGCCGATCGAGTCGAGCAGCACGGCGACCCGGCGATGGCCCGCCTCGACGAGTCGGCGTACCCCGGCCCGCGCGCCACCGCGGTTGTCGAGCAGCACCGTGTCGGCCCGCAGCTTCCCGGCCGGCCGGTCGAGGAACACCACCGGCGTGCCGAGCTCGACCTCGGCGCGCAGGAACGAATGGTCGTGGCCGGCCGGCACCACGAGCAGCCCGTCGACCCGGCGGGCGCACATGTCCCGCAGCAGCTGCTGCTCGCGCGCCGGGTCCTCCTCGGAGCTGGCGATGATGAGCATCGTGTCGCGCTGCCGGGCCATCTCGGCGGCCGCTCCCGCGATCGTCGCGTAGAACGGGTTGGCGATCTCCTCGATGAGCAGCCCGATCGTGGCGGTCGCCTGCCCGGAGCGCAGGGAGCTGGCCAGATGGTTGCGGCGGAAGCCGAGCTCGGCCACGGCGGCGAGCACCCGCTCGGCCAGCTCGGGCTGGACGTGCGGGGCGTCGTTCACAACTCGTGACACGGTCTTCAGGCTCACTCCGGCCCGGGCGGCCACGTCCGCCATCGTGGGCCGCCTCGTGCGGACCAGGTCGCTCATCACACGACAGACGATAGCGGCGCAGGGCGATGTCTTGACAACGTTGCCAAGGCGATGCGGGCCTTTTGTTCGATTTGATCGCTTCCGCCTGGCCAGTTTGCCCCGATCCCGGGGCACTGAGCTGCGACTGCCATTCCCATTTCCGAATGATTACACGGATGTATCTTGACAACGTTGTCAGGCGGCGAAAAGCTGGCGATCTCCAATGGGCGCGCCCCGTGCGCCCGCGTTCACCCCCTGGAGTTCCGCATGAAGGTGCCCATCGGCGCCCCAGTAGGTCACCCCTTATCCCTCCGACGGCTAGCCGGAGCAACCGCACTCCTGCTGCCGGTCGGGCTGCTCGTCGCCGCAGCCACCGCGAGCGCCGCGCCGACGGGCGGCGACTTCAGCTCCTCATTCGAGACCAACGACCCGCGACCGCCGGCGAGCACCGTCGAGGTCGGCGCGAACGGCAAACCGGTTCAGGGCAACCTGAGCGGATCGAGCCCCACCGGGCTGCCCGGCAGCCTGCTCAACCAGGTCAGCGCGGTGACCGCGAGCGCGGAGAACCCGCCGAACGAAACCGCGGTCATGCTCAAGGACGGCAACCCGTCCACCAAGTGGCTGGCGTTCAACCCGACCGGCTGGGTCGCCTACCGGCTCGCCAACCCCGCGGCGGTCGTGAAGTACTCGCTGACCTCCGCGAACGACTCGGCGTCCCGCGACCCCAAGGACTTCACCGTCCAAGGGTCCAACGACGGCAGCCAGTGGACCGACCTCGACCGGCGGACGGGCCAGTCCTTCAGCGGGCGGTTCGCCACCAACACCTACAGCTTCACCAACACCACCGCGTACAGCTACTACCGGCTGAACATCACCGCGAACTCCGGTGACTCGCTGGTCCAGCTCGCCGACTGGGACATCAGCGACGGCTCGAACACCAAGCCGCCGGCCACCCCGATGGTCAGCGTCGTGGGCTCCGGCCCGGCCAGCGGCTACAACATGAAGGCGAGCGCCGGGTTCACCGGGGTCGCTTCGCTGCGGTACGCCGGCGGCGCCGAGGCCGACGGCCGCTCGTACGCGACCAACAAGCTCTTCGACGTGAACATCCCGGTCGGCCCGAAGAGCCGGCTGTCGTACAAGATCTTCCCCGAGTACACCGGCCAGGACGCCCAGTACCCGTCCACGTACGCCGCCGTCGACCTGCACTTCACCGACGGCAGCTACCTCAGCGGGCTCTCGGCGGTCGACCAGCACGGGTACGCGTACACCGCCGCCGGGCAGGGCGCCTCGAAGGTGCTCTACGCCGACCAGTGGAACGCGGTGCAGTCCGACATCGGCGCGGTCGCCAGCGGCAAGACGATCGACCGCATCCTGCTCGCCTACGACGACCCGCAGGCCACCGCCGCGACCCGGTTCCAGGGCTGGCTCGACGACGTGACCGTGACGGGCACGCCGGCCTCGATCGACGCCTCCAGCCTGACGAACTACGTCGACACCCGGCGGGGCACCAACGCCTCGGGTTCGTTCTCGCGCGGCAACAACCTGCCGCTCTCGGCGGTGCCGAACGGCTTCAACTTCTTCACGCCGGTCACCAACGCCACTTCGAACTCGTGGGAGTACGAGTACCAGAAGGGCAACAACTCGGCCAACCTGCCCACGCTGCAGGGCCTTGCGATCTCGCACGAGCCCAGCCCGTGGATGGGCGACCGTAACCAGATGTCGGTCATGCCGGTGGCGGCCGGCGGCTCCCTCACCGGGACGCCGAGCAGCCGGGCCCTCGCGTTCAGCCACAACGACGAGACCGCGCAGCCCGACTTCTACCGGGTCAAGACGACCACCGGCCTGATCGCGCAGATGTCGCCCACGGACCACGGCGGCATCATGCAGTTCACCTTCCCCACGGGGACCACCGGAAGCCTCGTCTTCTACAACGGCACGTTCACCATCGGCACGGACGGCACCTTCACCGGCTGGGTCGACAACGGCAGCGGCCTGTCCGTCGGTCGCAGCCGGATGTTCGTGTACGGCACGTTCGACCGGGCCCCGAAGACGACCTCGGCCACGTCCGCCACGTTCGACACCTCGGCCAACCAGCAGGTGACGCTGAAGCTCGCGACGTCGTTCATCTCCGTCGACCAGGCCCACAAGAACCTCGACCTGGAGGTCACCGGCCGTAGCTTCGACGAGATCCGCGCCGCCGCGAAGGCAGCGTGGAACGACCGGCTCGGCCGGATCGACGTCCGCGGCGCGACCGAGACGCAGCTGGTTTCGCTGTACTCGAACCTGTACCGCCTGAACCTGTACCCCAACTCGCAGTCGGAGAACACCGGCACCGCGGACGCGCCGCACTGGCAGTACGCGAGCCCGGTCTCGGCGGCGACCGGCACGTCGACCGCCACCACCACCGGCGCGAAGATCGTCGACGGGCAGATCTACGTCAACAACGGGTTCTGGGACACCTACCGGACCGTCTGGCCGGCCTACTCGCTGCTGTACCCGGACATCGCGGCGAAGATCGCCGACGGTTTCGTCCAGCAGTACCGCGACGGCGGGTGGATCGCCCGCTGGTCCTCGCCCGGCTACGCCGACCTGATGACCGGCACCAGCTCGGACGTCGCGCTCGCCGAGACGTACCTCAACGGCGTGTCGCTGCCCGACACGATGGCCGCCTACAACGCGGCGGTCAAGGACGCGACGGTCGCGTCCGGCAAGAGCGGGGTCGGCCGCAAGGGCATCGAGACGTCGCTGTTCCTCGGCTACACGCCCACCTCCACCGGCGAGTCGGTGTCGTGGGCGCTGGAAGGGTTCATCAACGACTACGGCATCGGCAACATGGCCGCCGCCCTGGCCAAGGACAAGGCCACGCCGAAGGAGGAGCGGGACCGCCTCAAGGAGGAGTCGCAGTACTTCCTGCAGCGGGCCCGCAACTACGTCAACCTCTTCGACCCGAACACGAAGTTCTTCCAGGGCCGTGACGCCTCCGGCAAGTTCCTCAACGGCAACCCGCTGGACTGGGGTGGCGTCTACACCGAGACCAACGGCTGGAACTTCGCGTTCACCGCGCAGCAGGACGGCCAGGGCCTGGCCAACCTGTACGGCGGCACGAAGGCGCTGGAGCAGAAGCTCGACCAGTTCTTCGCCACGCCGGAGAACGCCGACCACCCCGGTGGCTACGGCGGCACGATCCACGAGATGCTCGAGGCGCGCGCGGTCCGCATGGGCCAGCTCGGCATGAGCAACCAGCCGTCGCACCACATCCCCTACATGTACGACTTCACGGGTGCGCCGCAGAAGACGCAGGCGATCGTGCGGGAGCTCCTGCAGCGTCTCTACGTCGGCAGCGAGATCGGCCAGGGCTACCTGGGTGACGAGGACAACGGCGAGATGTCGTCGTGGTACGTCCTGAGCTCGCTGGGCCTGTACCCGCTGCAGGCCGGCTCGTCGAACTGGGCCATCGGTTCGCCGCAGTTCAGCCAGATGACCGTCCACCGCAAGAGCGGCGACATCGTCGTCAACGCCGCGAACAACAGCACCAAGAACGTCTACGTGCAGAGCGTGAACGTCAACGGCAAGAAGCAGAAGGTCACCTCCATCGACTCGTCCGTTCTCGCGAACGGCGGCACCATCGACTTCCAGATGGGGCCGAACCCGTCGTCGTGGGGCACCAGCAACAACGAGGCGCCGCCGTCGCTGACCAACGGCAACGCGGTGCCCAAGCCGTTGCAGGACACCACCGGCCCCGGTCTCGGCACCGCGACCGCGACCGGCGGCCAGGACGCGTCGAAGCTGTTCGACGACTCGTCGACCACGCAGATGACGTTCGCCACCGGCACGCCGCAGATCAACTGGACGTACCGCGGCGGAGGCCAGGCGCCGACGTACTACACCCTCACCTCGGGTGCGAAGGCGGGCGACCCGGCCGACTGGCAGCTGCAGGGCTCCACCGACGGAATCACCTGGACCACCGTCGACTCCCGCACCGGCCAGACGTTCCCGTGGCGCAACCAGACCCGGCCGTTCCGGATCAGCAACCCGGGGCAGTTCACGCAGTTCCGCCTGGTCGTGACGAAGACCAGCGGCGCCGCGCAGGCGAACCTCGCCGAGATCGAGCTGCTGGCCGGCGGCGACGTGCAGCTGGGTGGCGGCGCCATCACGGTCACCACCGTGGGCACCATCCACGCGCTGTCCGAAGCCGCGGTGTCGGTCCCGCTGGCCTCCGTCACCGGGGGCACCGGGAGCGGCTACCAGGCCACGATCAACTGGGGTGACGGCACGCCGGCCACCCCCGGCACCACGACGCTGAGCTCGCGGGCGGTGTACAACGTCAGCGGCTCGCACACCTACGCCAAGCCCGGCTACTACCAGGCCTCGGTCACCGTGACCGACGGCACGAGCCAGGGCACGGCAACGGTGGGCGTCGACGTGGCCTACACGCCGAAGTCCAGCCTCACCGCCGCGTTCGACAACGTCTGCATCGGTGACGAGGGCGTCCGGGCGGCCAACTGCGACGCCAAGAACTGGGCGTACGACCGGGCCGCGCTCGCGGCGGCGGGCGTCACCCAGGGCCAGCCGCACGGGGTTCCCGGCACGTCGCTGAACTTCACGCTGCCCGCGGTCCCGGCCGGGTCGCTGGACAACGCGACCGGCAACGCCAACACGATCGTGCTCAACCTGCCGTCCGACGCCAAGAGCATCTCGTTCATCGGCGCCGGTACGCAGGGCAACCAGAGCACGACCGGCACGGCGACGTTCAGCGACGGCACCACCGCCAGCATCCCGATCCAGATGAGCGACTGGACGCTGGGCGGCAACCCCAACGGCACGCCGTCCTACGGCAACATCATCGTCGCCAAGACCGGATACCGGCTGCTCGGCACGAGCCGGGACGGCGCCCAGCCGTTCCTGTTCGCCACCGCGCCGTACCAGATCCCGGCGGGCAAGACGCTCGTCTCGGTGAAGCTGCCCGCACAGACCGGTGACCCCGGCTCGACGGGCCGGATCCACGTGTTCGCCATCGCCAACGACGGCACGCCGGCCGCGGCCCTGACGACCACGGCCCCGAAGGACCAGACGGCCACCGCCGGGCAGGCGCTCAACGCCGCGCTCGGTTCGGTGACCGGTGGCGTCACCGACTCGACCGGCTACCACGCCAGCGTCCAGTGGGGTGACGGCACGGTTCCGCAGGACGCCACGGTCAACGCGTCCGGTGCGGTCAGCGGGCAGCACGCCTACGCCCAGACCGGCACCTACACGGTGCACGTGACCGTGTGGGACACCCTGTCGAGCAACACCGTGACGTTCACCGTGACGGTGGGCGGGCCCGGGGCGCAGCCGGCGATCTCGGCTTCGCCGTCCGTCGGCGCCGGTGACACGATCACCGTCAACGGCACCGGGTTCGCCGCCGGCGAGCAGGTGAGCGTCACGCTCGACGCGGTGACCAACGTGACCGTCAAGGCCTCCGCGGCCGGCGCGGTGCACGTGTCGCTCGCGGCACCGCGTGACGCGGAGCCCGGCCTGTACGCCGTCACCGCCGAGGGCGCTTCCTCGCAGGCGCCGGCGACGGCCACGGTCGAGATGACCGCGGCGGCCCAGCCGGCGTACCGGCCGGAGGTGACCCTGTCGGACACCGAGGGCCCGCGCGGTACGGCGATCACGGTCGACGGTTCCGGGTTCGCCCGGAACGAGGCGGTCACCATCACCTTCGGTGACGGCCTCCACACCATGACCGTCCAGGCGAACGGCGACGGCGTCATCTCCGGCGCGGTCATCAGCGTTCCGGGGGCGGCGGTGCCGGGTGCGACCAGCCTCACGCTGGCGGGCGCGGCCTCGGGGGCCAAGGTTGAGCTGCCCTTCACGGTCACCAGCCAGGACTGACCCGAGATAGTCGAAGCCGCCGGTGGGCGGGCCGTGACCACGGCTCACTCACCGGCGGCTTTCTCGTTGCCCGGTCTTGCTTGCCCGGGCTCCGCTTGCCCGAAAGGGGGGCGCCGGCGGGTGAGAAGGCCGGTGAAGCGGGACGCGGACCCGCGCCGCGCCCGCCGCGGCCCGGCGAGAATCACGGGCATGAACCGGCGGGCGACGGCCGAGCAGGACCACGCACAGGCGCGCGACGCGGCCGGCGTGCTCGCCGCCGAGGGGGTCCACGCGGTCGCGATGACGTGGGTGGACAACGCCGGCATCACGAGGGTCAAGTCCGTGCCGGTGAGCCGGCTGTTCGACGCCGCCGTCGAGGGCGTCGGGATGTCGCCGGTGTTCGACGTCTTCCTCGTCGACGACTCGGTGACCACCAGCGCGCACATCGGCGGCCCCACCGGCGACCTGCGGCTCTTCCCCGACCTGGAGCGCCTGACCGTGCTGGCCGCCCAGCCGGGGTGGGCGTGGGCGCCGGTCGACCGCTGGACCCAGGACGGGGAGCCGTACCGCGCGTGCCAGCGCCTGTTCGCGCGGGCGATGGCCGAGCGGGCCGCCGCGGCGGGGCTGACGCTGCGGATGGCGTTCGAGGTGGAGTGGTTCGCCGGGGCCGACGACCCGGCCCCGCGCCCGGCGTCCACGGGCCCCGCGTACGGCATGACCCGCGTCGTGGAGCTGTCGTCGTACGCCGTCGACGTGCTCGAGGCGCTCGCCGCCCAGGGCGTCACGGTGGAGCAGTTCCACCCGGAGTACTCCCCCGGCCAGCTGGAGCTCTCGGTCGCCGCCGCCGACCCGGTCGCCGCCGCCGACCTCAACGTCCTGGTGCGCCAGACGATCCGCGCCGTCTCGGCCCGCCACGGGCTGCGGGTGTCCTTCGCCCCGGTCGTCTCCGCCGGCCAGGTCGGCAACGGCTCGCACCTGCACTTCTCGGTCCGCGACGGGCAGGGCAACCTGTTCGCGGGCGGTCCAGGCCCCTACGGCATGACGCAGCGCGGCGAGTCGGTCCTCGCCGGGGTGCTCGACCGGCTGCCGGCGTTGTGCGCCGTCGGCGCCCCGAGCGTGGCCAGCTACCTGCGGCTGGTGCCCCAGCGCTGGGCCGGGGCGTTCCAGTGCTGGGGCCACGAGAACCGCGAGGCCGCGCTGCGGTTCGTCGCCGGCCCGCCGGGCGCCGGCGAACGGTTCGCCAACGCCGAGCTCAAGGCCTGCGACGGCGCCGCCAACCCGTACCTCGTGGTCGGCGCGGTCTGCGCGATCGCCACGGACTCGGCCGGCGCCGACCTGCGGCTGCCGCCCGAGGTGCGCGGCGACCCGGCCTCGCTCGACCCCGGCGACCGGCCGCCCCGCCTGCCCGCCACGCTGCCGGAGGCGATCGACCGGCTCCGCGCCGACGCCGGGCTCCGGGACGCCATGGGCGATGCGCTGTTCGAGGCGTTTCTCGCGGTACGCCGCGGCGAGGCCGAGCTGTTCGCCGACCGCGAGCCCGACGACGTCGTCGCCGCGACCCGGTGGCGGTACTGAGTGGACAGCCTGCTGGAGGGTCTGCGCCTGGTCGACGCGCACTGCCACGGCGTCGTCGCCGGCCCGCTCACCGCGGACGCCTTCGGCCTGCTCGCGACGGAGGCGTCGGAGCCGGCACCGCCCGGCGTGTCGCACCTCGACGGCCCGCTCGGGCTCGCGATCCGCCGCTGGTGCGCGCCGGTGCTCGACCTGCCCGCCCACGCCCCGGCGGCCGACTATCTGGCCCGCCGGACCCAGCTCGGCGCCGACGCGGCCCGCCGGCTGCTGCACGCGGCGAGGCTCGCGGCGCTGTTCGTGGACACCGGCATCCGCGCACCCGGGGACGACTGGCTCGACGGCGACGAGCTCGGCGCGGCCGCCGGCGCACGCGTCGCCGAGGTGGTACGGCTGGAGGCGGTGGCCGAGCAGGTCGCGGCCTCGGGCGTCGCGGCGGCGGACTTCGCGCCGGCGTTCGCCGACGCCCTCGCCGCCGCCACGCGCACGGCGGTGGCCGTCAAGTCCGTGCTCGCGTACCGCCGCGGCTTCGACATCGACCCGTCCCGCCCGGCCCGTCAGGCGGTCACCGACGCGGCCGGCGGATGGCTGCGCCGCGGCGCGCCGAGGCTCACCGACCCGGTACTGCTGCGGCACCTGCTCTGGTGCGGCGTCGACACCGGCCTGCCGATCCAGCTCCACACCGGCTTCGGCGACCGCGACCTGACGCTGCCCCGCGCCGACCCGTCGCTGATGCGGGGGTGGTACGAGCGGGTCGAGCCCTCCGGCGTGCCGGTCGTGCTCCTGCACTGCTACCCGTACCACCGGCAGGCGGGCTGGCTGGCCCAGGTGTATCCGAACGTCTACGTGGACGTGGGCCTGACGCTGGGCCACGTGGGCGCGCAGGCCGGGCCGGTCCTCGGGGAGTTCTTCGAGCTGGCGCCGTTCACCAAGGTCCTGTACTCCTCCGACGCCTACGGCCTGCCGGAGCTGTTCCTGGTCGGCGCCGCCCAGTTCCGCTGGGCCCTGGGCCACCTGCTGTCCACCTGGCTCGCGGCGGGCGCGGTCGCCGACGCCGACGCCGAGCGCCTCGCCCACGCCGTCGCCGCGGACAACGCCCGCCACGTCTACCGGACCGCGATCGCCGCCTCCGCCGCATAGCGTGCGGCGCCGAGCACCGCTCTGGCGTTACATGCCGGCGCGGCAATGTGCACCTGGCGTCAAGGCCCGGCGTTGCCATTCCCCGCGGACCGCGGCGGTGGTGGGCTTGTCGCGGGCCGGTGCGCGGCAGGTGACTCCACCGGGGTCATCGCCCCCCGCAGCACGGCAGCCGCCGCGCCGGCCCGCAGGCTCTCCGGCAGGCCGTCGTACGAAACGGGGTTGAGCGGGCGATCGCGGGGACATTAGTGTGCCCGTCCGTGCGGACGAAGTTCATCATCGGCGGCCTGGCGGTGGCCATGGTCGCGGCGGTAGCCCTGTGGTGGCACGAGGCATCCGGCGACGGCGGGAGCGGCCTCGGCTGCTACGTGCGCGAGTCCAGCCCGGCGGCGTTGTTCGGCTCCGGGTCGGGCCCGGCCGCGACGCGCTCCGTCGGCTGCGACGAGCCCCACGACTTCGAGGCGGTCGGCTTGCTCGGGCAGACCGATCCCGAGGGCCGTTGCCGCAAGGAGGCCGAGGAGTTCCTCGGCGGCCCGTGGGAGCTGTCCCGGACAACCCTGGTGACGCTGGGCAGCCACGACCCGATGAACGGCACGCTGATGTGCGCGCTCGCGGAGGTCGCCGACACCGGCGGCAAGCCCGTCGCGCGATCCGGCAGCCTCCACGACGGCCTGCGCGGGACCAGACCGCTCGCCATCACCTGCCTGGCCGGCGACGACGACCAGGCCCGGTTCGTCGACTGCGCGGAGCCGCACACCGCCGAGTTCGTCGGCGCCGTCACGCTCGGCGAGGACGACGCGACCAAGACCGCCTGCACGAACGCCGCCGCGCAGTACCTCGGCCTGCCCAACCTCGAGCAGCGCACTGATCTGCAGGTCAACTGGCTCCGCCGCGACAGCGCGCTGTGCGTGGCCGTCGGCGACTCGCTGCGCGGCAGCCTCAAAGGGCTGGGCACGGACCCGTTGCCGCGCCAGAACTAGGCACCCGCTGCTCCCCGGCTGGCCTGGGGTCCGCTCGGCCGCCCGGTGCCGAATGCGAAATTCACGGAATGGATCATCCGGTCGGCGTTGTCCGGCGCTGCGCAGTGCAATGCCGATACTGCTGACCGGGCACGTCTGATGGCCGTTCGGCTCCTTGGTGCGGCGGGACCTTTTGCCCCTCTTCGGCGCGTGGCTAGCCTGACGTCGTCATGCGACGGGACGATCATCTGCCCGAAACGTGGGGGCCGGCCGTGCACAACCGGATCGAGCACCAGGGCAGCGCCTATCGCACCGCGAACCCCAACGGGTCGTGGACCACCGGATGGGACGACAACTGACGTGCGTATTCGGGTGACGGCGGCCTACGACGACCACGAGCTGCGGGTCGTGCCCAGCGCGACCGTGGACGAGGTCCGGCGCCGGCTCTACCAGTCCCAGGGTCCCCTCATCATCGACGGCGTAGGGCTCGCCGCGGACACGCCGATCGCAGACGCGGTCGTGCTCGACGGCGCCGTCGTCGTCACCGAAGGCGACGGGCGGCCGGCGACCGGCGCCGGCTGGCTGCTGGCCACGGCGACCGGCCCGGACGGCGGGCGCGGCGCCGGGCTGGCCGACGGCCGGCACCAGCTAGAGCCCGGGCTAATGCTAAGCGTTGACGGCCCTGCCGTGACGGCCGCTGTCGGGGCCGACGGGGCGGTCATCGACGGCCGGCTGTGCCACGCGGACGGCCCGGTGGCGCCCGGCGTCGTGCTCGGCTCCGCCCCCGCGCTGGCCCGCCTGGCCCGGATCGAGGCCGCAGAGCCGGGCATGACCGGCGCCGCCGAGCCGGGCCGGACCCGGGTGCCGTTCCACCGGGCTCCGCGCGGCCCGCTGCCGGCGCCCGCCCCGCTGCCCGAGGAGCCCCGCGAGGCCGAGGCGGCCGGCCGCTCGGCCGGATTCCTGCTCACCTCCGTGTTCGCCCCGCTCGTGTTCGCGCTCGGCATCTACCTCATCTCCCGCCAGCTGGCCTACGCGCTGCTGTCGCTGCTCGCCGTGCCGCTGGCGCTCGGCGGTCTCGTCGAGCACCGGCTGCGCGGCCGCCGCGAGCGCCGCCGCAACCACGCGGCCTACGAGCGCGACCTGGCCAAGCACGCCGAGGCCATGGCCGAGGCGGCGGCCGACGAGGTCCACCGCCGCTGGGCCGGCGTGCTGACCCCGGCCGAGTGCGAGCGGGTCGCGACGCTGCCGGGCCGCCGGCTGTGGCAGCGCACGGCCGGCGACCCCGACTTCGGCCACGCCGCCGCGGCGGTCGGCACGGTGCGCTGGGGCGGTCCCGGCGAGCTCACGCCCGTGCCGCTGCCCAGCCCGCTCGGCCCGCACGAGACCGTGTCGCTCACCGGGCCGCCAGACCTCGTCGACGCACTGGCCCGCGCGCTGCTGTGCCAGCTCGCCGTCCACCAGGGTCCCGCCGACCTGCGCATCGCGCTGCTGCTCGACAACGACCTGACCCGCTGGGACTGGGCGAAGTGGCTGCCGCATCTGCGCACCGACGACGACGGCGCCATGCGCTGCGCCGCCTGCGCCGACGAGCGGCAGCTGGAGGCCGCCGTGCAGCGCCTCCTCGCCGAGGACCATCGGCGTGCGGCCGGCGCACCGGCACCGCAGTGGCTGTTCGTCGTCAGCGGCGAGCGGCTGCGCCCGGGCGCCTGCGCCGCCCTGCGCCGGGCGGTCGCCGACGGCGCCGCGCTGCTCGTCGTCGGCGGCCCCGCGCCGGACATCGCCACCACGCGCCTGGAGGTCGAGGCCGGCGGCACGCTGCGGCACACCGCCGTGCGCGACGGCGTCACCATCCACGGGGCGGCGCCGATGCCGATGGCGATGCCGTCCGCTCGACGCTTCGCCCGGGCGCTGGCCCGCTACGAGGACCCGCTCATCGCCGACCGGCAGCCGGCGCTGCCCGAGATCGTCCGGTTGTCGGCGCTCGGCGAGATCGGCCTCGCCGCGCCGGTGGAGCAGATCGCGGCCGAGGTCGAGCGGCGGTGGAAGGCCGGCACCGCCCGCGACGGGCTCGCCGCCGCCATCGGGATGACCGAGCACGGCGTCTTCGAGCTCGACCTCGTCCGCCAGGGGCCGCACTGCCTCATCGGCGGCACCACCAGCTCCGGCAAGAGCGAGCTGCTCAAGACCATCGTGGCCGCGCTCGCCCTGCGGTACAGCCCGGAGCAGGTGGTGTTCGGGCTGTTCGACTTCAAGGGCAAGACGTCGCTGCAGGAGCTGGCCCGGCTGCCGCACGTGGTCGGCCTGGTCGGCGACACGGACCTGCACGAGGCCGAGCGGGCGTTGCGCTACCTCGCCGCCGAGCTGCTGCGCCGCGAGCAGCTGCTCTTCGCGGCGCAGGTCGAGGACATCGCGCAGTACCCGGGCGGGCTGCCCCGGCTCGTCGTGGTCATCGACGAGTTCCAGATCCTCGCCGACGAACTGCCGAACCTGCTCGGCAAGATCATCGACGTCATCAAGCGTGGCCGCTCGCTCGGTGTCCACCTGCTCTTCGCGACCCAGTCACCGATGTCCATCCGTAACTACGACGAGATCAAGCGCAACACGCGCCTGCGGATCACCCTGCGCCTCGAGGACGAGGAGGACTCGCGCCGCCTGGTCGACCTGCCCGACGCCGCGCTGATCCGCCGCCCCGGCCAGGGCATCGCCCGCCTGGGCGCCGGGCGGGTCGAGCGGTTCCAGACCGGCTACGTCTCCGGCCTGCCGGTGCCGACCGTCGCCGAGACTCTCGACGTGCTGCCGTTCCGGCTCACGCCGGCGTGGCGCGAGGACGAGCCGCCTGGCCCGCCCGCGCCCAGCCCGGTCACGCCCGAACCGCCGGCCCCGCCGGAGCCCGACCCGGTGCGCTGGTGGGAGCGGCTGCCGGGGACCGTCGTCGAGCCGGCCTGGCGCGCCGCCGAGGACGTCCACAAGGGACAGTGGTGGCAGGACGCGGCACCGGGCGCGGACGCTGCGGCCTCCGCCTCCGAGCAGATCGCCGCCACCGGGCCGGGCGCCGCCACCGAGCTGGTCGCCCTCATCGACGGCGTCCTGGCCACGCACGGCGCCCGAGCCGGAGCCGAGCCCTACGAGGTCTGGCCGCCGGCGCTGCCCGAACGGCTCGCCCCCGACCGGATCCCGCCGTCGCCGCGCCCGGGCGACCCGCACGTGACGTTCGCCCTCGGCGACGACCCCGAGGGCCCGGACCACGCCAAGCAGCCCGCCATCGGCTGGGACCTGCACGCCGGGAACCTCCTCGTCTTCGGGGTGCCCGGCAGCGGCACCTCCACCGCGCTGCGGTCCCTCGCACTTGCCCTCGCCGCCGCGTACGGACCCGATGAGCTGCGGCTCTTCGCGCTCGACCTCGGCGGCGGCGCACTGCAGCCGCTGGCCGCGCTGCCGCACTGCGCCGGCAACCACATCGTCACCGGCGACACCGAACGGCAGGCGGCGCTCATCGCGCACCTCGGCACCGAAATCGACCGGCGCTGCGCCCAGCCGCCCGAGCAGACCCGGCACGAGCCGTGGCTGGTGTTGCTCGTCGACCATCTGCCGGCGTTCCTCGCCGAGCACTCCGCGGCCCACAACCGCCACTCCGCCCCGCTCGTCGACGGCTTCCTCAAGGTCTTCGCGCAGGGCGGCGCCACCCGGGTCGTGGTCGCCGGGACCGCCGCCGGCGGCCGCGTGCCGACCGAGGTCACCGCTCGTGTCCGGCAGCGCCTCGTGCTCAAGCTCGCCGACGCGGGCGCGTACCTGGAGTTCGGCATCCGGCCCGGCGAGACGCCGCGCGCGGTGCCGGGCCGCGGCGTGTGGCTCGACGGCGAGGCACGCATCGAGGCCCAGGTCGCCATCCACGACGACGTGGCCGCCGCGGTCCGGGCTGTGTCCACGGGGCGCCGCGCGGCCGGCGCCGCCGTCATCCGCCCGCTGCCGGAGGCCGTCGACGAGGCTGACCTGCGCGGTGCCGTGCGGTGGGATGGCGGCACGGTGCTGTCGATGCCCGTCGGCATTGGCGGCGTCATGCCGGGCCCGGTGGTGGTGGCGCTGGAGGAAGGCGCCCCGCTGCTCGTCTACGGCCCCACCCGCTCGCGCAAGAGCACGCTGCTCGCCCGGATCGCCCGCCTGGCCCGCGACGCCGGCGAGGGGCCCGCCGTATACCTCTTCGCCCCCGAGGGCTCGCCGCTGCACGGGTGCGACGCCGAGCGGCCGCCGGCCCGCGACGAGGCCGAGGCGGCGGCGCTGGCCGCCCGCATCGAGCAGGAACGCCGCCCGGTCCTGCTCGTCATCGACGACCTCGCCGCGGCCGGGGACGCCTTCGCCGGGTTGCTGCACCGCGGCCGGCCGGGCGCGGCGCTGCTCATCGTCGCCGCGGACCGGCTGGACCGGCTGCGCGGGGCGGCGTTCGGCTCGTTCGCGTACCAGCTGCGCAACCAGAGCGGCCACAAGATCACCCTGCAGCCGGACGTCTCGGCCGGCGACCCGATCACGGGGCGCAACCTGACGTACTTCCCGAGCCGCCCGGCCCCGGGCCGCGGCTTCCTGCTCGGCCCCGAACAGACCCAGCTGATCCAGACCTGAGACCGAGTGAGGCCCTTGCCCATGAGCGCGGACATGACCGCGGCCCCCGAGGCCGGCGTCACCTGGCCCAACGCCGTGCAGTACACCGCTGCCGTGCAGCGGGCGCCGGACACGTTCAGCGACCCGGAGTTGGCCGGCGCCACGTTCGAACGCAACGCCGCCGGCATGCTCACCCACACCGAGGGCGAGTCGGCGTTCGTGTTCTTCACCACCGGCCCGGGCCGCCCGGCCGCGGTGCGCTGCCTGCGCCGCGAGATCCAGCACGGCGCCGAGCGGTACCGGCGCCTCGCGCGATTCCTCGCCGAGCACCCGGTGCCGGCGCTCGCCGCGGCGCAGTGGCAGGAGGACGGGATCGAGGCGAACGGGCGGCGCTGGCCGGTCGTGAAGATGGAGCTGGTCGACGGCATGTCGCTCGGCCGGCACATCGAGGACCACCTCGACGACCCCGACGGCCTGCGAGGACTGGCCGAGGCCTGGCTCCGCACCGCGCAGGCACTGGAGCGGGCCGGGGTGGCCCACGGCGACCCACAGCACGACAACATCATCGTCACGCCGTCCGGCGGGCTGCGCCTGATCGACTTCGACTCGATCTGGGTGCCGGGCGCGGCGGACCTGCACCCCGACGAGACCGGCCACCGCAACTTCCAGCACCCGCAACGCACCGCCGAGGGCGCGTGGCACCGGCACATCGACGCGTTTCCGGCCCTGGTGATCTACGTGTCGCTGCTCGCCCTCGCGGCCGAGCCGGAGCTGTGGGCCCTCAACACCGGCACGAACCTCATCCTCGAGCTCGACGACTTCGAGCAGCCGGGCGCGACGCCGACCTGGCGCCGCCTCTTCGCCAGTCGCGACACCCGGGTGCGCGACCTGGCCGACCTACTGGCCCGTTTCTGCGGTACCACCGTGATGCTGGAGACCGGCCTCGAGCACATCGCCGGCACGCTGGACCTGCCCAAGGGCCGGGCCTGGTCGGCGCCGGACCGCAGCGAGGCCACGACGCAGTGGTGGCAGCCGGGCCACCAGGCCGCCCCGATGCCGCCGCGCCCACGCCCGCACCCGGTGCCGCGGCCGCACGTCGAGCCGGGCGTGCAGTGGCCGCACGTCGGGCCGGACGTGCAATGGCCGCAGCCCATCCCGATCCCGGCCCACGTGGCCGCGCAGTCCGTGCCGCCCGTGGAACCGCCGCCGCCGGTCGGGCCCGAGCCCGGCCGAAACACGACGCTGCGGCGCCGGGTCCTGGCGTACTGGGGCGTGGTGGCGGTCCTGATTGTCCTCGGCGTCGTCGCCCTGCTCGGGAAGGTCCTGTGATGTCCCAGGAATCGATGACACGGACGCTGGTCAACCTCGGCCGCTCGCTCGTGGCGATCATCGGCGCGTTCGTCTTCGTGCTGATCGGCATGTCGAACCTGTTCGCCGCCCCGCCCGCCACGGTCATGGTGGCCGCCATGCCCGCCGCGGGCCCGGGACAGAACGACGCCATCGCGCGAATCCGCCAGGCGGCGGCCACGCACGGCGCGAGCGTGCTGATCCTGGTGGCGAAGTCGGCGATGGCGAACGGGTACCACGAGTTCGCCCGCGCCCCCGCGAAGCGCACGCCGACGCCGCAGCAGCCGCCCGCGCCCGCCCAATCCGTCATCGCGGTGCCGACGCCGGCCGCGAGCCCGTCGACCGCCAGCCCGGTGCCGAGCCTGATCAGCCCTGCGGCCCCGCCGAACTATCTCGTGGTGGTGCGCGACGACGGGCCGCAGGGCCTGCTCGGCACGTTCCCGGCCGACACCCGCGTCATCGACGAGCAGGGCAACGTCCTGCGCGCCGGCCGCGAACGACCGCCATCGACGCTCGCAGTGGTGGCGTGGGCCGTCGTGCTCTTCTTGCTGGGCATGCTGGTGGACCCGGTCACGGCGGGGCGCAACCTGGTGCGCGGCAGCCTGGGCGCCCCGGCGCCGGAGCCGACCGAGACCCCGGAACCGCCCACACCGCAGCTCTCGCCCGCGCCCCGACCGCCTGTTGCGCCCAGGACCCGGCCGGACCCGGCGAAGGCCGCGGCCCCGACCACAACCCGGCCCATCCGCGAAACCCGAATCGAGCTGGTGAAAGCCGCGGCCCCGATCATCGCCGCACCCGCGCCCGCACCCGTGCCCGCGCCCGCACCCGTGCCCGCGCCCGAGACCCGGTCGGAGCCGGTGAAGCCCGCGGCCCCGGTCACCGACCCACCCGCACCGGCAGCCCGGCCGGACTCGCCGGCCGAGAACCCGGCCCCGCCGACGGCGACACCCGAGCCAGCGCCGCCTGCGGCGACACCCCAGCCGGCGCCGCAGGCGACGACACCCCAGCCGGCGCTGACGGCAACGCCGGCCGGGTCGCGCAGCGGGGCGGCCTTCCGGACCTACACCGGCGTTCTGGCGCAGCCGGAGCTCACCGGGCAGTGCCCGCGCTGCGGCTCGTTCGACAACGCGGCCGGCCGGCCCGGCCTCAACGACTACCGCTGCCGAGCCTGCGGGCATGAATGGCACGCCCGCCCGGGCGATCCCTGGCCGCCCGTCGTGGTGCGGCCCAAGCTCTGGCAGCGACCGGAACTCTCTGCGGACTGACGACCCGACCCCCCGATGGAGACAACCATGACCCAGACGCACTCCCGCCCCATCAGCATCGACCGCCGATCGCCGGGCTGCCTCATCTTCTGCATCGACCAGTCCAGCTCGATGATGCAGGCCCTACCCGGCGACGGCGCCGCGGTGCCGAAGGCGAAGGCGGTCGCCAACGCGGTCAACCAGCTGCTGAACCTGCTGGTGATGCGCTGCACCGTGGACCGCAACGGCCCGCCGCGGCACTACTACGACGTCGCCGTCATCGGCTACGGCGGGCACGGCGTCAAATCGCTGCTGCGCAGCCGCGTGCCGAGCCGCATGCTCGTGTCGATCGTCGAGCTGGCCGAGCTGCCGATCCGGCACGAGGAGATCGACGGCACGCTGCTGTCGATCTGGATCGACCCGCAGGCGAACGGGCAGACGCCGATGTGCGAGGCGCTCGACGCCGCGGGCGCCATCGCGGCGGGCTGGGCCGAGGCACACCGGGACTCCTTCCCGCCGATCATCTTCAACATCACCGACGGCGAGCCCACCGACTCGAACCCGCCGAACGACCTGGAGGCGTGGAGCGGCCGCCTGCGCCAGATCACCACCCAGCACGGCAACGCGCTGCTGTTCACCCTGCACCTGTCGTCGGAGGCGACCATGCCGGTGCGTTTCCCGGCGCGCGAGGACGAGGTCCCCGACGACAAGTTCCGCCGGATGTTCCGCGTCTCCAGCGAGATGCCGGAGTTCATGCGCCTGCGGGCCGGCGCCCAGCCGGGCGCCAAGGGGCTCGTCTGCAACGGCGACATGGACTCGGTCATGTGGGGCCTGCAGATCGGCACCGGCCAGCAGGGCATGGTCCAGGGCCCCGGCGGGGGCCGTCGGTGAACCGCCCCCCGCGACTGCACGCGGTCGGCCTCATGGCCCCGAAGTGGGGCCGGGAGCCCGCTGCCTGGCAGGACTGCATCGCCTTCGACGTGGGCCGCGGCCTGTTCGCGGTCGCCGACGGCATCACGAACGGCTACGCCACAGCGGACTGGGCCGAAGCGCTCGCATCCGGCTTCGTCAGCGGCTTCCCACCCCTGCAGCAGCTGGCCGGCTCGACCGCCGCCGAAGCGTTCCCGGGGTGGCTCGCCGCGACCATCGAGGCGTGGGACCGCGGCGCCAGCCCGGCGGCGAACCACTGGGCGAAGGAACTGGAGCGCCAGGGCACCTGGGCCACCTTCGCCGGCCTGCGCACGCGCGTCGACGAGCGCAAGGTGCAGTGGGAGGCCCTCGTGGTGGGCGACTGCTGCGTCTGCCACGTCGACGGCAACACCGCGAAGTGGGTCATCCGCCCCGACGAGTTCACCGACAGCCCGCCGCTGATCGGCAGCCGGCTCGAACACCGCGCCAAGACGCAGAGCCACCTCACGGTGAAAACGGGCGCCGCCACGCCGGGCGACCTGCTCCTGCTGACCACCGACGGGATCGCCGAGGCCCTGATCAGGCACGGGGAGGGGATCAACTGGGCCGGCCTGGCCCGCATGGACGACCGCCACTTCGGGCGGATGGTCAGCGACGCCCGCCAAGACGGTGGCTTGAACGACGACGACGTCGCGCTGCTGGCGGTGCGGATCGAGTAGTCATCACCGAAGCCTCACCGGCTGCGCGCCAGCGTCGGCATCGCGGTCATCGAGACGGCTGACCGGCCCGCCCCTGATCAGGGGGCGGCACTGGCGGCGCTCGCCCTGGCGGCGCGGCGGCGCCGGCGCGAGCGCCGGATCAGGAGCACGGCGCCGACGACCAGCGCGACCGGCGAGGCGCAGATCAGCGTGATCGTCGTGCCGAGGAGCGCGCGGTACCAGAACTTGCTCTTCTTCGGCCCGGCCGGCGCCGGCGTCGGCGCCGCCGATCCCGACGCGCCGGCGGACGGCGCGGCCCGCCGCGGGACGTTCGCCGCGAGGGCCTTCACCGGGTCGACGAGGCCGTAGCCGTAGGTGTCGTCGAGGCCGGGCTTGCCGCGGTCCTCGGCCGAGTCCTGCAGCCGCTGCAGCACGCCGGCCGGGGCCGCCGACGGGTACTTCGCCATGATCAGCGCCGCCACCCCGGCCACGTAGGCGGCCGCGTGCACGGTGCTCGACCCGGTCTCGTACTTGCCGCGCAGGGTCGCCGCGACGATGTCCACGCCCGGCGCGATGACGGTCAGCGGCGAGACGAAGTCGCCCTCCGGCGACACCTCCGGGTCGGCGTTGCCGTCCTTGCCGGCCACCCCGACCGCGACCACGCCCTTGTAGCGGGCCGGCCACACGATGCTCCGGTTGTCGGTCACCTTGCCCGACGCGGCCACCACGACCGCGCCCTTGGTCCACGCGTAGCCGATCGCCTTGAGCAGGTAGTCGGAGTCCGACAGGCTGTAGGCCACGCAGATCACCTTGGCCCCGGCGTCGGTCGCCGCCATGATGCCGGCCGCGAGCCGGTCCGGCTGGCCGAACACCACCTGGTCGCCGAGGCGCACCGGCAGGATCTTCGCCTTCGGCGCGATGCCCATGATGCCGTCGCGGCCGCCCGCGCCGTGGCCGTGCCCGGCGATGATCGACGCCATCCCGGTGCCGATGCCGGCCATGTCGCTCGTCGGGCCGGACTTGCTGTCGGTGTTGATGCCCTTGAGCACGGAGCCGGTCAGGTCGGGATGGTCCGGGTCCACGCCGGTGTTGATGACCGCGACCGTGACCCCCTCCCCCTGGCTGATCTGCGCCAGCTGGTCCGCCTTGAGCAGGCCCAGCGCCCACTGCTGGTCGCGGGTCGGGTCGGCGGCAGCGGGCGCGGCGAACGCCAGCGCGAGCACGGCGCCGCACGCGACGGTGGCCAACGATCGGGCCGGCCGGGGTCGGATTCGCACTGCGCCACGGTATGGGAACCCGCCGGCCCGCGCTGTCCCGCTACGGCGCCGCCGCGGCCACCCGGCGGGAGCGCAGCCACTCCTCCAGCTGCGCCGCCGGCATCGGGCGCGCGTAGTGGTACCCCTGCGCGATGTCGCAGCCGAGCTCGTACAGCGCCGCCGCGTGCGCGCCCGCCTCGACCCCCTCCGCGACCACCGTCATGCCGAGGTTGTGCCCGAGCTCGATCGCGCCCCGCACCAGCACCGCGTCGTCGTGGTCGGTGTCCATGTGCTGCACGAACGTCCGGTCCACCTTCAGCTCGTCGACCGGCAGCTGCTTGAGGTACGCCATCGAGGAGTAGCCGGTGCCGTAGTCGTCGATGGACAGGTGCACGCCGAGGTCGTGCAGCTGGCGCAGGGTCGCCGTCGCCTGCGCCGGGTTCGCCATCACGGCCGACTCGGTGACCTCCAGCCGCAGCAGGGACGCCGGCACCCGGTGCTCGCCGAGCATCCGGGTCACGTGGTCGACCAGGTTCGGATCGAGCAGGCAGCGCGGCGACAGGTTCACCGCCACCGGCACCTCCCGGCCGCCGTCCAGCCACGCCCGCGTCTGCGCGAGGGCGTGGCGCAGCACGTACAGCGTCAGGCGGTTGATGAGCCCCGTCGTCTCCGCCACCGGGATGAAGTCGTTCGGCGCGATCGGCCCGCGGACCGGGTGCTGCCAGCGCACCAGCGCCTCCACGCCGCTGAGCTCGTCGTCGGCGAGGCGCACCTTCGGCTGGTAGGCCAGGCTGATCTGGTCCTCGGCGTCCAGCGCCCGGCGCAGGTCGCCGAGCAGCAGCAGCCGGCTGCTGTCGTCGGCGTGCATCGCCGGGCGGTAGGCGACCGTGCCCGTCTTGGCGTCCTTCGCGGTGTACATCGCGATGTCCGCGCAGCGCAGCAGCTCGTCGGCGCCGGTGGCGTCCGCGGGCGCGCTGGCCACGCCGATGCTCGCCTCGATGTCGACCGTGACGTCGCCCAGGTCGAAGCTGCGGTGCAGCTCGGACTGGACCCGCTGGGCCAGCCGTACCGCGTCCTCGCTGCCGGTCGTCGGCAGCAGGATGGCGAACTCGTCCCCGGCCAGCCGGGCGACGGTGTCGGTGGCCCGGACCGCCGCGCTCGCGCGCCTGGCCACCTGCCGCAGCAGCTCGTCGCCGTAGTGGTGGCCCAGGGTGTCGTTGACCTCCTTGAACCGGTCCAGGTCCAGCATGAGCACGGACGGCCCGGCCTCGGCCGGCGCGGTCAGCGCCTCGGCGGTGCGGGTGGTGAACACGCTGCGGTTCGGCAGCCCGGTCAGCGCGTCGTGGGTGGCCCGGTGCGCGCTCTCGGTCGCCTGGCGCATCAGCCGCCGCTGGTAGCCGACCGCCACGGCGCTGAACACCACGATCAGCGCCAGCCCGGCCGCGAACGTGAACAGGGTCGCGAAGAACACCACCTGCTCGACTTGGTTCAGCCGCGCGTTGGCCCGCCCGGCCGCCGTGGTGTGCTCCGCGGTCGCCTGCTGCAGCAGGTAGTCGATCCGCACCGACGTGTGCTGGACCTCGTCCATGTCGATGCGCCGGACCAGCGTCTGGTCCCCCTTGTCGACCGCCGCGAACAGCCGGACGACGGCGTCGAGGTACCGCCGCTGCAGGGTCTGGATGAGGTCGACGAGCGACAGGTCGCGGGCGTTGCCGCGCTCGCGGATGAGCTTCAGCGCGGACTGCAGCTGCTGGGCCGCCGCGGCGTGCTGCCCTCTGGCGTTGCTCTCCGGCTCCAGGCGGTACTGCTGCTCGGCGATCTCCTCGAGCCCCACCGCCTCATGGGCGAGGTGGTACGCCTCGGCCACGCTCGAGGCGCTCTGCGCCGCGCGGGCCGCGTCCCGGGTCGCCACCGTGCCGAACACGCTCACGCCGGTGAGCGTGAGCAGCACCGCGGCCAGCCCGACCAGCGCGACGCGCCGCTTGAGATGCGATCGAGGCACCGCCGCTCCCGTCCACCCGCCTGTCCAGCACTACCGCTACCGTCGGCACGGATGGACGCGCGCTGACCATCTGCGTGGTTGCGGTCCGGTTGCAGCTCAGGATTCGGCGGAGTCCTCCGCGTGGTCGGCGACCTCGGCGAGCAGGCCGTCGCCGTCGAACTCCTCGGTCCCCGCATAGGGGTCATAGCTGTCGATCTCGTCCATGCCCGCGACGGTACCGCCGGAGCTCTTACGCCCGGCTCCCGGTTTCGTGCCGTCTCCCCGGCCGCGTCACGACGGGAAGCTCGTCCTGGAATCAGGTCGTGTGGCGGATGATCGAGCCGGCGATCCGCTCGGCGAGCCCCGGCGAGAAGAACGGGTGGTGGCCCATTCCAGGCACGATCTCCAGGTGCGCCGCCGGGATCTGCGCCGCGAGGGCTTCACCGTGGGCTTGGGGGAACAGCGGGTCATCGCTGCCGTGCAAGACCAGCGTCGCCGCGGTGATGCAGGACAAGGAAGCCCGCCGGTCGTCGTCCCAGCGCCGTGCGGCGAGATCGTGATTCGAGGCGGACGCGACGTTGTTGGCCCGGGCGTAGCAGTATTCGACGAACCGGCGCGCAGCGGGCTCGTCGAAGGGCAGGACGTCGCCGTTGAGCACGCGCCAGGTCTGCACGTCGGCGTCCATGCGCTGCCCGGCCGTCGTGCGGGGCGACTTCGCCGAGTCCATCAAGTGGCTGAGGAACCGTGCCGTCGGGGGCGGGAGATCGTCGGCCGCAGCCGGTTGACCTGCCATTGCCCGCGCCCACGCCGGGCCGGGGTTGTTCCCCATCGGAGAGGAGGCCATTGCCGTCAGCGTGCGGACACGGGCCGCCTGGTGCACGGCGAGCCACTGCCCGATCGCCGCGCCCAGCGACGTCCCGACGATGTGCGCGGCCGCGACGCCGTGACCGTCCAGCACGGCGGCCGTGTCGGCCGCCATGTCGGCGAGCGCGTACGGATGCGTTGTGAAGTCGACGGAGTCGGAACGGCCGGTGTCACGGTGATCGAACCGGATCACCTGCCGGCCGCTGTTCACGAGAGCTTCCACAAGCTCATCGGGCCAGCCGACGCCCTGTGTAGCGGTACCCATGACCAACAGGACGGTGGGGTCAGCAGGGCGGCCGAAACGCTCGGTCCACAACCGAACTTGCCCGGAACGAACGAACTTCTCGTCACCAGTAAGCATGCTGGGCACCGTAGCGGTCACCGGATAAGCCGACAGCCGCTACCCGTTGTAGTTGAAATTGGTGCTCATGAGATAATGGTGTGTAGGTGAGAGCGTATTGAGACTCCACGCGCCGTGGCGGGTCAACGGCGTTTGCCCAGCACTACGCCCACACGGAAGGGCTCGACAGCTCGAGCCTTCGCGCGAGGCCAGTCATGATCGGCACCGTTCGGGTCTGGTGACACGTTGCTGACCGGCACCCCACAACCTGTAGCGCATCCTAGGAAACTAGGCTGACACCTTCCCGGTACGGTGTGCCGATGATCGACGCCATCGGGGAAGCGTTGCGGAAGGCCTGCCCGGGCCTGCGGATCGATGCCATACGCCGGCTCGACGCCGGCTACACCAGCCGCCAGTGGGTGGCCGACACGGACGAGGGCCCGCTGCTGGCCAAGACCCCGGTCCGCGACAAGGACCCGGAGCACCTGCGCGGCCTGATCGCCACGACCCGCCGGGCCGCCGAGGGCGGGGTGCCGGTGGTCCGCTACCGCGCCTTCGCCGCCTACAGCGCGCCGCTGGACGGCCCGCTGCTCGTCCAGGAGTACCAGAAGGGTATTCCGGCCGACGCCGCCTGGGCGACCATGTCCGCGCCGGAGCGCCTGGCCTTCGCCGCCGAGCTGGGCGAGCTGGTGGGCCGGGTCCACTCGTGCGCCGGCGAATGGTTCGGCGACGTGCTGGGCCGCACCCGCCACGCCGACGCCGCGACGTCCCTGCACGCCCTGATCGACGCCCGGCTGGCCGAGGCCCCTCGCGACCTGCTCGCGGCGGGCAACGAACGGCTCGCGGCGGCCCTGCACCGGGCGGTGGACCGCGTCGCCTGCGACGACCCGCCGGCCCTGACCCACGGCGACCTGTGGCGCCCGAACCTGATCATGCGCGACGGCCGGATCGCGTGCCTGCTGGACTTCGAGCACGGCCGGTACGCCGATCGTTTCCTGGACTTCGGCAAGCTCGACGAGCACATCTTCACGGCGTTCCCGGAGGGCCGCGAACCGTTCCTGACCGCCTACGCCGCGCTGTGCCCGCTGCCGGACGACTGGCCGGAGCGGGTTCGCCTGGCCCACGCGCTGCACGCGCTGTCCATGGCCGTGTACTTCCTGCGGTGGAGCCCGGCGCTGGCCCCCGAGTACGTCGGCATCCTCGGCGCCTGGCTCGCGTCGTAACGGCGACCGGAAACGATCAGCCGGCCCGGCACGAGCGGGCTCCCACCGGCCACTACGGAGCAGACCGCCGCAAAGGTTCGGCATCCGCGCCGGGAAAGCCCAGCGAAGAACACGTGACGGAAAGCCGACGACAACCCGCGCCAGAGGCCCCGAAAACGGGCGCAAAGTCACGTATTGCCATGCGTCGCCATTCGTTCGGTTGATTCCGGTCAGGGCGCAACGGTGCCTATATTGCGCGCCAATCGAAGGCGGAAGGTGTGGCCATGGTGGTGTCCAGGAAGCGCAGGAACCGGGCGATCGGCGTGATCGCCGGGCTGCTGCTGGGCCTGTTCGTCGTCGTCTCGCAACCCACCCCGGCCGTGGCCGACACGTTCGCCAACCCGGGGTTCACCACCGAGGTGGTCGCCACCGTCGACAAGTACACGCTGGTCGGCGAGGCCTTCGCCCCCGACGGGCGGCTGTTCGTGTGGACCAAGCCCGGCGTGGTGTGGGTGGTGAAGAACGGTTCGGTCCTGCCGACCCCGTTCCTGAACCTGACCGGCAAGGTGAACACCTACGACGACCGGGGGCTCTGGGGCTTCGCGTTCGACCCGGACTTCGTCACCAACGGTTACGTCTACCTGACGTACGTCTACGAGAACACCAGCAACCCGAACGACCCCGGCGCCAAGACGTCCCGCCTGGTCCGCGTGACCGCCGACCCGGCCAACCCCGACCGCGCGCTGGCCGGAAGCGAGACGGTGATCCTGGGCTCGGTCGGCACCGCCCCGTGCAGCGCCCAGCCCGCCGGCGCCGACTGCATCCCGGCCGACGGCAGCAGCCACACCATCGGGGCGCTGCAGTTCGGCCCGGACGGCAAGCTGTTCGTGGGCAACGGCGACGCCGACGACGCCAACAAGGCCGACCCGCTGGCGCTGGGCGCGCAGGACCTCAACAGCTACCGCGGCAAGATCCTGCGCATCAACAAGGACGGCACCGCGCCCGCCGACAACCCGTTCTACGACGGCACGAACAGCGTCAAGTCCAAGGTGTACCTCTACGGCGTGCGCAACCCGTTCCGGTTCGCGCTGCAGCCGGGCACGAACCACATCTGGTTCGGCGACGTCGGCTGGAACACGTGGGAGGAGATCAACGACGGCGTGCCCGGGGCCAACTACGGCTGGCCGTGCTACGAGGGCAACGACGTGCAGGGCTCCTTCCAGCAGCTGTACACCCTGTGCCAGAACCTGCCGGCGTCGGCGGTCACCGCGCCGTACCACACCTACAACCACACGGTGGGCACCGCGGCGATCGGCGGGCCGTTCTACACCGGCACGGTCTACCCGGTGCAGTTCCAGAACAACTTCTTCTTCGCCGACTACTCCGGCAACTTCATCAAGCGGGTCGTGTTCGACGCCAACCACAACCCGATCGGCGTGCAGCCCTTCGCCACCAACGTCGAGGCGCCGGTCGCGCTCACCGTGGCGCCCGACGGGATGATCTACTACCTGTCGTTCACGACCGGGCAGATCCGCCGGATCCGGTTCAACGGCCCGTCGGCGACCGCCTCGGCGAGCCCGCAGTCCGGCTACTCGCCGCTGACGGTCCAGTTCTCCAGCGCCGGCTCGGTCGACGCCGGCGGGGCGAGCCTGTCGTACCTCTGGGACTTCGGCGACGGCACCACCTCCACGGCGGCGAACCCGGCCCACACGTACACCGCGACGGGTGTGCAGACGTTCCTGGCCAAGCTGACCGTGACCGGCAGCGCCGGGCTCACGTCGGTGGCGACCACAACGGTCACCGTCGGCAGCGCTCCCCCGGTGCCGACGATCAGCGCGCCGCTGAACAACACGACCGTGCAGCCCGGCCAGACCGTCAACTTCGCCGGCTCGGCCACCGACCCGGACCAGGGCCCGCTGCCGGCCAGCGCGCTGAGCTGGACCGTGCTGCTGCACCACGACACGCACATCCATACGTTCGTCGGGGGCGCCGGGGCGACCGGCAGCTTCGTCGTCGATGACCACGGCCCGATCGGCACGTTCTCCTACGAGATCATCCTGACCGCGACCGACGCGAGCGGCCTGCGCGCCAGCACGAGCGTGCTACTGCCGGTCGGCTCGGACAGTGTTCCGCCGACCGCGCCCGGGAACCTGACCGCGGCGGTGAACGGCACGCAGGTGGCGCTGAACTGGACGGCGTCGACGGACAACGTGCTGGTCAGCGGCTACCGGGTGGAGCGCTGCCAGGGCGCCGGCTGCACGAACTACGCGCAGATCGCCACCCCGACCGCGACGACGTTCACCGACACCGGGCTGAGCGCGAACACGACCTACCAGTACCGGGTCGCCGCGGTCGACCCGTCGAGCAACGTCAGCCCGTACTCCAACGTCGCCACCGCGGTGCTGGGCTCCGCGCCGACGCAGCCGGCCGGGCTGATCGCCGGATACACGTTCGACTCCGGCGCGACGGACGCGTCGGGCAACGGCAACGACGGGACGATCACCGGCGCGACGCCCGCGGCCGGGAAGTACGGCGGCGCCCTGCAGTTCCACGGCGGGACCGACGTGGTCAAGGTGCCGTCGTCGGCGTCGCTGAACGCCTCGGCCGGGCTGACGATGGCGGCGTGGGTCCAGCCGACCGCGTCCCAGTCGGGCTGGCGGACCATCATGCACAAGGAGACCGACGCCTGGTTCCTCAACGCCGGCAGCGACTCCGGGCCGCTGAAGCCGGCCGGCGGCGTGACCACGGGATCCAGTGACTCCGTGGTGTACGGCACGACGGCGAGCCCGCTGAACCAGTGGACCCACGTGGCGCTCACCTACGACGGGGCCAACCTGCGCCTGTACGTCAACGGCACGCTGGTCTCGACCAAGGCCAAGACCGGCACGCTGAAGCAGACGACGGGCCCGCTGTCCATCGGCGGCAACGCGCCCTACGGCGAGTACTTCACCGGCCTCATCGACGAGGCGCGGGTCTACAACCGGGCGCTGAGCGCCACCGAGGTACAGACCATCATGAACTCGCCCCTGACGGCGCCGGTGGCGGACACGACGCCGCCGTCGACGGTCACCGGGCTGACCGCGGCCGCCAACGGCTCCTCGCAGGTGAACCTGTCCTGGCCGGCCGCGACCGACGACGTCGCCGTCTCCGGCTACCAGGTGCAGCGCTGCCTCGGCGCCGGCTGCACGAACTTCGTCTCGCTCGGCACGGTCGGCGGCACGTCGTTCACCGACACCGGGCTGAGCGCGACGACGACGTACGCCTACCGGGTGCGGGCCGCCGACGCGGCCGGCAACGTCGGCGGCTTCTCGCCGGTGGCGGAGGCCACGACGGGCGCCGCGGCCGACACGACCCCGCCGAGCGTCCCCGCGAACCTGGCCGCCACGGTCGCCGGCAACACGCAGATCAACCTGACGTGGGGCGGCTCCACGGACAACGTGGGCGTCGCGGAGTACCGCATCGAGCGCTGCAGCGGCGCCGGCTGTACGAACTTCGCCCAGGTGGCGACCACGACCACGGCGACGTACGCGAACACCGGCCTGACCGCCGGGACCACGTACCAGTTCCGGGTCCGGGCGGCCGACGCGGCGGGCAACCTCTCCGGGTACTCGAACGTCGCGACCGCGACGACGACCGCCTCGGACACCACCGCCCCGTCGGCGCCGACCGGCCTGACCGCCACCGCGGCCAGCCCCACGCAGGTCGACCTGTCGTGGACGGCGTCGACCGACAACGTGGGCGTCGCCGGGTACCGCGTGGAGCGCTGCACCGGCGCCAGCTGCACGACCTGGGCCGAGGTCGCCCAGCCGGCCGGCACCACGTGGTCGGACACCGGGCTGGCGGCGAGCACCGCGTACCGGTACCGGGTGCGGGCCACCGACGCCGCCGGGAACCTGAGCGCGTACTCGGCGATCGCCACGGCCACGACGCCGGCCCTGCCGGACTCGACCCCGCCGTCGACCCCGGCGTCGCTGACCGCGACGGCGAACGGCACCCAGGTCACCCTGGCCTGGCCGGCCTCGACCGACAACGTGGGCGTCACGCAGTACCGCGTCCAGCGCTGCACCGGCGCCGGCTGCACCGACTTCGCCCAGATCGCCACGCCGGCGACCAACGCCTACACGGACGCCGCCCCGGCCGCCAACACCACCTACCTGTACCGGGTGGCGGCCGCGGACGCGTCGGGCAACGTCAGCGGCTGGTCACCGACGGCCACCGCGACGACGTCGAACGCGCCGACCCAGCCGACCGGGCTGATCGCGGGGTACACGTTCGACGCCGGCAGCGGCGCCACGGCCGCCGACTCGTCCGGCAACGGCAACGCCGGCACGATCACCGGGGCGACGTGGACGACAGGCAAGTACGGCGGGGCACTGTCGTTCAACGGCTCCGGGGACCTGGTGAAGATCCCGTCCTCGGCGACGCTGAACCCGACGACCGGCCTCACGATGACCGCGTGGGTGCAGCCGACCGCGTCCCAGTCGGGCTGGCGGACGGTCATGCACAAGGAGACCGACGCCTGGTTCCTCGACGCCGGCAGCGACTCCGGGGCGTTGAAGCCGGCCGGCGGGGTGACCACCGGTTCGAGTGACTCCGTGGTGTACGGCACGACCGCCTGCCCGCTGAGCCAGTGGACCCACATCGCGCTCACCTACGACGGGGCGAACCTGCGGCTGTACGTCAACGGCACGCTGGTGTCCACCAAGGCCAAGACCGGCACGCTGAAACAGACCACCGGCCAGCTGTCCATCGGCGGCAACACCCCGTACGGCGAGTACTTCAAGGGCCTGATCGACGAGGCCCGCGTCTACAACCGGGCCCTGAGCGCCGCCGAGATCCAGACCGTGATGAATACCCCCCTGTCGTAGCGCATTAGGATTCCACAAATGAACACGGGGGTTCCCGACATCGTGCGGCGGCGGCTCGCCGGTCCCGGCCGGTTCACGTCTGGCTTCTGGCTCGCCGCCGCGCTCGTCACCGGCGTCGGCCTGATCCTGCGGCTGATCAACTTGACCCGCCCCAAAGAGGTCATGTTCGACGAGGTCTACTACGCCAACGAGGCGCAGGACCTGCTGCAGCGCGGCGTGGAGTGGAACCCGGAGGACAACACGCCGCAGTACGTCGTGCATCCTCCGCTGGGCAAGTGGATGATCGGCCTCGGCGAGCAGTTGTTCGGCTACAACGCCTTCGGCTGGCGGATCATGGCCGTGGTCGTCGGCGCGCTGTCGATCCTGCTCGTCACGATGGCGGCGTGGCGGCTGCTGCGCTCCACCGTGCTGGCCGCCACCGCGGGCCTGCTGATGTCCCTCGACGGGATGCACTTCGTGCTGTCGAGGGCGGCGCTGCTCGACATCTTCCTCATGTTCTGGATCGTCGTGGCGTTCTGGTTCCTGGTCCTCGACCGGGAGCACCGCCGTCGTCGCTGGCTGCGCCTGCTGGAGGACGGCGCCGACCCGGACAAGCGGCCGAAGCTGGGCGTGCCGTGGTACCGCCTCGCCTGCGCCGTCGCGCTGGGCCTGGCCTGCGGGGTCAAGTGGAGCGGCCTGTGGTACGTCATCCTCTTCGCCGCCCTCGTGGTCGTCTTCGACCTGAGCGCGCGGCGCAGCGCCGGGGTTCGCCGCTGGCTGGCCGACGGCCTGCCGGAGGCGTTCGGCTGGACGCTTGCCATCATCGGCCTGGCGGTGGTGGCCTACCTGGGCACCTGGTGGGGCTGGTTCGCCTCCGACGACGGCTACTTCCGCCACTGGTACGCCGAGACCAACGCCCTGCCGCACGACCGGCCCATCGACCCGCTGATCAACCTGTGGCACTACCACGAGGCGGCCTACGGCTTCCACACCACCCTGGACGCGTCGCACCCGTACCAGTCGTGGCCGTGGCAGTGGCTGCTGCTCGGCCGGCCGGTGCTGTTCTCGTTCGAGCAGGCCGGCCCGTGCGGCGCGGCCAGCTGCGCCGACAGCGTCCTGCTGCTCGGCACCCCGCTGCTGTGGTGGTCGTTCCTGCCCGCCCTGATCGCGCTGGGCTGGCTCGCCATCGCCCGCCGCGACGGCCGCGCGTGGCTCATCATGGCCTGCGCCCTGGCCGGCATCGTCCCGTGGTTCCAGTCGATGCCGGCGCACCGCACCATGTTCTACTTCTACGCCCTGCCCGCCGAGCCGTTCCTCGTGCTGGCCGTGGTGTACGTCCTAGGCGCCATCATCGGCCCGCCGCGCAGCACCGCCCCGGACAGCGACCGCCGCGTCATCGGCGCGGTGATCGCCGGCACCTACGTCCTACTGGTCGCCGCCTGCTTCGCCTACTTTTACCCCATCTACTCGGGCGAGCCCATCCCCTACGCCGACTGGCTGGCCCGCATGTGGCTCGGCAGCCGCTGGATCTGAGATCACGGAGAACGCCCCCGCTTCCCAGTCCATGAGAAACCCGAGCACCTCCGGGTCGGCGCCTTCCAAGGATGGGGCGAGCCCGCCCATCTTCTCGAGATAGGGCAGACCAAGCACGCAGTGCACCGATGACGCCAACACCCCGGCCGGTGGTGGGTCGAGCTCCCCGGCAACCCAGGGACCCCGACGCTTCACCAGCAGTCGGCACAGCCGGACCGCCGCTGACGAGTCGTGATGGAAGCCGCGCAGCAAGGACTCCACGACCGGTCGGAACTGAGTCTGGAGGACCCGGCGATAGCTGAAAAAAGCCGGCGGTCCCGACTCGGCGAACAGCCGATCGACCAGCTCCGCCGTCCAGCCGGACTTAGCCTCCCGGTGGATCGCCCAGATCCGGCCCTGCACGGTGTCCGACCATCGCTGCGCGAACTCGGCCTCGCGCGCGTTCCAAAGGCTGCTGTCCGTAGCGGTCCCGATGTGCATGCCAATGAACACGGCGGTCGCGTCGCCGGCGGCGGCCCGGCGATCCAGGCTCGACATCAAGGCCCTGCTGATCCGTGGGAGGTTCCCATCGAGTGACTCGCCGACGAGTTGCCTCAGCGGTGCATCGGCAGCGTGGGCCGGCGCGAATGACCCGTTGCCGAATGGAGTCCGGTCCACCAGGGAAAGCCGGAGCGAACGCTCGACCGTCCATTCGACGACTGCGTCCACGGCCGGCGGGGCAAGGCTGACCGCCGCCGCGGCATCGATCGCGAACCACATGGCCGGCTCGTCGCCCCGGTCGAGCGCCAGCTCCACCAGATGGTCGGCGCCGCCGTCGATGTTGCGATCGAGCAGCTGCAGGATGAGGTCGGTCACCACCCGCCACTCCGGCTTGTCTAGGTGGGGCGCGATGATCTCCCAGACCTCTTCCGGGCTCACGTGGGTCCGCACGATGCGTTCTGCCACGAAGTACTCGAGGAACGTTCGGTGCGCAAAGCCGTAGACGGCCTCCCCCTCGTGGGTGCCGAGCTCCGTGAGCACCCAGGCCCGGTTGGCACACAGCTCGAGGACGTCGACCGCGAGCTCGTGGGCGTCCAGCGGGTCGAAACGCCGGGATGTCAAGTACCGGGCCAGCACCTGTATCGCGGCGGACTCGCGCAGCTCCAGTACCCTGCCGGTGAAGAGGTGCCAGGCAAGCTCCTGCACGGCGCCGCGGACCCGGCCGTCGAACTCACGCTGCCGCCTGACGCCGCGGAGCACGTCCCACCGCTCAAACATCATGGTGGCGCAGCGCTCGTAGACCTGGGCTCGATTGCGCGGCAGATACTGCTCGCTCGCATACATCACGCACAGCAGCGACAGCATGAGCGGGTTACTCCGGAGGTCGGCAACCGAACGGCTCTCCCGCAGGAACGGGTCGATGAATTCGCTCCGCTCGACGAGGCTGAACCATTTCCCGACGTACGCCTCGGCGCGCTCGCGGTTGAACGGCATGATGCGGACCACGCCGAACAGATCGGGATCAAGGGGCGCGTCGGAATAGCCGATCCTGCGCGACGTCGCCACCAACGGCACCAACGGGAACAGGTGGGCGAAGCCGTCCACGAGGTCGGCCACCCGGGACCTCAGCCGCGGATCCGTCACCTCGTCGAGCCCGTCGACGAGCACGACGCAGCGGGCGTTGAGAAGCAGGTACTCGACCGTTTCGGCGTCCATCGGGACCCCGTAGGGCGCGTTGGTCGCCTTGACGATGCAGTCCAGCAGGCTCGGGTGGCCGCGGCGAAGTTCCTCCACGAAGTCCCGCAGGATCACCACGAACGGGATGGTGGTCTCGGCCTTGTTCGTCGCCGTCAGGAAGGCCAGATGCAGCGCAATGGTCGACTTGCCCGCCCCAGGATCGCCGAGAATCACCGTGCGACGCCCCGGGGCCGTCAGCTCGGCAAATGTCTGCGGAGGCTCGTCCAGCTCGGGCTCCACGTACAGCGCTTCCCACGGCACGGGCTTGATGGTGCCCGCGTGCGGGAAGCGGATTTTGCCTTGGAGGGCGGCGACCTGGCGACGGTAGTCGGCAACTTTGTCGGCGATCCGTGCATGGTGCTCCATGCAGGCCAGGAGCTTGCTGTTGCGTACGGCCATGGTGGCGATCCGTGCCCCGGCCGACAGACGCAACGCGTTCGGGGGTGCGTGCTCCGGCAAGCGTGCCAAGGCAATCTGCTCGAGCAGAATGCCGCAGACCGCATCGGTGGCGGTGATCAGCCGCTCCTGCGAGAACGACGCCCGGGCGCGAAGCCCGAGGCGGACCTGTTCCCGCATCGCGGCCAGGAACTCGTCGTCTGGCTCACGATGGCGTTCATGATGCACATGCACCATGGTCTGGAGCGCCAATTGCTCGAAGGCCGGCGTGTTGGCGTAGTCCAGCACGGCCCGCAGGTCGTTCGGGGACAGCCGCTCCACGAGGTCCTCGGCTGGACCGAGGGTGCGAGCGTCGCGCTCGTGGCGGTGTCGTTCCACTTGGCGAGACGTTGCGGTGCCGGCCCAGGAGGCGGCCTTCGCGGCGATTGCCGAGATCACGGAGACGACCGGCGACGGCATGACTGGCACAGTAGCGCGGCGGGTCGAGATAGTCGTCCGTCATAGCTGTCCACAACGGACGGTCGGGGAAATCGGGCCGCCGGGTGATGTTGACTCCGCAAATGTCAGAGGTATGGTGTCAGCCGGCAGTACCGGTTCGGTTTCGCAGCGTGGCGTGGAGGTGGTTCGTGCCGGTCACCGGGCAACGGGTCGTGCGCCGCGCGTTGGGCCGCCGGCTGACCCGGCTGCGGGTCGCCACCGGCAAGAGCCGGCGCGAGGTCGCCGAGGCCAAGCTCGGTATCTCCGAGCCGACGCTGCACCGCATCGAGACCGGCAAGGTGCCCGTCACGGTCGCCAATGTGCGCGCGCTGTGCTGGTTGTACGGCATCGACGAGAGCATCACCGACGCGCTGTCCGAGCTCGCCCTGGGCACGTCCCAGGAGGAGTGGTGGGACGCCAACCCGGTGATCCCGGACTGGTTCAAGCTGTACGTCGGGCTGGAGGCCAGCGCCACCCGGATCTGCACCTACGAGGGCGAGGTCGTCCCCGGGGAGCTGCAGACCGAGCAGTACGCCCGCGCGGTCTACGGCGCCGAGCAGGCCGTCGACGACGACGCCGCGGACCGGCACGTGAAGCTGCGGCTGCAGCGGCAGGCCGCACTGGCCGCCCGCGACCCCCGGCCGCACCGCACGACGGTCCTCGGCGAGGGGGTGCTCACCCGGCAGGTTGGCGGCCCGCGGACCCTCGCCGCGCAGATCGAGCACCTGCGCGAGGCGGCCACGCAGGACCGGGTCGAGATCCTGGTGCTGCCCTGGACGGCCGGCGCCCACGCGGCGATGGCCGGGGCGTTTCGCATCATGGACTTCGAGGACCCCGAGGACCCCGACGTGGTGTATCTCGAGTCGCACATCGGCGCGCTGTACCTCGAGGAGGAGGCGGAGGTGGCGGAGTACCGCCGCGTCTTCGCGCTGATCTGCGAGGCAGCGGTGCCGATCGCGGATTTCCGGCCTTGATTTCGTCGACACGGGGAGACGGGCGACAATGACCGGCGTGCAGGAACAACCATCGGCGAACGCCCGCAAGGCGGCGACCGCGGCCCGGATGTACGACTACTACCTGGGCGGCATCCACAATTTCCCGGCCGACCGGGAGGCGGCGGAGGCGGTCATCGCCCAGTTCCCGTTCATCCGGGACGCGGCGCGGGCCAACCGCGGGTTCGTCGCCGCCGCCGCGCGGTTCCTGGCGGAGTCGGGCATCAAGCAGTACCTCGACGTGGGCTCCGGCATCCCGACCGTCGACAACGTGCACACCATCGTGCGCGGGCCGCAGCCCGACGCCCGGGTGGTCTACGTCGACCTGGACCCGGTGGCGGTGGCCGAGGGCCTGGAGATCCTGGCCGGCGACGAGCGGGCGGTCGCGGTGCGCGGCGACCTGCTGCAGCCCAGGGCGATCCTGGAGCACCCCGAGGTGCGCCGGGTCCTCGACCTCGGCCGGCCGGTCGGCCTGATCCTGGCCGCCGTGCTGCACTTCGTGCCCGACCACGCGACCGCGGAGGCGGTGACCGCCGAGCTGCTGGCCGCGCTGCCGCCGGGCAGCTACCTGGTGGTGTCCCACACGGCCACCGAAAGTTTCACCATGATCGGCCGCAGCCCGGCGGCGGAGGACGTCTACCAGCGCCGCACGGCGACGCCGGGCACGGTCCGCACCCGGGCCGAGGTGGAACGGCTGTTCGCCGGCCTCGAGCTGGTCGAGCCCGGCGTGGTGTGGGCCCAGCAGTGGGCCCCGGGCACCGCGGCCGACCAGCCCCAGCCCGCCGGGCCGGGCGGGATCTGGGCCGGGGTCGGCCGCAAGCCCTGATCGATCGCAGGCCTGATCAGTCGGTCAGCAGCCGGTCGAACTCACCCTTCTTGGCGCCGTCGAGGAACGAGTCCCACTCCTCGACGGTGAACCGCACCGTGCTCTCGTCCGGCCGCTTGCTGTTGCGGACCTCGATCTGGCCGTCGTAGCGGCGCGCCTCGACGCAGCTGCCGCCGTTGCCGGTCGACCGGCTCGACATGATCCATTCGCTATTGCCGGGCGTCATCGTGCTCTCCTTCGGGGGGTACGGCGTCCGATCACACTCGGTAATGAGTAACGCCTATTTCCGCGCGCAATTTCGGACAAGGTGGTGCATAAGATCACAGCGGCGCGATCTCATTCATTCGTCGTGAAATTTTTGCGCACTGAGCGTATCCAGATCAAGATCGTTCCTAAAATGTCACCCAGAACTCTTCCTTTGTGAAATCTTGCACCGCGGAAGCCGCCGGGCGATGATACTGATCGAGATGCGCCGCGGGGGCGGTCCACTGTGGTCAGAGAGGGCATCGATGGATATCCTCAGCCAGGCCGACACCACGACGGGTGCCCGGGCCGCGGAGGAGTCCCCCGAGGACGAGGTCGCCCGGCTGCGGGCCCAGGTCGCGATGCTCGAGGCCGAGCGCGCCGCGCTGTGGTGGGAGACCAACCACGACGAGCTGACGGGCCTGGCCAACCGCCGCCACCTCAACGCCGCCGGCCCCCGGCTGCTCGCCCGCACCGGCCGCTGCGCGGTCGTCGTGCTCGACCTCAACGGCTTCAAGCCCATCAACGACCGCTACGGCCACGCCGCCGGCGACGAGGTGCTGCGCACGGTGGCCGACCGGCTGAGCCGCTGCGTGCGCGACGACCTGGCCGTGCGGCTCAGCGGCGACGAGTTCGCCGCCGTGCTCACCGAGGCCCGCACCGGCCCGGAGCCGCGCTGGCCGGCCGCCGTCGAGGCCCTGGCCACCGCCATCACCGAGCCGATGACGATCGACGGGCACAGCTTCTCGGTGACCGCCTCCATCGGCGTGGCCGTCAACGACGGCGAGCCGACCACGATCGCCGAGCTGATCCGGCGGGCCGACCTGGCGATGTACCGGGCCAAGGCCGACCGCTACTGCTCCAACGTCGTCTGGGACTGACTGCGCCGCGCGATGCCCCGCAGGTCGCGCGCCGGGCCGGTCAGCTGTCCTCCGGCCGGCCACACCATCCGAAGGCTGCGCCGCAGCGGCGGGCCGGACACGGGCACCTCGACCAGCGCCCCCGACGCCAGCTCCCCGGTGACCGCGAGGGAGCTCAGCACCGCCGGTCCGCTCCCCGCGGCGACCGCGTGCTTGATCGCCGTCGTCGACGAGCATTCCAGCATCGGTACCGCCAAAAGCCCACACCCCTGATCGCGCAGCGCCGCCTCGAGGGCCCGGCGCGTCCCCGACTCCGCCTCCCGCGCCACCAGCGGCGTGGCGGCCAGCTCGTCGGCGGCGACGCCGCGCCGCCGCCGGGCCCACGCGTGCCCGGGCGCGACGAGCACCACGAGCCGGTCCTCGGCGACCACCTCCGCCTGCAGCCCCGCCGGCACGTCGGGCCCCTCGACGAAGCCGACCCCGGCCTCCCCGCCCAGCACTGCCGCCGCCACCTGCGTCGAGTTGCCGGCCCGCAGCGCGACCGCCAGCTCGGAATGCACCCGGCGCAGCGCCACCAGCCAGCCCGGCAGCAGGTACTCCGCCACCGTCTGGCTGGCCGCCACCGCCAGCCGGCTGTCCGCACCGGCCCGCAGCGCCGCCGCCCCCGCGGCCAGCTCCGCCGCGGCGTCCACGGCGCTGCGCGCCCAGTCCACGACGAGCGCCCCCGCCTCGGTGAGCGTCGAGCCGCGCGGCGTGCGGTGCAGCAGCGCCACCCCCAGCTGCCGCTCCAGCTGCCGCAGCCGGGCGCTCGCCGCCGGCTGCGAGATGCGGTGCTCGGCCGCCGCCCGCCCGACGCTGCCGAGCCGCACCACGGACAGCAGCAGGTCGAAGGTGCTCAGGTCGCGGACCACCGGCGGCAGAGGCATAACCGCAGATTATGACGTCAGACGCGATCACGGCCTACCGGCCCCGCCCGGCAGGGCGCAGCGTAATAACCATGACCGCACTGCTGACCGCCCCGGCCGCCGCCGCGACGACCCACCCGCAGCCGCCCGCCCGGCTGGGCCCGAACTGGTTCACCACCGTGATGGGCACCGGCATCGTGGCCGTCGCCGCCACGACCCTCCCGCTGCACGCACCGGCCCTGCGCCCGGTCGCGATCGCGGTGTGGGCCCTCGCGGCCGCGCTGCTGGTGGTGCTGAGCGCCGCCTGGGTCGCGCAACGCCACCGGCCCGCGGCCGCCGATCAGGTGACGGCCCAGTTCTGGGGCGCCCCGCCGATGGCCGCGCTCACCGTCGGCGGCGGCGCGCTCGTGCTGGGCCTGCCGGCGGCGGTCCCCCTCGACGCCGTCTGCTGGCTCATCGGTACCGCGGGAGGCCTCGCCACCGCCGTCGCCATCCCCTACCGCATGATGACCGGCCGCCCCGCCGCCCCGGACGCGGCCTTCGGCGGCTGGCTCATGCCGGTGGTCCCGCCGATGGTGTCGGCCGCCAACGCGGCGCTGCTCGCCCCGCACCTGACCGGTCCCCTGCGCCTCGACCTGGTGCTGGCCGGCTACGCGCTCTTCGGCGTCAGCCTGGCCGCCACCGTGGTCATGCTGCCCCAGCTGTGGTCGCGGCTCGTCCACCACGGCCCCGGCCCCGCCGCCCTCGCCCCGACCTGGTGGATCGTCCTCGGCCCGCTCGGCCAGTCGATCACCGCGGCCCACCTGCTCGGCACCGTCGCCGCCACGACCCTCCCGGCCCCGTACGGCCCCGCCGCCCAGGCCTTCGCCGTCCTCTACGGCCTGCCCACGCTCGGCTTCGCGCTGCTGTGGCTGGCCCTGGCCGCCGCGCTGACGCTGCGCGCCGCCCGCCACGGCGGCCTGCCGTTCACGCTGGCCTGGTGGGCGTTCGTGTTCCCGGTCGGCACCCTGGTCACCGGCACCGCGGGGCTCGCCGCCCGCACGCACGCGACCGCCCTGACCGCCCTGGCCGTGGCCCTGTACGCGCTCCTGGCGACGGCCTGGGCCACGGCGGCGACCCGGACGCTGGCGATGGCCCTCCGCGAAATCCGGCAGAAGGCCTGAACACGATAAGTCGGGCGCTGGCACGCCACGACTTATCGGACTTATACCCCGACGCAGCATAAGTCCGAAACGTCTGCGGGGTCGCCGAGCTTCGTGACGTTTCGGGCTTATCGCGCCAAACGTCGCCCACCTCGCACAGAACCGGCCCACGGCGCTACCGCCCGCCAAAACGCCCCGAGTACGGGCCGGACGATTCGCTATGATCGGCATCAATCGATGGAATGGGGTGGGGGACCTTGTCTGCCGAACGAGACCTGGCGCGGATTGTCGACGAGATCGTGGCACCCGAGGCGGCCGAGATCGACCGCTCGGGATCGTTTCCCCGCAAGGCGGTGGACGCTCTCGCCGACGCCGGCCTGCTCGCCCTCACCGTGCCGCCCGAGTTCGGCGGCCCCGGCGGGAGCCTGCGCGAGGCCGCCCGCGTGGTGCGGACCCTGTCGAGCGCGTGCGGGTCCACCGCCATGGTGGTGATGATGCACTACAGTGCGGTCGCCACGCTGCGCGCCGGGCACCGGGAGGCGGAGCTGCGGACGATCGCGAACGGGCGGCACCTGAGCACCCTGGCGTTCTCCGAGCCGGGCTCGCGCAGCCACTTCTGGGCGCCGATGAGCTCGGCCGCCGCGGACGGCGACCATGTCGTGCTCAACGCCCGCAAGAGCTGGGTCACCTCGGCCGGCCAGGCGGACAGCCTCGTCTGGTCGAGCCGGCCGGTGACCGGGGACGGGCCGATGTCGCTGTGGTTCGTGCCTGCGGACACCCCGGGGCTCTCGGTCGCCGGCCCGTTCGACGGTCTCGGGCTGCGCGGCAACAACTCGCGCCCGATGTCCGCGGTGGACATGCGGGTGCCGCGGGCGTCGCTGCTCGGCACCGACGGCGGGGGCCTGGACCTGGCGTTGTCCGCCGTCCTGCCGGTCTTCCTGCTGCTCAACGCGTCGGCGAGCGTCGGCCTGATGGAGGCGGTGACCGCGGAGACCGTCGCGCACATCGGCCGCACCCGCCTCGAGCATCTCGGCCGGTCGCTGGCCGAGCAATCGGAGTACCGCGCCGCGGTGGCCCGGATGCGGATCGACACCGACCGGACCGCCGCCCTCGTGGACGCCGCGCTGAACGCGATCGAGGAGGGCAGGGCCGAGGCGCAGCTGCTGGTGCTGGAGGCGAAGGCCGCCGCGGACGAGAGCGCGGCCGCCACCGCCGACCTGGCGATGCTCACCTGCGGCGGGGCCGCCTTCCGCAAGGAACTGGGCATCGAGCGCCGGTTCCGCGACTCGCGGGCCGCCCGCGTGATGGCGCCGACCACCGCGACGCTGCACGACTTCGTCGGGCGGGCGCTGTGCGAGCTGCCGCTGCTGGACGCGGCGACCGCATGAAGAGCGAGCTGGTGCTGGGCGCGGTCGCCTACGACCCCAAGGTGGTGACCATCTGGGGCGGCTTCCGCGCGTGGTTCCGCGAGCGCGGGGTGGACTTCGACTTCGTCCTGTACTCACAGTACGAACGTCAGGTGGAGGCCCTGCTGGACGGCGCGATCGACCTCGCGTGGAACTCGCCGCTGGCGTGGGTCCGGGCGCAGCGGCTGGCCCGCAGCCGCGGCGTCGACGTGCGCGCGGTCGCGATGCGCGACACCGACCGGGACCTGACCTCGGTGATCGTGGTCCGCGCCGACTCGGACCTGCACACCCTCGACGATCTGCGGGACCGCACGGTGGCCACCGGCGCGATCGACTCGCCGCAGGCCACCCTGCTCCCCCTGGCCGTGCTGGCCGGGGCCGGGGTGCCGGCGCGGATCCGCCGGTACGACGTCGGGGTCGGCCTGCACGGCGACCACATCGGCGGGGAACGCGACGCGGCCCGGGCGCTGCGGTCCGGGGAGGCCGACGCGGCCTGCCTGATCGACGCGAACCTGCTGCTGTTCGCCCGTGAGGGGGTGCTGCCGTCCGGATCGGTGCGGGTGCTCGGGCAAACCGCACCGTACGACCACTGCAACCTGACCGCCGGCCCGGGCGTCGACGCTACCGCGTTCATCGAGCTGCTGCTCAGCATGTCCTACGGCGACGACGGGGCCCGCCCCCTGCTCGACCTGGAAGGGCTGCGGCAGTGGCTGCCCGGGCGCACGGACCGCTATGCGGCGCTGGACGCGGCGGTGACCGCGACCGGCTTCTACCGGCAGGACGGTGGGCTCGGTGCCGCCGGTTATCGACCTTGACGGGCTGGGCCTCGACGGCGGCGCCCACCTGCTGATCGACCGGGCCCTGGGCGCGTTGCGGCCGGGTGAGCCTCTGCGGATCCGCGGCCACCACCCGGCCCTCGCGGTGCACCTGGCCGCCTGGTGCCGGTCCGAGGGCCACCGGTATCAGCCGGAGCTGACCGTGGTGAAGGGCGCGGCCGACGCGGAGCGCTGGGCCCACGCCGAACGCGCCGGGCAGGCCGCGGCCACCGTGGCGGAGCGCGCGAAACCGGAGTGGGGGCTGGCCGCCCGCAGCGCGCTGGTCGAGCCGGGCGGGCCACCGCTCGACGTGGACTGGGCCGAGCGGGACCACGTGTGGACGGACATCGCCCCGCAGCTCTATGCCCAGGCGACCGCCAGCCAGTGGAATCCGGCGACCGCGGTGCGCTGGGACGGCCCGCACGCCGTGCCGCCGGACATCGAGGACGCGGTCGTGCAGATCATGACGTACCTGGTGGAGAACGAGCAGGCCGCGCTGATGATCCCGGCCCGGATGCTGTCCAGGCTCCACCCGCACTACCGCGAGGTCATGCAGCTGCTCGCCGCGCAGGCCGCGGACGAGGCCCGGCACGTGGAGATCTTCACCCGCCGGGCGCTGCTGCACCGCGAGGTCATGGGGGTGTCCGGGGCCGGCGGCCGGTCGTCGCTGCAGAGCCTGCTCGACGAGCCGGACTTCACGCTCGCCGCGTTCCTGCTGTCGGTGCTCGGCGAGGGCAGCTTCCTGGACCTGCTGCGCTTCATCCAGCGCCACGCCCCGGACGGCGCCACGGCGGACGTCGCCATGCTGGCCGCCCGGGACGAGGCCCGGCACGTCGCGTTCGGGGTGGCCCACACCGCTCACGTGGTCCGCAGCGACCGGGCGTACCTCGGCCGGCTCCGCGACGCCGTGCACCGCCGGCACTCGGCGCTGGCGGACACCGCCGGGCTCAACCACAAGGTGTTCGACTCGCTGGTGGTGCTGGCCGCGGGGGCATGGACCCCGGCCGCCATCGCCCGCGGCTGGCAGGAGGTCCAGCGGCTGCAGCAGAGCATGGACGAGGGCCGGCGGCGGCGCCTGGAGTTCATCGGCTTCCCGGCCGGCGAGGCGGCCGCGATCTCCGCCCTGCACACCCGCAACTTCATGTGACCGGCAACCGTCCGCACCGAGCGGTGCGGGCGGACAGCCGCCCGTCAGGCGCCCGGGTCGGCTGCGGTGCCACCGCCGGCGGCCAGGGCCGCCCCCACCTCGCGCAGGACCGCCCGCCACTGGGCCTCGTCCTGCTTGGGCAGCAGGTCGTCCCACAGGGCCAGGCAGCTCCCCCGCAGCTGGCCCAGCCCCGCCGGGCGGGCCATCAGCCACATGTGCAAGTGCGAGGCCCCGTCGCCGACCTTCATCACGTGCACCCGGCCGATGCCGCCCAGCCCCACGATCGCCCGCTCGACCCGCTGCACCATCGGCCCCAGCTCGGCGGCCCGCTCCGGCGGCAGGTCGTGCAGGTCGTAGTGGGCGATCGGGCACAGCAGCAGCGTCACCGGCACGGCCGTGGGGCCGCCGACGTGGCGCACCAGCCAATGCTCGTCCCGCCAGACCAGGCCGCGGTCAGGGTCCCGGCAGGTCGAGCACGTCGCCGGGCCGTCCTCACCGTCGCGCGGCGGCTCCGGCAGCACCGGGTCCTCCAGGGGCTTGACCCGCAGGTCGCCCTCGAACGGGAAGATCTCCCAGCCGGGCATGCCGCCCTCGAACGCCACGCCCGGGCCGCCGACCGGCAGGTGCCGCAGGAATCGATCCGTCATGCCACCGCATTGTGCCAGCCGGGAGCGCTACACGCTGACCGTCGGGCGCGGGGCCGGGGCCGGCGCCGGGACGGCGGCCGTGCCACAGCACCCGGGCCAGCATCGGCGGGGCCATCAGCGACTGCGGCGGGCGGACCAGGTTGGCGGGGCCTGCTCGGCGCCGACGCCGAGCAGGGTGACCATCCACCGGTCGCCGTCGGTTCCGATGGCGACGCCACCGTACGGGCGGGCCGGGCCGCCCCGGCCGTGGGCGGGGCCGTCGGGCAGGGTGTCGCGGCCAACGACGGCGACCCTGGGTCACCGTCGGTAACGGGACAGTGGCTAGATTGCCTCGGCGCGGGAGACGACCTCGTGGGCCCGCTGGCGCAGCTCCGGCGGGATGAGCTCGAGCAGCTGGCCCGGGCGCAGGGGCAGGTCGAGCAGGCTCAGCTTGACCCGGCTGCGGTGGGCGTGGTCGGTGGCCGACAGGCGGACCACCTCGGCGGCGCCGCGGCGCAGGGTCGCGGTCAGCTCGCCGCCGTGGTCGAGGGAGGCACTCGCCGTGCCGTCGATGTCCACCGCGATCGGGGCGCTGTCCCCGGCCACGGCCAGGGTCACGGTGTCCCCGGCGCCGAGGACGACCGACCGGGCGATGCCGGACATCGGGGCGACCGGCGTGATCACCAGCGCGTCCGAGGACGGGGAGAGGATCGGGCCTCCGGCCGCGTAGTTGTACGCCGTGGAGCCCGTCGACGTCGCCACGACCACGGCGTCGGCGCGGTAGTAGCCGTACTGCACGCCGTTGACCCTCAGGTCGACGGAGACGCCGCCGGTGCGGGCGGCCCGGGCGAGCACCACGTCGTTGAAGCCGAAGCGGGTGGGCAGCTCGGCGCCCTTCACGCTCACCTCCAGGCAGGCGTGCCGCTCGATGGTGAAGTCGCCCGCGGCGAGCCGGTCCAGGGCGGCCGGAAGCTCGGCCGGCCCGATCTCGGCGAGGAAGCCGAGGTTGCCGTGGTTGACGCCGAGGATCGGCACCGGGCGCTCGGCGGTGAGCCGCATGGCGCCGAGCATCGTGCCGTCCCCGCCGAGCGCGACGATCACGTCGACCTCGCCCGCGAACGCGTGGTCCGGCACCGTCCGCACCTGATCCGGCAGGCGCGGCCGGTCGCTGTCGCGGGCCAGGATGCGGACCGGGTGGTCGCGGGCGGCCGCGAGGATCGCCGCGACGGACTCGTCCACGGGCTTCACCGGGTGCAGGACCAGGCCGACGGAGTGCATACCACCATTCTTCCCTCTCCCTGGATGCTCCCCGCTATCGTGACGCCATGGACAGCGCCGACGAGTTCTGCGAGCTCGCCTGCCTGACGTACACCTCGGAGGACGGCCCGCAGCGGTGGGAGGCCGCCCGCCGGCTGCTGCGGACCCGGCCGGACCTGACCCGGGAGCACATCTGGGCGGCGTCGGCGGCCGGCCGCGACGGCGACGCCGAGCGCCTCCTCGCCGCGGATCCCGGGCTCGCCACCCGCCCCGGAGGACCGTTCGGGTGGCGGCCGCTGAGCTATCTGGCGTACTCCCGCGCCGGCGGCGACCGGCCGGTGGACCTCGCGCGGCGGCTCCTGGCGGCCGGTGCCGACCCGGACGAGGGGCAGCTCTTCGGCGGCCTGGTGCCGCCGTTCACCGCGCTGACCGGCCTGATCGGGCACGGCGAGCGGGGGCCGGTCAACCAGCCGCGCCATCCCCGGTGGCGGGAGCTGGCCCGGCTGCTGCTGGCCGCCGGCGCCGACCCCAACGACGGCCAGGCCCTGTACAACACCATGTTCGAGCCGGACGACGAGCCCCTGGAGCTGCTCTTCGAGTTCGGCCTGGGCCGCCCGCACGACTCCCCCTGGCGCCGCCGGCTGGGCGAGCGCCTGGCCACCCCGCAGCGGATGCTGCGGACCCTGCTGCGCTGGGCCGTCGAGCACGACCAGCGCGACCGCGTGCGGCTCCTGGCCGGCCACGGCGTCGACGTGCTGTCCCCGTTCACCGGCGACGGACCGGCCTGGGCCCCGGGGGACGGCTCGACGCCGGTCGCGCTCGCCCGGCTGTACGGCCACGAGTCCATTGTGGACGACCTGGTCGCGCGGGGCGCCCCGCCGCCGGCCCCCGACCCGGTGGCCGACCTGATCGCGGCCGCGTTCCGGGCCGACCCGGCCGCGGTGGCCGCCGTGCAGGCCCGCCACCCCGGCGTGGCCGAGGCGGCCCGCGCGGCCCGCCCCGGCCTCATGGTCTGGGCGGCCGCCCGGGCCTCGGTGTCCACCGTGGACCTGCTGGCCGGGCTCGGCTTCGACGTGAACGCGCCCGGCCGCGCCGACGCTCCCGTCGAGGAGCCGTGGGAGACGGCCCTGCACCACGCCGCCGGGGCCGGCGACGTGGCCCTGACCCGGCGGCTGCTGGAGCTGGGCGCCGACCCGCGGTCCAGGGACCGCCGATTCGGCGCCACCCCGCTGGACTGGGCCCGTCACCTGGGCCGGCCTGCCACCGCGGCGCTGCTGGAGCCGCTCACCGCGTGAGCCGGCCGGAACTAGTCCCGGTCGTGGATCTCGATGACCGAGGCCGGGCAGCGGGTGGCGGCCTCGTAGACGGACTCCTGCTGGGCGGCCGGCGGGTGGTCCGCGAGCAGGATCACGACGCCGTCGTCCTCGCGCTGGTCGAAGACGTCGGCGGCCACGAGGGCGCAGACGCCGGAGCCGATGCAGCGCTCCGGGAACACCTCGACCCGCATCAGCCCTCGACCTCCGCGGCGGGCAGCACGGCGTCCCAGGTGACCGGCAGCGTGGCCGGGCCGAGGACGGCGGTCCGCGTCTTGAAGCGGATGTCGTCGAACGGCACGGCCAGGCGCAGCGACGGGATGCGCTGCGGCACGGCGGCCAGGACCGTGGTGAGCTCCAGGCGGGCCAGCTGCTGGCCGACGCACTGGTGCGGGCCGTGGCCGAAGCCGACGTGCGCGCCGGTCGGGCGGCCCACGTCGAGGCGGTCGCCGTCGGGGTGCAGGGCGGCGTCGCGGTTGGCCGACTGGATGGCCACGACGACGTAGTCGCCCGCCTTGATCTTCTGGCCGGCGATCTCGGTGTCCTCGGTGACCTCGCGCAGCAGGCCGGCGCCGACGCCCAGGTAGCGCACGAGCTCGTCGGCGGCGGTGGCGGCCAGGGCCGGGTCGGCGCGCAGGCGCTCGAGCTCCTCCGGGTGCTCCAGCAGGGCCAGCAGGCCGTGGCTGATCATGCTGGCGGTGGTGTCGTAGCCGGCGATGAGCAGCGCGGCGCTCATGATGACGAGCTCCATGTCCGTGAACGGCTGCTCGGTCTGGTCGCTGCGCGAGATCATCCGGCTGAGCACGTCCTCGCCGGGCTGGGCGCGGCGGGTCAGCACGAGGCCGTAGAGGTACTGGAACAGCGGCTGCATCGCGGCGGCGACGTCCTCGCTGCTCGACTCGCCGGCGAAGAGGGCCCCGGCCGCCTGCTGGAACAGGCCGCGGTCGGACTCGGGGACGCTGAGCAGCTCGGCGATGACCGCGGTGGTCACCGGGCGGGCGAACTCGGCGTACCAGTCGACCGGCGGGGTCAGCGCGGCGAGCGCGGCGAGGCGCTCGTCGACGATGCGCTGCACGAGCGGGCGCAGGCCGTTGATGCGCTTGATGTTGGAGACCTCGGGCGCCAGGTGCCGGCGGAAGCGCAGGTGCTCGGCGCCGTCCATGCGCGGGAACTCGCCCTCGCCGGGCGGCGCGGCGGCGTAGCCGAGCAGCAGGTGGGCGGCGGTGCCGGGGCGGTTGCTGAACCGCTGCGGGTCGCCGAGCACCTCGCGCACGTCGGCGTAGCGGGTGACCAGCCACGCCTCGATGCCGGTCGGGCAGGCCACCCGGGTCACCGGGCTGCCGGCGCGCAGGTCGGCGTACTCCGGCGGCGGGTCGAACGGGCAACGCTTGTCATCGGGCAGAGGTAACTGAGGCACTACAGCGGACGTCAACGCCAACCCCCGAACGGTGGGACTCCACGACGGCATTCATCTTGGTCGACCCGACGGGGATTGACCAGACCCTCGGTGATCGTGAAATCGCGCACCGGCGCGGCGCCGCCGGCCGGCCGCACACGCCGTCGCCGCCGCTGCGAGCGGTCGTCGCAGCGGCGGCGTGCCGGCGTGCCGGGCCGGGTGGTTCAGGAGCGGGCGAGGCCCCGCTCGACGGCGGCGATGATGTCCGGGCGCAGCCGCGAGGGCTGCACGATGGCGTCCACCGAGCCGACCTCCACGGCCCGCTGGATGCTGTGCACGCCGTCGAACTCGGCCGCCACCTCGCCCAGCTTCTCGGCCCGGACCGAGGCCCGCACGTCCATGAGCCGGCCGGCGAGGTCGGCCCGCTCCTTGCCGCTGGCCGCGGCGACCTTCGTCTCCAGCTCCACCACCCGCGGGTCCTTGGCGGTGCGGGCGTTGACGTCGCCGGCGAAGACGACGGCCGCGGCCGGGGCGCCGCCGATGACCGAGGCGAACGAGCCCTCCACGGCCAGGACGGTCATGTTCGGGTTGAGCGCCTTGGAGAACACCACGAACGCGCCACCGTGGTAGCGGGAGATGACGCAGAAGACGATCGGGCCGCGGAAGTTCACGATGGCCCGGCCGATCTCGGCGCCGTACTCCAGCTGCAGCCGCCGCATCGACTCCGGCGAGCCGTCGAAGCCCGACAGGTTGGCCAGCACCACGAGCGGCCGGTTGCCGCTGGCCGCGTTGATGGCCCGGGCCGCCTTCTTCGACGAGCTCGGGAACAGGGTGCCGGCGGTGTAGGTGTCGGGGCCGTCGGTGGGCGGGAAGCCCCGCCGCGGTACCGACCGGGACTCGATGCCGAGCAGGCACACCGGGATGCCGCCGAGGTGCACGTCCTGGACCACGGCGGTCTCGGCGTCGGCCATGCCGGCCCAGCGCTCCAGCACCGCGTGGTCCTGGTCGGCCAGGGCCCGCATGAGCGTGCGGATGTCGAACGCCTTCTTGCGGTCGGGGTTGTGCTCCTTGGAGAAGATCTGGCCGACCGTGGTGAAGTCGCTGTCCGGCGCCGAGTGCGGGTAGCCGGAGATGTCGCGGTCGGCCGGGTCGCCGGTGACGGCGCGGCGCGGCCGGGTCTCGCCGGGCGCGACGTACGTGTGGTCGTAGTAGGACATGAGCACGTTGCGCGCGGCCCGGAGGTCCGGCGCCCAGTACTGGGCCTGGCCGTTGGGGCCCATGACCCGGTCGTAGCCGCCGATGCCGAAGTTGTCCTCGGCCGACACGCCGCCGGAGAAGTCCAGCGACTGCTTGCCGGTGAGCACCATCGCCGAGTCCGGGGTCATGATGAGGATGCCGCGGGTGTGCATGAGCATCGTGGCCTCGGCGTTCCAGTACGGCTGCGCCCCCACGGTGATCCCGGCGACCACGATGTTGATCTCGCCGCCGGCCTGGGTGAACTCGACGATCCGCTTCAGCGCGGCGGCGACCCAGTCCATGTTCTCGGTGCCGGAGTCCATCGCGATGCGGGCGCCGGCGGACAGGGCGAACCAGTCGACCGGGACCTGCATCCGCTCGGCCAGGTCGAGCGCGGCGATGACGCGGGCGCACTCGGGCTCGGAGAGGGCCCCGAGCGCCTTCGTCGGGTCGCCGAGCAGCGCGACGCGGGTGACGCCCTCGGGGTACCGCTCAATGGGCGTGCGCACGACACCGGCCACGATCCCGGCCTTGTTGTGCCCGCGCGGGCGGTCGACGGGCACCAGCGCGCCGGTGTCGTCGAGGTCGTGCTCGGCGAAGCTGCCGCCCTGGCCGGCCAGCATCTCGGTGATCTCGTACGGGTACGTGGTGCCGCGCCGGCGGGCCGCGAGGACCTTCTGCCGGTAGTCGTCGAGCGGCTGGATGAGCGCGGTGGTCGGCGCGGTCATGGAGACCCGCATGCCGGCGTCGTACGACACCTCGAGCGCGATCTCGTTGAGCTCGCCGGTGACCGGGTCGCGCTGGCGGCCGAGGAACAGCACCTCCTCCAGGCCGGCGCCGGCGGTGACCGGCACCAGGCGCAGGGCGACGGCGGTGAGGTCGTCGAAGGTCAGCTCGCTGTGCGGCCAGCAGTAGATGGTGATCCGGTTGGTGTCGAAGCGCTTCTTGGCCGGCCGCTGGGCCTGGACCTTGCGGATGGCGTCGAGGCACGCCTCCAGCGCCCCCTCGACCGCGGGCAGGGCGAGGATGCGCCCGTCGGCGTCGCGCAGCGGGGTCAAGTCGCGGACCTGGGCCATCGCGGCGAGCCGCTCGTCGGCCGGGTTGTCCGGGGCGACGCAGCGGAAGAGGTACACCTCCTCGTCCGCCGACGGCAGCCGGGTCAGGTCGAACTTGCTCAGCCGGGGCAGCTGCAGCCGCTGCGCGATGAGCGGGTGCAGGCCGCGGATGACCCGGTCCTCGCCGATGCCGGGGCGGAAGGTGAAGTGGTGGTGCACCTCGGCGCCGGTGCGCCCGGCGACGGAGATCGTCACCCGGGCGATCCGGTCGAGCAGGCCGGCCTGGTCGATCACCTCGCGCAGCGCCGCGGCCATCGCGTCCGGGTCGGGCTGGTCGGTCCAGGTGAGGTACACGTCGGCGACCGAGCCGGCGCCGGAGAGCTCGGCGACCCGTTCGAGGGTGGCGGGCAGGTCGGCGAAGTCGGTGGCGGCGGCGACGAGCCGGAAGCGTTCGTCGTCGCGGTCGTACTCCGCGGTGAAGTACGACTGCCCGCCGACCTCGACGCAGTGCACGTCGCCGGCCCCGCGGTTGCCGTAGTACCGCCGGCTGAGCACCTCCAGCATCGGGCCGTGATCGGCGCCGGGCCGGCCGATGCGCTGGGCCAGCAGGCGCACGAGCGGCTCGGGCGAGGCGACCATCCTGGCGATGCGCTCGGCCCGGTCCGGCGCGTCCGGGTGCTCGTCGAGGTGGCGCAGGTGGCCGCGGACGGCCGCGTAGACCTCGGCCCGCTTGCGGCGCAGCATCGGCTGGGCGGCCCAGCGGAAGACGATGCTGCGGGCGAGGTCGCCCACGACCGGGAAGCGCAGCTGGGTGGCGAAGATGAGGTGCTCGAGGGCCTGGCCGACGAGCTCGCGCAGGCCGTTGCCGGGCAGCGGCTCGGTCAGCCACTGCTCCAGGAAGGCCACGACGACGCGCACGTCGGCGGCGGCCCGCTGCTGGGCGAGGAAGATCCGGAAGACCGCCTCCTCCAGCTCCGGGGTGCGTTCGAAGTCCTCGACGCCGTAGTGGGCGAGGACCCGGGCCAGCCGGGTGCGGAACGCCTCGGGCAGGCCGGCCCGGTCGACGTCGAGGCTCTGCAGGTACGCGTGGAAGTACTCCCGCGGGCTGTGCACCCGGGTGTCGGCCTTCGTCTCGTCCCCGGCCGACCGGTTGCGGCTGAGCTCGGAGAGGTCGGCGAAGACGCGCAGCAGCTCGACCTCCTGCTCCAGGGGCCGGCGGCCGAGCTCGGCGCGGGCGGCGAGGTAGCCGGACAGGACCCGGCGCTCGTCGCGCGGGTCGACGTCGTAGCCGAGCAGCAGGCTGCGCAGGTCGGCGATGCCGTGGGCGACGCGGGCGGCGGCGGAGAGCCCCTCGCGCTCGGGCGGCAGCTCCAGGTCGACGGCGGCGGCCCCGGATCCCGCCGCCGGGCCGGCGTCGGCGGTCTCGTCGCCGATCGGCTCCAGGCGCAGCAGCGGCGCGCCGGTCTCCACCTGGCTGCCGACGGAGACGAGGCACTCCCGCAGCCGCGCCTTGAACGGCGCCCGCAGGACGGTCTCCATCTTCATGCTCTCCAGCACGAGCACCGGCGCGCCGGCCTCGACCTCGTCGCCGACGGCGAGCGGGGTGGCGACCACGAGCGCCGGGGCCGGGGAGCGCAGCACGCCGCCCTCGTCGCGGCTGACCCGGTGGGTGACGCCGTCGACCTCGACCAGGTTCGTCGGGCCGTACGTGTCGGTGACGAGCCGGAAGCGGCGGCCGTTGACCAGGAACCGGCCGGTGTGCTCGTCGAAGCGGTCGAGCTCGGCGTCGACGGTGGGCGCCTCGCCGATGCCGACGCGGTAGCGGCGGGGCCCGATCTGGGCGACGCTGACCCGGTAGCTCACGCCGCGCAGCTTGAGGTCGATCGGGCGGCCGCTCTCGTGCTGCACCTGCGGGCGTCCGCCGTGCGCGGTGGACAGCAGCCGCCGGCGCTCCACGGCGGCGCCGTCCTCGTAGGCCTCGATCGCGGCGGCGGCCAGGGCGACGCCGGAGTGGCGGGTGGAGACCAGCCGGCCCTCGGCCCGGACCCGGTCGATCCAGCCGGTGTCGGCGCTGGCGTCGATGACCTCGGGCTGCTCGAGCAGGTCGAGCAGGAAGCTCTTGTTGGTGGCGCCGCCCTCGATGATGACGGTGGTCTCGGCGACGGCGCGGCGCAGCCGGCCGAGGGCCTCGTCGCGGGTCCGGCCGTAGGCGATGATCTTGGCGATCATCGAGTCGAAGTCGGCCGGGATGACGTCGCCCTCGCTGACGCCGGTGTCGACCCGCACGCCGGGGCCGCCGGGCAGGGCAAGGCGCACGATGCGGCCGGGCGAGGGGGCGAAGTCGCGGTCGGGGTCCTCGGCGTTGAGCCGGGCCTCGACTGCGTGGCCGGCCTCGGCCGGGGCGAGGTCGCCGAGGCGGCCGCCGCCGGCCACGTGGATCTGGGCCTTGACCAGGTCGAAGTCGGTGGTCAGCTCGGTGATCGGGTGCTCGACCTGCAGCCGGGTGTTGACCTCGAGGAAGGCGAAGAGCTTCTCCCCCGGGTGGTAGAGGAACTCGACGGTGCCGGCGCCGCGGTACTCCACCGCGAGGGCCAGCCGCTCGGCCGCCGACTTGAGCTCGCGGACCTGCTCGGGGGCGAGCACCGGGGAGGCCGACTCCTCGATGACCTTCTGGTTGCGCCGCTGCACGGAGCAGTCCCGCACGCCCAGGGCCCAGGCGGTGCCCTGGCCGTCGGCGATGACCTGGACCTCGACGTGGCGCGCGCCGGTGACGAGCCGCTCCAGGAAGACGATGCCGCTGCCGAAGGCCCGCTCGGCCTCGAGGCTGGTGCGCTCATAGGCGTCGACCAGCTCGGCCTCGCTGCGGACCACCCGGATGCCGCGCCCGCCGCCACCGGCCGTGGCCTTGAGCATCAGCGGGTAGCCGACCTCGGCCGCGGAGCGCTTGGCCGCCTCGAGGGTCTCGACCGCGCCGCGGCTCCACGGGGCGACCGGGACGCCGACCTCCTCGGCGATGAGCTTCGAGCCGATCTTGTCGCCGAGCTTGCGCATGGCCTCCGGGCTGGGGCCGATGAAGGTGACGCCGATCTTCTCGCACAGCTCGGCGAAGGCCGGGTCCTCGGCGACGAAGCCCCAGCCGACCCAGGCGGCGTCGGCGCGCGTCTCGACGAGGGCGCGCTCCAGGACGGCGTGGTCGAGGTACGGGCGGGCGGACGCGGGGCCGAGGCAGTAGCTGTCGTCCGCCTCGCGGACGAACGTGGCGGTCCGCTCACCGTCCGTGTACAGGGCGACGGTCTCGATCGGCGGCGCCCCGCTCTCGCCGTTGAGCTCGCGGACTGCGTGGATCAGCCGCATGGCGGCCTCTCCGCGGTTGACGATGGCGATGCGGCTGATCACCGGGCAAGCCTCTCAAAGATCCAACTCAGCTGAAAATCCGTAACAAACCTTCGTGGCTACTGGCGAGTAACGGAAACTGTCCAACCCACCACCCCACCCCTGCCAATCTTTGTAGGAACCCTCCAAACGTTTTGTTAGACACGCGCAGGCTTGGTCAGCAAGCTGGTCGCGGTGACCACGGCAAGTGTTACCACGATGACGATGAGTGACAATGACGTCGGCACGTCCGGCACTTGCGGCCAGACCGTGTGCGCCCAGTGCAGGACGAGCTTGCCGCCGATAAACGCCAGTATGACCGCCAGACCGTGGTTGAGGTGGCGCAGTTTGCCGAGGGCGTTGCGCAGCACGAAATACAACGCCCGCAGGCCCAGCAGCGCGAAGGCGTTGGTGGCGAAGACGAGATACGGGTCGCTCGTCACGCCGTACACCGCGGGCACCGAGTCGACCGCGAACACCACGTCGGTCAGGAAGACCGCGGCTACGACCAGGGCCATCGGGGTGAGCGACCGCTTCGTGCCGGCTCGAACGGTCAGCTTCGCGCCATGGTACTGCGAGGTCACCGGCATCACCCGCCGCAGCAGCCGGACCGTCCTCATCGACTCGACGTCGGACTCGCCGCCGCGCAGCACCTTGACCGCGGTCACGATCAGGATGGCCCCGAACAGCAGGAAGGCCCACGATCCGGACGAGATCAGCGCGGCACCGGCGGCGATGAACACGGCCCGCAGCGCGAGCGCGCCGGCGATGCCGTAGAGCAGCACCCGCTGGGCCAGCTGCGCCGGCACCGCGAACGCGCCGAGCAGCAGCATGAAGACGAACAGGTTGTCGACCGACAGCGACTTCTCCACCACGTACCCGGTGAGGAACTCGACGCCGGCCTCGCCGCCGTGGGCGAGCCAGACGTACCCCGCGAAACCCATCGGCAGCGCCAGGTAGAACGCCGACCAGCCGACGGCCTCGCGCATCGGCACGTCGTGCGGCTTCCTGGTCAGCCAGAAGTCGACGGCGAGCAGCCCCAGCAGGACGGCGACGGTGACGGCCCAGAGCATGGGCGAGGCGATGGACATCGGGGCTCCCTCGAACGCGTTGCCGACGTTCGAGGTCTCTCCCACCCCCTGCGGGGCGACCGCCCGGAAGCCGCACGGGCGGCTCGTACTGACCGGGTCGGCCTGTCGGGATACTCCCCTCGGCCGCCCAGCGTACGGGCCGTAGCTGGACGTTTGCTGAACGCCGGTACAGTGCGGCGGTGAGTGCGCGGGGCGTCTACCGGGCGACGATGCTGGCCGTCATCGCAGGTTGCGTCCTGGTGTCGTACCTCGTGCTGACCCACCGCGACGAGCCCTCCCCGAAGCTGCAGGCCGGCCCGCGCCCCGACTTCCAGCTGCCGTTCCCCTGCGGCGAGACGTGGCTGCTCACGACGTACCCCGGCCACGACGACTACGACATCGACTTCTTCGCCGCCACCGGCCCCACGGCCGGCCGCACGGTCATCGCCTCCGCCGCCGGCACCGTGACCTGGGCCGGCTACAGCGCCACCCTGTCCGACGGCACCCAGGCGGCCCCCGGCACCTCGGGCACCCGCGGCGGGCTGGGCTACGGCGTGATCCTCGACCACGGCGGCGGCTGGTTCACGGAGTACGGCCACCTCGCCTCCTCCCCCGCGGTCCACACCGGCGACCGGGTGCCGCGCGGCGCGGTGCTGGGCCAGGTCGGGCACACCGGCTCGACCACGGTCGACCACCTGCACTACGAGCAGCTGGACGACACCCGGGACCCGCGCCGCACCCGGGGCGTGGACGACAAGGTCGAGGCGGTCTTCGACGGGGTGCCCTCCGGGATCACGTCGGACGGGAGCGCGGGCACGGGGCCGTTGCGCGTCGACGGCCCGCAGTCGCCGGACCAGACCCGCACCAGCCGCAACTGTCCAGCGGAGTAGCCCCCGGCCCGCCAACAACCATCGCGCGCCCGCTCATAAGCCGGGCGGCGGCGGGTATCGGCCGGCGGTGGCTACGTCACTGCTGCCGGACCGCAAGTCCCTGCCGTTCCACGCCATGTCCGCCGACGAGGCGCTCGCCGCCCAGCGGGTCGAGGCACCGTCCGGGCTGACCGCCGAGGAGGTGATGCGGCGCCGCGAGCAGTACGGCCCCAACCGGTTCGCCGAGGGGCGGCGGGAGCCGAGGTGGCGGGCCTTCGCGCGCCAGTACGCCGATCCCATGCAGATCGTGCTGCTCTGCGCCGGCCTGGGCAGCATCTGGCCGCTGCGGCAGACGGGAACCGGGCTGCTGCTGATCGCCCTCACGCTGCTCAACGCCGTGCTCGGGCTGCGGCAGGAGGGGAAGGCGGCGGCCGCGGTCGGCGCGCTGCAGCAGGCGATGGTCACGATGGCCCGGGTGCGCCGCGGCGGGGAGCTGGCCGCGGTGCCGGCCGAGGACCTGGTGCCCGGGGACGTGGTCCTGGTCGAGGCCGGCGACCGGGTGCCGGCCGACGGGCGGCTGGTGCGCAGCGCGCGGCTGGAGATCGACGAGTCGGCGCTCACCGGCGAGAGCCTGCCCGTGGCCAAGGACGCCGAGGCGGTGGCCGGCGAGCAGGCGGCGCTCGGGGACCGGGCGGACATGGCGTACATGCACACGAGCGTCACCCGGGGCACCGGCGAGCTCGTGGTCACCGACACCGGGATGGCGACCGAGGTAGGGCGCATCTCCGGGCTGCTGCAGGCGGGCAAGGAGGCCGAGACGCCGCTGACCCGGCAGCTGGGGCGGCTGACCAACCAGATCCTGCTCGTCGCCGGGGTGGCACTGGCGCTGTCGGTCGGGCTCAACCTGTACCGCGGCAACACCTTCGGCGTCGTCTTCACCGCCGCCATCGCCTTCGCGATCTCGGCCATTCCCACCGGGCTTCCCGCCGTGGTCACCACCATCCTGTCGCTGGGCACGCAGCTGCTGGCCCGGGCCGGGGCGATCGTGAAGCGGCTGCGCTCGACCGAGACGCTCGGCTCGACGTCGGCCATCAACTCCGACAAGACCGGCACGCTGACGCTCAACCAGATGACGGTGACGGAGCTGGCGATCCCCGGGCGGCGGTACACGGTCAGCGGCGACGGCTACGCCACGGCCGGCGACATCCGCCACGCCGCCGGGCAGCCCGAGGTGCCGCTCGAGCCGTTCCTGCTGCCCATGGCGCTGGCGAGCGACGCGGTGGTGAGCGACGGCGAGCTGGTCGGCGACCCGACGGAGGGCGCGCTGGTGGTCCTCGCCGCCAAGGGACGCCTCGACGTTTTGTCGACGCGGCAGCGGTACCCCAGGATCTCCGAAATCCCCTTCGACGCCTCCTACAAGCTCATGGCGACGTACCACGCGATGACCGACGAGTCGGGCCGCGAGGTGGTCCGCTGCTTCGTCAAGGGCGCCCCGGACCAGCTGCTCGCCCGCGCCTCGCACGTCGTGGCGCCCGGCGGGGACCCGGTGCCGCTCGACGACGGGCTGCGCGGGAAGTACCTGGCCGAGAACGAGCGCCTGGCCGGCCAGGGCCTGCGGGTCATGGCGACCGCCCGCCGCGACTACGACCCGGCCTCCTTCGACCCGCGTGGCGACCTGCTCGGCTCGCTCGGCGGGCTCACCCTGCTGGCGCTGGCCGGCATCCTGGACCCGCCGCGCCCGCAGGCCCGCGAGGCCATCGCCAAGGCCAAGGCGGCCGGCATCCAGGTGCGCATGATCACCGGCGACCACGCGGTGACCGCCGGGGCGATCGCCCAGCGGCTCGGCATCGACGGGCGGGCGATCACCGGCGCCGAGTTCGCCGCGCTGAGCGACGCCGAGGCCCTGGACCAGGTCGACGGGATCGGCGTCATCGCCCGGGTCACCCCGCAGGACAAGGTCCGCCTGGTCGAGATCCTGCGCCGGCGGGGCCACATCGTGGCGATGACCGGCGACGGGGTCAACGACGCCCCGGCGCTCAAGCAGGCCGACATCGGCATCGCGATGGGCATCACCGGCACCGAGGTCTCCAAGGAGGCCTCCGCCATGATCCTCACCGACGACGACTTCGCCACCATCGTCAAGGCGGTGGCCATCGGGCGGGCGCTGTACGACAACCTGAAGCGGTACGTCTTCTTCCAGATGGCCGCCCTCATCGGCTTCATCGCCACGTTCCTCGGCGCGAGCGTGCTGGGGGTGGCCGCGGGGGTACCACTCCTGCCGCTGCAGACGCTCTGGGTGAACTTCACGACGCAGGTCCTGCAGGCGATCGGCCTCGGCTACGGCAGGCCCGAGCCGGACCTCATGCGCCGTGCGCCCCGCCGGTCCAACGAGGCGCTGCTGCCCGGCCGCACCCTGGGTTGGCTCACGGTGCTCGGCGTGGTGATGGGCGCGGCCACCCTGGCCGTGGTCGCCGCCGGGGGCCGCACGATGGGCCTCACCGCGTTCTCGATCATGAACCTGGTGCTGTCCTGGACGGTGCTGAGCGAGACGCGCTCGGTGTTCAGCCTCGACACGTTCGACGACCGCCGGTTCCTCGTCACCTCCGGCCTGTCCGTGCTCGCGATCCTGCTGGCCACCGAGTTCGGCCCGCTCCAGCGGCTGCTGCACACCGAGGGCCTCTCCCTCGCCCAGTGGCTGGTCTGCCTGGCCGCCGCCCTGCCGCTGCTCGTCATCACCGAGGCCCGCAAGGCCGTCCTGCGCCAACGTCAAGAACTCCGCGCCGAGGCACGGCTGGCCGAGTGACGCACGCCACTGCACTCAGGAGGTGGGCAGGACCTGCCGCTCGGCCTGCTCGACCAGCTCCAGGGAGTCCTCCGGGCCGAGGCGGCGCTCGCAGAGGTACCCCAGCGTCGACCACGTGGCGTCGGCGACGGCCTCCGGCGGGAACGCCTCGAGCAGGTGCCCCTCGCCGAGCTGGGCCCGGATGAGGGCCTCCGCCGCGGCCGGGTCGACCTCGATGTCCTGGACCATCCCGGCGACGAACCCGGTGACCTCGTCCGAGGGCGTGTCCTCGTCGAAGAGGCTGCGCACGGCGAGGGCGATGGCCGCCTGCAGCACCTGCGTGTCGTGCTCCTCGGGCGGCTGCTCGGCCGCCCGGGCGGCGGCCGCCTCGTCGCTGTTCAGCAGCGCGACCAACACCGCACCGACCCGGGACCGCGGTGCCCAGGCCCCCTCCTGCTCGCTCCCCATGCAACGAGTCTTACACGGCGGGCGATCTCCGCCGGGCGGGCGCCGTCCGCATCCCGGTCTCACACGGCGCGCAGCTTCGCCCGGTTGGGCGCCGTCCCCATTCCGGCCAGCAGCGCGGCGAGGCGCTCGCCGTCGCGCTGGGCCTGGCCGGCGCAGCACGTGTCCACCAGCACGTGCATCTCGCCGAGGCCGGCGGCGAGGTGACGCAGGCGCAGGGCGTGGTCCTCGAGCTCGCGGTCGGAGTACGTGACCGGCACCCCGCCCTCGTGCCCGTGGAACCGCACGAGCGCGGGCTCGGCCGTGGCGGCCAGCGGCGTCGAGTCCAGGCACACGTACGAGGCGTCGTGCTCCTGCAGCATCCGCAGGGTCCGCAAGGCCTGGCCGCCCTCGAACCAGGACGGGTGGCGAAGCTCCACGGCGGCCCGGCGCGGGGCGCACCGCTCGATGGTGTCGAGCACCCGGCGTACCGCCCGCTCCCCGTGGGCCAGCCAGGCCGGGAACGCCAGGGTCACCACGCCGAGCCGCCCGGCGTCGTCGAGCGGGTCGAGGGCCTGGTGCAGCCGGTGCCACAGCTCCTCGACCGCCTCCTCGGGCAGCTCCCCGCGGCGCAGCTTGACGTTGCCGTCGACGCCGTCGGGGCGCAGGTCTGCCGGCAGCGCGGCCAGGCGCGTCGGGTGCCCGGTCAGCAGCCCGAAGGCCTTCACGTCGAAGGTGAACCCGTCCGGGGTGGCGGCGGCCCAGCCTTCGGTCGTCTCGACCGCCGGGATGGCGTAGAAGCCGGTGTCGGCCTCGACGAGGTCGAACCGGCTCGCATAGTAGGCGAGCCGGTCCGCCGCCGTGCGCACCGACCGCGGGTACCAGCCCGAGGTCAGCAGGTCCCGGTTGGCCCAGGACGACGTACCGAGGCGAATGACAGCCATGGAGTTCATGAGACCGCCATCTGCCCGGCACGGCAAATCAGCCGGGTTCCTCCTCGGCTGTGGGTTCTCAATGGACCTGATCCGGCACTGGCTGCCCGCCTCGCCGCTAGGCGCAGCAGTTGCGCCCCGGCCCGCGGTGTCCGTGGCAGAAGTCGAATCCCGGGGTCCTCATACGATGCGCTGGTGGAGAAGCATGGCGCGGAGGGTCGGGAGCGTTCGTACCGGAAGGCTGCGGTGCGACGTGCGGAGATCCTGGCCAGGGCTATCGAGCTGTTCGCCGAGCGGGGTGTCGGTGCGTCGCTGCGGGCGATCGGTGAGGCGATCGGGGTTTCGCATGCGGCGTTGCGGTACTACTTCCCGTCGCGGGACGAGCTGCTGGTCGAGGTGTACCGCGCGCACGAGCAGGGTGAGTATGACGACCCGCCGCCGGATTCGGTGTCGGCGGTCGGGGTGATGGAGCGAAGCGCCGAGCGCAATCGCGCGATTCCCGGCCTGGTCGAGCTGTACGCGACGCTGACCACCGACGCGCTGCAGGGCGAGCAGCACCCGCTGACCCGCGACTTCGTCCGCGACCGGTTCAGCGTGGTGCGCGGGCATCTGGCTGATCGGGTCCGCGCCGGGCAGCGCGCCGGCGCGATCGCCGCGGACATCGATCCCGACGACGCGGCCTCGCTCGTCATCGCCGCGTCGGACGGGCTGCAGCTACAGGGGCTGCTCGACCCGGAGGCGGTCGACGTACGCCGGGCGCTCGCGCTGCTCGAACGGCTGCTCCCGGCGTCGCCGCAGGTGGATCAGCACGACCGAGCTTGAGCGGTCGTCCTTGACCGCAGATTCTTCCATTGGAAGAATCTGCGGCTGCGGGCATGCCCGGCCAGCCGCCAAGGCCGGGTCGCTGCTCCGCGACGTGATGTGGAGGCACCGCCGATGGCCCTTCCCGAGCAGGTCCAGCCGACCGATCCGGCGCTCGATGAGCCGGTGGCGCAGGCGTCCGCGCTACGGCTGACGCTCGCGTCGCCGCTGTACCGGGGCGCGACGCTCGCGGTGTTCCTGTCCGCGCTAGGGTTCTCGGCGGCCGCGCCGCAGATCGCGTCGTTCCTGGTCAACGAGCTGCACGCGTCGCTGACCGCGGCCGGGCTGTTCTACCTGACGAGCCTGACCGCACCGGTGGCCGGATACCTCGTCGGCCGGCGCTCGGACCGCACCGGACGGCGGCTCGGGCTGTTCCGGGTGTGCGCCGTCGCCGGGTCCGTGGGCTGGGCGGGGATCGCATACTCGACCGAGCTGTGGATGCCCTACGTCATCAGCGCCGTGATCGGCGCGTTCGGCGGCGCCGCCACGTCGCAGCTCTTCGCCGCCGTCCACGACGAGCTCAAGGCCCACCCCGGCCCGAACAACGACGGCGTCGTCGCCGTCGTGCGGATGGCTCTGACCGGCGGCTGGGTGGTCGGCCCGGTCGCCGGATCCTTCCTCGCCGCGCAGACGTCGCTGCGCACGATGCTGCTGGCCACTGCGGTCTGCACCCTCGCCCAGATCGTGCCGCTCGGCCTGCTCCGCACGGCGTCCGCCGTCCCGGCCGGACCCGACGACCCGGGCGCGGGCCACCGCAGCCCGGGCCTGCGGGCGATGCTGCCGCTGCTGGCCTTCACCGGCCTGTACGTGCTCGTGTACGCCGGCGAGCCGATCAAGTACGCCTACCTGCCGATCTACATGAACACCCAGCTGCACCTCCCGGCCGGGCTCAGCGGCGCGATCATCGGCATCCAGCCGCTGGTCGAGATCGTGCTGATGCCCGTCGCCGTCATCGTCGCCCGCCGGACCGGCATGATGCAGCTGATGGTCCTCGGCGCCGGGTTCGGCGTCGCGGCCAACATCTGCTTCGCCGTCACCGGCAACCCGGTCGGTCTGTTCGCCGGGCAGATCCTCATGGGCGGCGTCTGGGGCGTCTTCGCCACCCTCGGCATCATCGTCGCCCAGCGCCTGCTGCCTACCGCCGTCGCCACCGCGTCGGCGATCTTCATGAGCTCCACCGCTCTCGCGTCCGCCCTCGGCGGCGCCGCCGGCGGGGTCGGCGCCGCGGCGGTCGGACTTCCGCGGGTGTTCCTCATCCCGGCCACGCTGGCGCTGGCGGCCGTCGTCGGTCTGGCCGCCACGGCCCGCTCCGTCCCCCGAGAGCATTGAGCCCGATCCACCCGAACATCAACGGACGGTCACCTACCCTAGTGCCGCCGGAGCCCATCGAACAGCTCGAACGTCGGCGCGTAATTGATCAGAACCACCGAGATGGAGCCCGCCGAAGCTGTCGCAACTCAGTTGATCCGAAGCTGCTCCCGGGCGGCCACCGGATCAGGTTCAGTGCGAACCAACATCCGCGTCTCGAAATGCATACGCCGGCGCAACAACGCTCCATGTCCAATGGGGGCATGAACCACAACGCATCCCTGTCAGCACCGCCCCGCCGCACGCGCAGGACCGTGCTCCTCGTCCTGGCGATCCTCGGCGTGGCGAGCGCCGCGTTCGTCGTGCGGCGGCCGCTCATGATGTCCGCCCCGAGGTGCATGGCCGGGCGGTGGCACGGCTGCTTCGACACGGACAACGGTGTGGTGCTCATGACCCTCGTCGGGCTGCCGCTGGCCGCGCTGGCGGCGTGGGCCCTGGCTCGCCTTCGGCCGGCCGGCGGCGGCACCTCGGCATGGCGGATGTCGCTGGCCGAGGTGGGCATGGTCTACGGGACGGTGCCGCTCGTCTGGTTGACCATGATGCCGGGTCCCGGGGCCGGCATCGTTCCCGGCCGGGTGAGCCTGGTACCGCTGCGCGACCTGGTCACGATGGGGCCGCTCGGGATCTTCGGCAACCTGCTGATCTTCGCGGCGCTGGGCTTCTTCGCCCCGATGCGGTTCGCGGCGCTGGCGTCGGTGCCGCGGATCCTGGCGCTCGGGGCGGGCTGCTCGATCCTGGTCGAGACCGCGCAGTACGTCCTGCGGCTGGACCGGGTGTCCTCCGTGGACGACGTGCTGGTCAACGCCGTCGGCGCCGCGCTGGCCGCACTGGCGTCCCGCCCCTGGTGGCGGCGGTCGGCTACGTAGTGCGGTCGGCCGCCGGCTTGCCGCCCTCCGCGGGTGCCGGGTGTGTCGCGGGGAGCGGGCGGACGCTGGTGGCGATGAGCGCCGCCACGGCGAGCAGCACCGCGACGACGGCCAGGGCCCGCAGCACGGTGACGTGGTGGCCGAGGAAGCCGATGGCGGGCGGGCCGCCGAGGAACGCGCAGTAGCCGATCGAGGCGATGACGCTCACGCGCGCGGCGGCCCGGCGCGGTTCGTCGCCGCCGGCGCTCATGCCGACCGGGAAGCCCAGGGAGGCGCCGAGGCCCCACAGCAGCGTGCCGGCGAAGGCGTAGGCCGGTGCGGGCCCGAACACGAACAGGGCCACCCCGGCGATGCCGATCAGGGCGAGGATGCGCACGACCGCGGTGCGGCCGTAGCGGTCCAGCAGCCGGGGGCCGAACCAGCGACCGATGGTCATGGCGGTCAGGAACATCGCGTAGGCGATCGTGCCGAGCGCGGCCGGGACGTGGTGGCCGTCGATCGCGGCGACGTTGATCCAGTCGTTGCCAACACCTTCGGCGAAGGCGAAGGCGAGGACGAACAGGCCGATGAGCAGGGTGCGGGGCTCGCGCCAGGCGGCCAGCGCCCCGCCGCGCGGCGACGGCTCGCCGGCCGCCGGTTCGTCCGCGTCGTGGTCGACGACGAACCGCCGGGCGTACCGGACGACGGCGAGGACCACGAGCACGGCCACGACGGTGAGGTGCACCGCGACGGACACGTGCAGCGCCACCATCACCGCGCCGACCAGCGCGCCGGCCACCGTGCCGAGGCTGAACCCGGCGTGGAAGCGGGACATGATCGACCGGCCGAGGTGCCGCTCCACGACCGTGCCCTGCACGTTCATCGCCACGTCCCAGGCGCCGTTGGCGAAGCCGAGCAGCACCAACCCCGCCACCACCGGTGCGACGCCGACCAGCGAGCCGAGCGCGGCGACGACCAGGCCGACGCCGAGCAGGACCGCCATGATGCCGACCGTGCGGGCCGAGCCGATCCGGGTGACCAGCGGGCCGGACAGCGGGAGCGCCACCAGCGAACCGGCCGCGATCGCGAGCAGGACCAGGCCGAGCGAGGCCGAGTCGAGGCCGAGCCGGTCGCGCACCTGCGGAATGCGGCAGGCCCAGCTGGCGAACGCGAAGCCCGAGCCGATGAAGGCCACGTAGGTCGCGGTGGTGGCATCGCGGACCGTTGCCCGGGTGAGCGGCGCGACGGTGGTCGAGGTCATGCGGGGTCCTCCAAGCCGAACGGGGCGGACCGACCGGAAGACACCCAGGTCCCGCCTGTGTACGACCGTACATACGCTGTGTACGACTGTACATAGCGGCTAGCGGGGGATTCCAGCGCGAACGCGGGCAGGATGCGTACGATCGTACACACGACCATTGGCGCGGACGGCCGCTCGATGCGGGAGCGGGCGCCGGAGCTTGCGGAGGTGACGGCATGAGCGCGACCAGCACAACGCAACCGGCCGCGGCACGGCGACCGCGGCGGCTGGACCCCGGGCGGCGGGACCGGATCATCGACGCCGCCCTCACCGTCATCGCCGAGCGGGGCGTGGCCGGGGCGTCCCACCGCGTGATCGCCCGCGCGGCCGACGTTCCGCTGGGATCGATGACCTACCACTTCGCCTCGTTCGACGAGGTGCTGGTCGAGGCGTTCACCCGGCACGCGGACGCCGTGGCCGACCTCTTCGACGAGCGCCTGGGCGCCGCCCGCGACCACGACGAGGCCGTCGAGGCCGTCGTGAGCCTGATCTGGGACCACCTGATCAGCGGAGGCTCGGACCGCGACCTCATCCTCACCGTCGAGCTGTACGGCGCGGCCGCGCGCAACCACGCCCTGAAGGCCGTCACCCAGGCGTGGATGGCCCGCAGCCGACGTGCCCTGGAGCAGCACTTCGACGCCACGACCGCCCGCGAGCTCGACGCGTTCATCGAGGGCCTGGCCCTGCACAGCACCCTGTCCACCGATCCGATGACCAAGGAGCAGGTCCGCGCGGCCATCCACCGGCACCTGCACTGAAATCTGAACACACTTCCAGACACTCCGAACAGAATTTGTGTTCGGAGTGTTGCCTTAGTCGGTCCTGCCGTGTTCAATAGCGGCATGACGATCAGCGACCGCCACCGGCGGATCCTCGACGCCGTCCAGCAGGCCGGCCAGGTCGGCGTCACGCGGCTGGCGGAGCTGACCGGCACGTCCGAGATGACCGTGCGCCGGGACCTGGAGCAGCTGGCCGACCAGGGGATGCTGGAGCGCTACCGCGGCGGCGCCCGCAGCCTCGTCTTGCGTGGCGAGGAGCCGCCCTTCGCCGTGCGCTCCCACGAGGGCCAGGACGCCAAGCGCCGCATCGCCGAGGCGGTCGCCGGCCTGATCGCCGACGGCGAGGCCGTCGTCCTCGACAGCGGCACCACCTGCCTGGAGGTGGCCCGCCTGCTCGCGCCGCGCCGGCTCACGGTTATGCCGCTGTCCATGCACGCGGCCAACGCCCTGGCCGGCGCCCCGCAGCTGCGGCTGCTGCTGCCCGGCGGCGAGCCCCGCCCCGACGAGCTCGCGCTGACCGGCCCCCTCGCCGAGGCGTCCCTGGCGGCGCTGCGTTTCGACACCGCGATCCTCGGCTGCTGCGGGCTGACCGCGGGCGGGATGACCGCCTACGACCTCGCCGACGCCGCGATCAAACGCGCGATCATCGCCGCCGCCCACCGCGTCATCGTGGCCGCGGAACCGGCCAAGTTCTCCCGCACGGCGCTGGCGTTCGTGGCGCCCGTCTCCGCGTTCAGCATGGTGGTCACCACCGACGACGCGGACGACGAGCACACCAACGCCCTCACCGCCGCCGGCACCATCGTCCACAAGGTCTGACCGACATGCCCGACGCCGTCCTGTTCGATCTGTTCGGGGTCATCGCCCGGCACCAGTCCCCGTCGGGCCAGCGCGCGCTGGCCGCGATCGCCGAGGCCCCCGGCGATGCGTTGTGGGACGCCTACTGGCGGCTGCGCCCCCCGTACGACCTGGGCCAGGTCGCCGGCGCCGAGTACTGGCGAAGGGTCGCGGCCGCATTGGGCACCGCGTTCGACGAGGACCGCGTCGCCGCCCTCATCGCCGCGGACATCGCCAGCTGGAGCGCCGTCGACGACGACATGGTCGCCCTGGTCGAACGGACCGCCGCGGCGGGCGTGCGCCTGGCGCTGCTGTCGAACATCCCCGAGGAGCTCGCCGCGCACTACGAGCAGCACCACGGCCGGTGGCTGCGGCACTTCGGCCTCGTCGCCTTCTCCTGCCGCATCGGCCGGGCCAAGCCGGACGCCGGCGCGTACCTCTGGTGCTGCCGCGAGCTGGGCCTGTCCCCCGACCGCGTGCTGTTCATCGACGACCGCGCCGAGAACGTGCACGCCGCCGAACGCCTCGGCCTGCACACCCACCTGTTCACCGGCGCCGCCGCGGCCGACCAGGCGATCGGCGCCGCCGACATCCGTCCCGACCGATCTGGGAGACTCTCGTCATGGCCCGTATCGGGGTGATGCTGCCGCGGGACCTTCCCGCGGACCAGGTGCTGACCTATGCGCGCAGCGCCGAGCGGCTCGGCTTCGACGAGCTGTGGGTCGTGGAGGACCTGGGCTTCCGGGGCGGCGTGGCCCAGGCCGGCGCCGTCCTGGCGGCCACGTCGCGCGTCGTGGTGGGGATCGGGATCATGCCGGCCGGGGCGCGCAACGCCGCGTTCGCCGCGATGGAGCTCGCGACGCTCGCCCAGCTGTTCCCCGGCCGGCTGATCGCGGGCATCGGGCACGGGATGCCGGACTGGATGCGGCAGGTCGGCGCGCGGCCGGCCAGCCCGCTCACGTTGCTGCGCGAGCACGCGGTCGCCGTCCGCACGCTGCTGCGCGGCGAGCCGGGACCGGCCGCGGGGCGGTATGTCGACGTCGAGGGCGTGGTCATCGGCGAACGGCCGCACGTGGTGCCGCCGGTCGTGCTCGGCGTGCGCGGCCCGAAGTCGATCGCGATCGCCGGGCAGGTTGCGGACGGGGTGCTGCTGGCCGAGCCCGCCGCGCCGCCCTACATCGCGGACTCGGTCGAGCGCCTCGCGTCGGCGTCGCCGGAGGTCATCACCTACGACGCCGCGGTCGTCGGCGACGACGGGCGGGCGGCCCGCGACCTGGTGCGGCCCGGCCTGGCCTGGATCGGCGAGCCGGACTGGGCGCCGCACCTGGCCGCGCTGCCCTTCGCGGCCGACCTGGCGCGGCATCGCCAGGCGTCGCCGAGCCGCGAGGAGTTCGCCGCGACGATGCCCGACGAGTGGGTGCGGGAGCTGTCGCTGGCCGGGACGCCCGACGAGACGCGGGCCCGGATCGCGGCCCGGCACGCCGCGGGCGCGACGAGCGTCGTGATGGTCCCGGCGGAACCCGACCCCCTCGGCGCGCTGCCGCGGCTGGCACAGGTGGTGTAGCCCGGCTTCCAGGGACGTACCACTGGCGAGGGCAGAGATCGGGCGGCTGCCGCGTCGATCGTCGCATGTCTCTTTCCGAGGGTTGACAAGGGTCGTACCGAACCGAGTAAGTTGCACAAAAGCCAGGACCGATCGCGGTCGATGGCTGCGCTTACTGGCACGTTGCAGTACCACCCCGCCCAGCCCAGGAAGGGGCACCCGTGAGAAGTTGGACCCGGGCGACGATCGCCGCCACGGCGTCGCTCGCCGCCGTCGCCGGCGGACTGGCCGCCACCGCCACCGAGGCCGCCGCGTTCGGCGCCGCCACCCCCGCCGCCGTCGTCAACTACCTGCACACGATCAGCGGCAACCACATCGTCAGCGGCGTGCACAACAAGGAGCCGCTGAGCAACCCCTCCGCCTACACCGCCCAGGCACACACCATCACCGGCAAGTGGCCGGGCCTGTGGGGCGGCGAGCTCGGCTTCCGCGCCGACGACATCGCCAACCGCCAGACGATGACCAACCAGGCCAAGACCGAGTGGACCAACGGCTCGCTGGTCGCGCTGACCTGGCACATGTGCCGCCCCGACGTCTCCACCTGCGAGTTCGACGGCGGCGTCAACGGCAGCAAGCTCTCCGACGCCGAGTGGAGCTCGCTCATCACCAGCGGCGGCTCGCTCAACAACGCGTACAAGGCCAAGCTCGACACCGCGGTGCCGTACCTGCAGCAGCTCAAGGACGCCGGCGTGCCGGTGCTGTTCCGCCCGCTGCACGAGATGAGCGACGGCTGGGCGTGGTGGGGCGGGCGCTCCGGCGGCAACGGCAGCGCGAAGCTGTTCCAGATCACCCACGACTACCTGCTGTCGAAGGGCCTGACCAACCTCATCTGGGTCTGGAACGTCAAGGACAACGGCAGCTCGAGCTCGGTCGCGGGCTTCTACCCCGGCGACGCGTACGTCGACGTCGTCACCCTCGACCCCTGGAACCACGGCTACCCGCCGTCGGACTGGTACTCCGCCATCGTCAGCGTCTCGCACGGCAAGCCGATCGCGCTGGCCGAGGTCGGCAACATCCCGTCCGCCGCCCAGCTGTCGGGTCAGCCGCTCTGGTCCTACTTCATGATCTGGTCCGAGTACCTGACCTCGTGCAACTGCAACTCCGCCATCCAGGCGACGTTCAACAACTCCCGCACCCTGAGCCAGGGCCAGTTCACCATCGCCGGCGGCGGGGGCGGCGGCGGCTCCCGCACGGGCGCCATCACGGGCATCGGCGGCAAGTGCGTCGACGTCGCCGGATCCAACACCGCCAACGGTACGGCGGTGCAGCTGTACGACTGCAACGGCAGCAGCGCCCAGCAGTGGACCGTCGGCACCGACGGCACGATCCGGGCCCTCGGCAAGTGCCTCGACGTGACCGGCCAGGGCACCGCGAACGGCACGGTGCTGCAGGTCTGGGACTGCAACGGGTCCGGCGCCCAGCAGTGGACCGCCCTGCCGGACGGCCGCCTGCGCAACCCCCAGTCCGGCCGCGTGATGGACGACCCCGCCGGCTCCACCGCCAACGGCACCCGCCTGCAGATCTGGGACGCCAACGGCAACGCCTGGCAGGTCTGGCACCTGCCCGCCTGATACCGGGCCGGGCCCGTTGTTGTGCCAGGATCGCAGGACTGGCACAACAACGGTCTCGGGTTGGACGGGGATGGCGGCCGCAGGCAACGCACGAAAGGCCACGATCAAGGACGTCGCCAAGCGGGCCGGCGTCTCGACCGCGGCGGTCACCATCGCCGTGCACGACCGGCCCGGCGTCTCCCCCGCCACCCGCTCGAAGATCCTGCAGGCCGCCGCGGACCTGGGCTGGAGCCCCAACCAGGCCGCGAGGTCCCTGTCGAGCCAGGCCCTGCACACGGTGGGTCTGGCCATCGCCCGCCCCGCCCGGATGCTGGGCCTGGAGCCGTTCTACATGGAGTTCATCTCCGGCATCGAGAGCGTGCTGAGCCAGGAGTCCTGCTCCCTGCTGCTGCGCCTGGTCGAGCCCGACCACGAGGTCGCGGTGCACCGCGAGTGGTGGCAGGGCAACCGCGTCAACGGCAGCATCCTGGTCGACCTGCGCCTCGACGACCCGCGGATCCCGGCGCTGTCCGCCATCGGCCTGCCCGCCGTGGTGGTCGGCCACCCGTCGCTGGCCGGCCCGTTCACCGCGGTGTGGACCGACGACGCCGCCGCGGTCGACGAGGCCGTGCGCTACCTGGCCGCCCTGGGCCACCGCCGCATCGCGCGCGTGAGCGGCCCCGCCGACCTGGGCCACAGCGCCATCCGCACGGCCGCCTTCGCCGACATCACCGCGCAGCTGGGCGTGCGCTCCCGCACGGTGGTCGCCGACTTCTCCGCCGACCAGGGCGCAAGGGCCTGCCGCCAGCTGCTCTCCGCGGTCGACCGCCCGACCGCCATCATCTTCGACAACGACCTGATGGCCGTGACCGCGCTGGGCGTCGCGGCCGAGTTCGGCCTGTCGGTCCCGGCCGACCTGTCCCTACTGGCCTGGGACGACTCCCAGCTGTGCCAGCTGACCCGCCCGACCCTCTCCGCCATGCGCCACGACATCCACTCCTTCGGCGCCGACGTGACCCGCACCCTGTTCGACGTCATGCGCCGCAACGCCGCCCGGTCCCACGCCGCCGAACCCCCGACCCTGGTCCCCCGCGCCTCCACCGCACCCCCGCCGGCCGGATGACCGGAATTCTTGACATCCGCGATCCGGCAATTCCTGCCACCAGATGCAGGGCAAACATCCGCCTTACTTGAAACGCCTTGGGGCCCGAAGGTTCTTGCCTGTCGCAATCCGCGCGCCGTCGACACTGTGCCGGTCATCCCTGATGGCGAAGACCAGGCGGCCGATCAGTTGCGTCACGTCATTCGGTAGGTCGTCCACCAGCGCTGCACTCCGGGGGTCAGCACGCCGAAGTGATATGAGCAGGGACCTCCAGCCGGCACCGCCCTGACGTTTGACGACACCATCGGCAGGCGGCACACACCTTGCAATGAGTAGCGCCAGAGCAGGATCCTTGTAGAAGCTCGGGTCTTCGAGCCGCGGAACACGCTCAATGACCTCCGGGAAACGACACGCATTGAGAAACACAATCGTCGAGTCGAGTTCGTCGATTAATCCCAGATCGACGACGATGCGGAACAGCACCGACAGAAGGTCCGTGTTGGGCTGCCGGTCAGCAACCAGACGCTCGATAGTGCCACCGATCTTCCGGCCGGTAGGCTCGTCAATTCCGGCCCCGAAGTTGTCGATCCCCGGAAGACCGTTGTAAGTTCCTAAAATAATCGAGTAAAGGGCCGCAAGGAGGGTGCTGACATTGTCACGCCCGTCATCTATCAACATCTCGTCGTTCAGCACAATGCCCAGCTTCAGCCTGGCCTGCCCATCAGCATCACCGGCCAGCCGGGCGTGCAAGTAGTCCGCCGTGATTGTCGTCGCCTCGATCGCCTTCCTCGCCCGCCCGCGAACCATAGATCCTTTGTCGGCGTTCAGGGACACCAAAGCGTCACCATCTCGGTGCAACAAGCTGATCATCGTATGCCATCCATCGGCATCGAGTCCGGCTTTCCACAGCGCCAGGAGCGCCTCCCACTCGGCGTCGAATTCCGCCGGATCACGGGAAAGCTCACGAAGGTGCAACGAACCGTTCAACTCGATCAAGGCCACGCGAACCGCGATGAGATTCGCCGAATAGACCGCAAGTTGACGGAGATGGTCGATACGCGTCGGTTGGTACGTCTGATACTTCCCCGCACCCGGGTGCCTCCGGTAGTTCTGTATGAGGAAATCGAGAGCGCGGACAACGTCCGAGCGCTCAGTTTCGTCCAGATCGGAGAAGAGCCCGGCCAGGAAGGACAGCGTCGAGCGCCGGACGGCCAATGGATGATGCGAGAGCAGTGCATACAACAGGTGGCCCTCGGGATCCCGGGGTCGCCTTCCCGAGAAGGCCTGGTCGGCGACGTCGCGAAGCTCCTCCAGCACGCGCTGCGCCACGAGGTACTCGCCGAACGTCGCATGCAGGAACTCGTAGGATCGCCGCGACCGCTTCCGGCTCCGCGACCCGCGACCGGGCTCGCCCGGACCCTCGCCGGCGCCGATCACGGTGGCTTCGGCGGTGTACACGAAGAAGAACTCGCCCAGCAGTCGCCTGCCCGGCTCCTCGACCCGCGGGTCCGTGCCGTCATACAGGGCGGAGAGATCTGCACTGAGCTCGTCCTCGGCCACGCTCTGCGACCCGCGGTTGAACATCGCGAGTGCCGCCACGCACAGTCTCTCGATCTTCTCCTCGATCAGCCCGTCCACCTCGGAGACCGGAACGTTCCCGCTCTTGAGCACTTCACGGCGGGCGAAGCTGTCGAAAATTCGTTGATACAGCTCCGTGCTGGAAACGCCGGCGTCAAGGGGAGCCGCGTCCGGGTCCGCGGAATAGATGGCAAGGATCAGCAGCAGCAGCGGCTGGCAGGCCAGTTCCGGTTGCGTCAGCGCCACGTCGGTCGAGAGCGGCCGGACGGCGCCGGACGCGATGGGCGCGGCGTTGGTTTCGTTCCAGATGCCGAGCCAGCGACCGATCTGCTCGTCGTCGAAATCATCGAGCTTCAGCACCAGCGAGCCGCTCGGGATGTCGACACGATCGGCCACCACAGTCCTGGACGTCACGATCACCATGACCGGGCGGTCCTGCTCGGCCTCGATCCGCTGGAACGCCATCACCTCCTGCATGAAGCCGCTGCGATCGGTGTTCGACGCCTGGAGCAGCTCATCGAGACCATCCAGGATGACAACCCTGGTGGTCCCGAGGCTGCTGTCGGCGAGCTGTGACCACTCCACCCGCCTGTTCGTCGACTGATCGAGGGCCTGCTGGATCTGTTCGAGGATCGGCGCGTTCGCGCTGACCGTCCGCAACGGCACCAGCACGACGGTGTAGTCCGCCGCCGGCAGCCGGGCCGCCAGCACCTTCATCAACATCGACTTGCCCGCGCCAGGGTGCCCCAGCAACATCAGCGGAACTCGCGTCGAGTCGTCGGAGAGGGCGTAGGACGAAAACCACAGGTCCAGATCGTCCCTCCTGGGCCGCGAGCGCCACCAGGTTTCATCGGCCACGCGGGACGCAGCCGTCACGCATGTCGCCCGATATGACGGGGCGACGAACGCGGCGCCGACGGTCGGCCAGCAGACGGCACTCAGGGGATCGGTCTCCTCCCGCCTGACGATCTCCCGCTCCAGCCTGGCGTGGTTCGACCGCATCACGGCGCCCTGCGGCTCCGACTGCGGCTCGCCCCGGCCGGAGGCGAGCGACAGGATTGCCTCGATACGCCGAAGGTCGTCGCGTTGCAGGCTCAGGATCCGCTCGAGCTGTTCGCCGACCTCGTGCACCTCGTGCCTGGTGGCCGCCTGTTCGTCGAGCACTGTCCATACGGAGAACTCCGGCACGGAGGCGGCCAGGGCGACGTACTGCTCGCGGTAGCGCGCCACCGCGAGCGCAACGACGGTGTCGGGCAGCGAAGCACCTTGCCGCCAGGCCGACAATCCCTGGAGGAACACCTCGGTTCTGGCAGCGAGTTGCTCGATCCATGCTTCGACGTTGGCGATATTGCCTTCGAACCCGGTGACAGCGGATGGCGCAGGAATCCTGGCCTCGTACAGGTGCCGGACGAGACCGGCATGGGCGTCGCCCCACCCGCCCAGGGCCAGCGCGAGCCTCTCGTCCTCACGCAGGTCCAGTTGCTCGACCAGTTCCGCGCCGAGCAACTCCGCCAGAGCGTCGAAGAAGGCCGAAACGACCAAGGTGGTGTGGGCGGCCGTCACGAGCTCGCGCCGGCGGCGCGTCGGCACCGTGGCAATCCTGGTCCGCAACGCGTCCATCAGCTCGCGGAGCAGCGGCATCGCTTCGTTCTTCCGGTCGATCCAACCCCAGATCGGAGCCAGAGCGGCCAACGGCGCGACGGCGGCGGGGCCGACGGTGGCGATGCCGGCCGCCACACCGGAGGCAAGAATCGCTCCACCGAGCGCTCGCCCCAAGCGCGAGAAGATGTCTGGCTCCATCGCGCCCATGATCCGAAGGGCGCCTTCGAACGTCAGCGTCTGCTTCCGGCTCACGTTGCCGACCTTCCAAGGACCGTAGGGAGATGGCGCGGAAAGGATTTGCCCGGACGGTATTCGGCCGGGCAGCCAAGGACACCTCTAGCAGGTAGGCAGGACCGCCCACAAGTTCCAGATCGAGTCCCGCCGATCACCGACCGACAACGCGCGGCCGCAGCGCGCAAACGTTCAGACCAGGCGCTCGAGCCGGTCCAGCTGGTCCCGGATGGCGTGGATGACCGCCGGGGCGTCGCTCGCCGGCTCGGCGCCGCCGGGCGCGGCCGCCAGCATGGCCACCGCCGCCTCGGACATCTGGGCCGCGATGGGCTCGACGGGCCGGAACCGGGCGCGGTCGTGGGCGCGCTCCGTCACCAGCCGGTAGGCCAGCCGCCGCAGCGTCTCCGGCGGGTTCGCGCCGCCGTCGACGATCTCGCGCATCTCCCGGATCGAGTCGAGCTACGTCGTCAAGGTGAGCTCGCTGGCCGCGCGGATCAGCCCGCCGAACGGCTCGGTGTACGCGGCCACGAAGTCGGCCCTGGTGTCGCTGAGCAACGCCGCCCACGCCGAGCTGAGCCGCCACGGCGTGCACGTCACCGCCCTGCTGCCCGGTTTCGTGGACACCCCGGGCACCGCGTGGGCCGACCCGGCCGTGCGCGGCGCGATGCTGCCGGCCTCCGACCTCGCCGAGGCGGTCCGCTTCCTGATCCGCACGTCCGCGAGGTGCTACGTCCCGGAGCTCATGATGACCACCGCGGGCCCGAACGTGCTGCACTCGCTGATCGACTGGGACACCGCCGCGACCTGACGCCGCCTCATCGCGCCGCGCCGGCCCGGGACAGCCACTCCGACATCAGGCGGCGCTCGGCCTCGGACAGGGTCTCGAGGCGGGGCACGACGGTCTGGAAGGCGATCACGGCGGCGGTGGTGTCATCGGCCGGGAGCGGGGCGGCGTCGGTCAGGATCTCCCGCAGGACCGCGTCGAACATGGTGTCGGCCAAGGTGCGGTCGCGGTCGGCCGGGGGCATCGACACCAGGATCAGGACCGCGCCCGTGCCCGCGGCGCGGATCAGGTCGACGGCGCGCGGCACCGGCACGCGCAGCCGGCCGGCCGCGGCGACGCGGTGGACCCGGGAGCGCAGCACCTCCGCGCCGGCCGCCGTCGCCGGGAGCCGGGAGGCGCGGGCCGGGTCGGCGATCAGCGCGAACAGCGGACCGTTGGCCAGGCCGAAGTCGATGTGGAGGTCCCAGGCGGCCCGCAGGTCCTCGACCGGGTCGCCGCTGTCGTCGGCCCGCGCCTTGCCCGTCACGTATGCGCTGAACACGTGGGCGGCCACGGCGTCCAGTAGGGCGTCCTTGTCCTCGAAGAGCCGGTAGATGACCGGGGTCTGCAGGCCCGCGGCCTGGGCGACCGCCCGCGTGGTGACCGCGGCCGGACCCTCCTCGCGCAGCAGGCGCGCCGCCACCTCCACCACGTGCGCCCTGGTCACGTCCCGGGCCGCCCTAGCCTCCGCCATGTTGTCAACGATAACAGAACCTTGACATCCCTGTCGTTGACGGTGATACGGTCGAAAGCGAATCAGCGACAACAGATCAGCTGGGGGAAGTCATGATCATCATCACCGGTGCGACCGGGCAGCTCGGGTCGCGGGTCGTCGAGCAGCTCCTGCGGCGAGTCCCGGCCGAGCGGGTCGGCGTCAGCGTGCGGGACCCCGGGAAGGCCGGCGACCTCGGCGGCGCGCGGGTGCGGCGCGGCGACTTCGCCGACCCCGGGTCCCTCGCGGAGGCGTTCGAGGGCGCCTCGCAGGTGCTCGTCGTCTCCGCGGCGGTCACCGGGGAGGAGGCTCTCGCGCTGCACAGGACCGCGATCGAGGCGGCCACGAAGGCCGGGGCCCGGCGGGTGCTCTACACCAGCCACCAGGGCGCGGCCGACGACTCGGTGTTCGCCCCGATGCCGGACCACGCGGCCACCGAGCGCATCCTGTCGAAGACCGCGCCGTCGTACACCTCCTTGCGCAACGGCTTCTATGCCACCACGGTCCCGTGGCTGCTCGGCCGGGCCCTCGAGACCGGGGAGCTGCTCGCCCCGCAGGACGGCCCGGTCTCGTGGACGTCGCACGACGACCTGGCCGAGGCGACCGCGATCATCCTCGCCGACGAGGGCCGCTTCGACGGCCCGACGCCGCCGCTGACCGGGCCGGCCGCCCTGGACTTCGCCGACGTGGCGCGGGAGCTGAGCGAGATGACCGGGCGCAGCATCCGGCGGGTGGTGGTGGACGACGAGGAGTACGGCGCCGCCCTCAACCTGCCGGCCGAGCGCACGGCCATGATGCTCGGCATGTTCAGGGCCTCGCGGCGGGGCGAGTTCGCCACCGTGACCCCCGACCTGGCCCAGATCCTCGGCCGCCCGGCCACGCCGCTGCGGGACCTCCTCGCAAAACTCCTCTGAAAGCCGAGCGTGGTAGGCACTTGAGGAGAAGTTCGTTGCGGCACACAGGGCGGCAGGCGTGGGCACTGAGGCACGGCTCGATCTGGCACACGAATGGGCGGGCCACTGGTGGCTGCCGGAGGAGCCGGATCGCACGCTGGAAGGCACGCTGCGCTACGACCCGGACGACGGCCTGCGGCTGTCCCTGACCGGCGGGTTCGACGATCGCGTGCGGGTCCCGCTCGGCAACGGCTGGGTCGGCGTGATGAACGAGTCGAAGTCGTGGCCTGCGGTCCTGGGCCTCGCGGAGGGCACCGCGATCACACTGCTCGACTGCCACGCGACCAACACGGAGTGGCGCGGGATCGGCTTCGGCGAACCACACGAGCAGACGATCCGCTCGCCGGCCGCGTTCGTGGGCGTGCACCTGCACGACGACGGGCAGGAGGTCTTCACCGAGAGCCTCGTGTCGGTGGAGCACCTGGCGCTGTGGGCGGACGCGTCGGCCCGCCCCGACGACGAGCCGTCCGTGGTCGTGGACGGCACGTCGGTCACGCTGTCGCGCGACCACCCGGACGCCGTCGCCGTGCGGTTCCGGCCCGGCGGTCCCTTCCCGCTCGGCACCGCGCTCGAGCACGCCAAGGCGGTCCAGGACCTCGTGTCCCTGGCCACGCACAGGGCGTGCGCGCTGCTGTCCGTACGGCTCCGAACGACCCCGGAGCAGCCCGAGGCCGCCGCCTATTTCCAGCGCACCGTCAGGGGCGGCGCCGGGGCGGCCGACCTGCGCTCAGCCCTGTTCACGTGCCGCGACATCCCGTTCGAGGAGATCGTGGTCAAGTGGTGGCAGGTCCGGCAGCGGTTCACCGCCGCCGCCAACATGGTGCTCGGCCTGCGCTACGCCCCGGCGCACTACGTCGAGACCAGGCTGCTGACCGCGGTCGGCGCGGCCGAGGTCATGCACCGGGCGCTCGACCTCGACGAGAAGCACATGCCCAAGCATGAGTTCAACGAATTGCGGGACATGCTGCTGGAGCACGCGCCGCAGGAGCATCGCGCGTGGCTGAAGGAGAAGATCCGCAACGACGTGACGCTGCAGGAACGCCTCCTGGCCCTGGCGGACCTGCCGGACGCCGCCGCGATACAGCGCCTGGTGCCGGACGCCGAACTGTGGGCCAGGACGACCACCCGGGCCCGCAACGACCTGACCCACACCGGCCAGACGCCCCAGCAGTCCCTGGACGAGCTGATCGCCGTCGTGAGCGTGACGAGCGCCGTGGTGGTGCTGAACCTGCTCCAGCAGCTCGGCGTGCCCGGCGAGCGGCAGCGGAAGCTCGTCGAGGACCACCCCGAGTTCCAGCGGACGGCCGGCGAGGCCAAGGCCCACCTCACCTGAACCAGCGGACGGCCGACGGGGCCAGCGCCCACCTCACCTGAACTAGCGATCGAGCGCCGGCATTGAGGTCCGCCCGGCGGCCCGCTAAGGTCGCGAACAACTTTCACGTAAGCGCGTAAGGGACGTGGCGGCGATGTCGGAGCGGGCGTTTGCCGAACCCGTGCAGCGGGTCGGGGCGGGCTGGGTCGCGCTGCTCGTGCTGGCGCAGCTCGCCGTGTGGATGGGGTTCTTCACGCCGATCCAGGTGCTGCTGCCCAACCAGATCCAGGAGATCAGCCCGGCGGACAAGGAGAGCCTGCTCGGCGTCGTCACCGCGCTCGGCGCCGCCGCGGCCGTGATCGTCAACCCGCTCGCCGGGGCGCTGTCCGACCGCACGGCGGGCCGCTTCGGCCGGCGGCACGTCTGGACCTTCGGCGGCGCGATCCTGGCCGGGGCCTCCCTCGTGGCGCTGGCCGGCCGGCACACGATCCTGGGCGTCGCGATCGGCTGGGTGCTCGCGCAGGCCTGCCTCAACACCATGCTGGCCACGCTGACCGCGGCCGTGCCGGACCGGGTGCCGGTCGACCAGCGCGGCGCCGTGTCGGCCTGGGTCGGCATCCCGCAGGTGCTCGGCGTGGTCCTCGGCGTCGTGCTGGTCACGGCCATTGTCACCGGGACCGCGCCCGGCTACATCGCGCTGGCCGTGCTCGTGGTGCTGCTGCCGCTGCCGTTCGTGTTCGCCACGCCCGACGATCGCATCCGCGCCGAGGACCGGCCGCCCTTCAAGCTCACGAAGTTCAGCCCCGACTTCGCGTGGGCGTGGATCACGCGGTTCCTGGTGCAGCTCGGCAACGCGCTGGGCACGCTGTACCTGCTGTACTTCCTGCAGGACCGGGTCCGCGTGGCCGATCCGGACACCGGCGTGCTGGTGCTCATCCTGGTGTACACCCTGGCGCTCATGGCCACGACCGTCTTCGCCGGGCGGCGCTCGGATCGCACCGGCCGGCGGCGGGTGTTCGTGATCTGGTCCGGGGTCGTGATGGCGGTCGCGGCGCTGCTGCTCGCGTTCTGGCCGACGTGGCCGGTGGCCGTGGTGGCGGCGGCGGTGCTCGGCGCCGGGTACGGGGTGTACCAGGCGGTCGACGCCGCGCTCATCACGCAGGTGCTGCCGCGGGCCGCGGACCGGGCCAAGGACCTCGGCGTCATCAACATCGCCAACTCGGCCCCGCAGGTGCTCGGCCCGGCCCTCGCCGCCCCGATCGTCGTGTACCTCGGCGGGTACCCGGTGCTCTACGTCGCGACCGCGGTGGCGACGCTGCTCGGCAGCGTGTTCGTGCTACGCATCCGGTCGGTGCCGTGACAGCCGTCCGCGCAGGTACTCCCGCTCGGCCTCGTTCGCGGTGAGCGCCAGGGCGGCCCGGAACGCCTCGTCCGCCGCGGCGGCGCGGCCCAGGCGGTCGAGCAGGTCGGCCTTGACCGCCGGCAGGTAGTGGTACCCGGCCAGGCGCGGGTCGCCCTCGAGCCGCTCGACCTCGCGCAGGGCGGTCTCGGGCCCGTCGGCCATGGACAGGGCGACGGCGCGGTTGAGGTCGACGACCGGCGAGGGCCAGGCCGCGCGCAGCCCGTCGTAGAGCTCGACGATCTGCCGCCAGTCGGTCTCCGCGAACGACGGGGCCTCGGCGTGCAGGGCCGCGATCGCCGCCTGCAGCAGGTACCGCCCGGCCGGGCGGGCGCCGCGGTAGCGCAGGGCGCGCAGCACGAGGTCCCGGCCCTCCTCGATGAGCGCGCGGTCCCAGCGGGTGCGGTCCTGCTCGTCCAGGCGCAGCAGCCGCCCGTCGGGGCCGGTGCGCGTCTCCTTGCGCGCGTCGAGGAGCAGGACCAGCGCCAGCAGCCCGGCCGCCTCCGGCTCGTCGGGCATCAGCCGGTGCAGCATCCGGGCCAGGTGCACCGCCCGGCCGGTGAGGTCGGCGCGCAGCAGCCCGGGGCCGGACGCCGCCGTGTGGCCGCTCGCGTACAGCAGGTGCACGACCGACAGGACGGCGTCGAGCCGCTCGGGCAGTTCGCTCGCGCGCGGGACCCGGAACGGGATGCGCGCGGCCGCGATCTTCTTCTTGGCGCGGGTCACCCGGGCCGCCATGGTGGCCTCGGAGACGAGGAACGCCTTGGCGACGTCCGGGGTGGCCACCCCGCACACGAGCCGGAGCGTCAGGGCGACCTGCGCGTCCCGGGCCAGCGCCGGATGGCAGCACGTGAAGACGAGCCGCAGCCGGTCGTCCGGCAGATCGGAGACGTCCGGGTCATCCGGAGCGTCCGGCACGACCAGCAGCGGCAGCTTGGCCCGCAGCGTCTGCTCGCGACGCAGCGTGTCGAGGGCGCGCCGCTTGGCCACGGTGACCAGCCAGGCCGCGGGCTGGCTGGGCGGCCCGTCCCGGGGCCAGCCGGCCAGGGCCTGCGCGAAGGCCTCCTGCGCGCACTCCTCGGCCAGGTCCAGGTCCCGCGTGACCCGGACCGTGGCCGCGAGGACGTACGCCCAGTGGGCCCGATACGCGTCCTCGACGTCCGTCATGCGAACAGGGGCCGGATCTCGACGCCGCCCCGCCAGGTCGCCGGGTTGCGGCGGGCGATCTCCAGGGCGTGGTCGAGGTCGCGGGCCTCGAGGATGTAGAACCCGGCGACGACCTCCTTGGCCTCGATGAACGGCCCGTCGGTGACGGTGTCGCCGCGCACCGCCGTGGCGGTGGTGCTGGGCTGCAGCCCGTAGCCGGCGACGATCCGGCCGCCGAGCCGCTCGGCCTCCTCGGCGTGGGCGAGGTGTGCCTGCAGCTCCGCGGGCGGCAGGTCAGCCGGGTCCGCCGGGGCCGGCGTGAAGAGCAGGATCGCGTACTGGGTCATGTTCGGTACCTTTCCCCAACCGCGGCAGGCGCCGCAGGACGATGGCGAGCAGGACGGCGAGGCCGGTCAGCAGGGCGGCGCCCACCGCGGCGACGGTGTGCAGGCCGGTGACGGCGGCGAGGCTGCCCAGGAGGGCGACGCCGAGCGCGTACCCGAGGTCGCTGGAGGTCTGGTTCAGCCCCGCGGCGGCCCCGGCCCGCTCCGGCGGCGCCGAGCCGACGACGAGGCCGGTGCCGAGGGTGACGAGCGGCCCGGTGCCCAGGCAGCTGACGACGAAGCCGAGCACCAGCCGGTCGCCGGCGATGAGCAGCAGGCCGGCCGCGCTCAGCAGCACGCCGCCGGCGATGAGCGGGCCGGGCCGGACCCGCCGGGCCAGGCGCGGCGCCACCTGGAAGCCGAGCACGGAGGCGAGCATGCCGGGCGCGAGGGCGAGCCCGGCCCGCAGCGGCGACAGGCCGTCGGCGACCTGCAGGTGCTGGGCCATCTGCACCATGGTGCCGCCGGAGAGCAGGGCGTAGAGCAGCAGGCCGCCGAGCGTGGCCGCGAACGTGCGGTCGGCGAAGAGCGCCGGGTCGACGAGCGGCTCGGCGAGGCGGCGCTGCCGGCGCAGGAACAGCCACCCGCAGCCGAGCCCGGCCGCCAGCAGCAGCAGCGGCGGCAGTGCCCAGCCGTCCCGCGCAAGAGCCTTGATCGCCTGTACGGCGGGCAGCACCCCCGCCAGCGACAGCCCGACGCTGGGAAAGTCGAGCCGGCCGGCGGCCTGGTCGCGGTACTCCGGCAGCAGCCACGGGCCGAGCGCCAGCAGGAGCACCATCGCCGGAACCCCGATGAGGAACACCGCGCCCCACCAGAACCTGGCGAGCAGCAGCCCGCCGGCCACGGGCCCGATGACCGCCCCGACGGTGAAGCAGCCGGCCCACACCCCGATCGCGGCGGCCCGCTCCCGCGGGTCGCGGAACATGTGCGTGATCAGCCCGAGCGTGGAGGGGGCGAGGGCCGCGCCGGCGACGCCGAGCACGGCCCGGGCCGCGATGAGCATCCCCGGCCCGGTCGACCAGGCGGCGGCGAGCGACCCGGCGCCGAAGACGGCCGCCGCGGCGAGCAGCAGCCGGCGGCGCCCGATCCGGTCCCCCAGCCCGCCCATGGTGATCATGAACCCGGCCACCATGAACCCGTACACGTCGATGATCCACAGCTGCTCGACGCCGTCCGCGTGCAGCGCCCGCGCGATGCTCGGCAGCGCCAGGAGCGTGACGAACATGTCGAGCGAGACCAGCAGCGTCGGGAGGGCCAGCACCGCGAGCCCCGCCCACTTCCGTACCTTCACGTGAAGATGTCGAACGGCTTACGCGCGAAATCGACAGGGTGTGACCTGGATCACGCACCAAGCCAGCGGCCGAGCGCCGCGGCCAGTCCGCCCACACCCGTGTCGCGCCCATCCGCCTGGGACTCGTCCGAAAGAGACTCGTCCAAAAGCGGCACCGGCAACCGCAGTGTCCCGAGCGCCGTGCCGGCCGCCGTCGCGGCCAGGACGATTCCCCAGCCGACCGGTCCCAGCGGCCGGCAGCCGAAGAACCCGCTCACCGGCGGGGTCTGCACGGCGCCGACCAGCGCCGCGGCCGACGCGCCGGCGGCGCCCAGGACGATCGGGTCGCCGCCGGACAGCAGCGCGGTCTGGCCCAGCTGCGCCCCGACGAGCGAGGCGAGGGCGACGGTGCTGGCCCGCCGCTGCGACCCGGTCGCCTTGGCCGTGATCCAGGCGCCCGCCGTCGCGGCCGAGGTCGCGACCGCCCGGCGGATCACGTCGCCGGTCAGCGCCCGCCCCAGCGAGGTGTCCGGCCCCTCGCGCACGAGCCGCTCCGGGTCGACATGCCGCGGCGGGCGGGCGGCGACGGTGATGGCGGGCAGCAGATCCGTCATCAGGTTCACGAACAGGATCTGCCGCGCGTTGAGCGCCGGCGTGGCCGAGACGAGGGAGCTGCCGACGGTGAAGAGGATCTCGCCCAGGTTGCCGCCGAGCAGCAGCGCCAGCGACTCGCGGACCGACGCCCACATGGCGCGCCCCTCCACGACCCCGTCGACGATCGTCTCGAGCCGGCCGTCCATCACGATCAGGTCAGCCGCCTGGCGGGCCGCGGCGGTGGCCTGCTCGCCGAGCGCGATGCCGACGTCGGCGAGCCGGATGGCCGGCGCGTCGTTGGCGCCGTCGCCCGTGACCGCGACGCTGCGCCCGGCCCGGTGCAGCGCCTGGACCACCGCGACCTTGTGGCTGGGGCTCACCCGGGCGAAGACCGACGCCTTGGCCACCAGCGCGTCGACGGCGGCGTCGTCCGCCTCGGCACCGTCGAGCTCCGGTCCCGTCACGACGGTCCCGCCGTCGAGCAGGCCGAGCTCGGCCGCGATCGCCTCCGCCGTGCTGGGATGGTCGCCGGTCAGCATCAGCACCTTGATGCCGGCGCGGCGCAGCCGGTGGATCGCCTCGGCCGCGGTGGACCGCGTGGGATCGGCCAGCCCGAGCAGGCCGAGGAACTGCATGCCGTCGACCCGCTCGTCGACGAGTCGGCCCCGGGTCGACGCCGCCCGCTCCGCGATCGCAAGCACCCGCAGCCCCTGCCGGGCCATGCGGTCGACCTCCGCCTCGATCTCCCGGCGATCGGACTCGGTCAGCGGGCGCACCTGCCCGTCGACGCGCCAGCCGGAGCACCGCGGCAGTGTCGTCTCCGGCGCACCCTTGACGCTGATCACCAGGCCCGCGTCCGCCGCACCGAGCACGGCGTGAAACCCGCGCACCGGCTCGAACGGCAGCTCGCGCACCCCGCGCCAGCCGGCGGCGGCCTCACCCGTGGTGACGCCGGCCGCCTCGGCGCCGGCCACGACCGCCTGGTCGGTCGGGTGCGGCAGGGTCTCCTGACCGTTCGGGGCCGGGCTCGCCCGCAGCGCGGCGGCGAGGATCCCCCGCTGCTGCGGCGTGAGCCGGTCGACCGGCGCGCGCTCCCGGCCGTCGGAGACGAGGCGCAGCGCGATGCGCCCCTCGGTCAGCGTGCCGGTCTTGTCGAAACAGATCACGTCCGCCCGGCCGAGCGCCTCCATCGCACGGGGATCGCGGACCAGGATGTTGCGCCGGGAGAGCCGGCGGCTGGCGCTGAGCTCCGCGGCGGTCGCGATGAACGGCAGCCCCTCGGGGATCGCCGAGACCGCCAGCGCGACCGAGTTGCTGACCGACTCGGCCAGCCGGCCCCGCAGCAAACCGGTGGTGAGCAGGGCCGCCGCGGCCGCGCCGGCCGCGGGCAGCGACGCCTTCGTCAGCTCCCGCAGCCGCTGCTGCACGCCGCTCTTCGGCGGCTCCTGCTGCGCGGTCAGCGCGTTGCGGCCCGCCTCCGTCTCGGCACCGATCGCGACCACAACGCAGGTGGCCGATCCGGCGGCGACGGTCGTGCCGGCGTACACCATGCTGGTGCGCTCGCCGATCGCGGCCGCCCGGGTCGCGCCGGGGCTCTTGGCGACCGGCACCGACTCGCCGGTCAGCGGGGACTCGTCCATCTCCAGGCCGGTGGTCTCGATCAACCGGCCGTCCGCCGGGACCGCGTCACCCGGCTCGAGCATCACGACGTCGCCCGGCACCAGATCGTCGACGAGGCCGACCCGCTCGACGCCGTCGCGGCGCAGCCGGACCGGCGGCGCCGCCTCGCTGACCAGCCGGCGCAGCGCGCGACGGGCCGCCGCGCCCTGGACGCCGGAGAGCACCGCGTTGCCGAGGATGACGGCGGCGACCAGCGCCGCGTCGCTCCTCGCCCCGGTGACGGCGGAGACACCGGCCCCGGCGGCCAGGGGCAGCGTCAGCGGGGTGTCGAGCTCGCGGACGACGGTGCCGAGCATCCCCAGCCCAGCCGGCGTGTCGGCCGCGTGGTCCGCGATCAGGTCCCGCCGGCGCCGCTCGGCCTCCGCCTCGCCGATGCCGCGCGCGGCCGTGCCCAGCACCCGCATGACCTCGCCGACGGGCAGGGCGTGCCAGGGCACGTCGGCGGCCGGCACTGGCGGGGTCCGGCGGGACAGCCCCAGCACCGACCACATCCCGCCGGCGACGTTGACCGCGTGCGCGACGGCCGTCGCGGTGGACGTACGGCGGGCACCGGCCTCGGACGGCTCCGCGAGCCCCAGCAGCGCCCCGGCCACCGAGCCCTGCAGCGCCACATGGGTGCTCCGCCGGCTCACGGCGCGGGCCATCGCCGCCGCCTCCAGCAGCAGCCAGGCGGTCTCCAGGCCCGGCCCGCCCATCAGGTGCGCGCCCCACGGCGGCCGGCGGTCCGCCCGCAGCACGCCGAAGCCGCAGTCCGCCGCGGACAGCGCGGTGTCGTTGCGGTCGGCGATCAGCACCACGACGTGCCCGTCGGCCTGCAGCGCGCGGACGGACGCGGCCAGGCGCGAACCACCGGGCACGTGGCCGTCGGCCGGCACCCGGTGGCGGACCCCGGCCGCGGCCCCGGCGAGCAGGACGGTTCCGGCCCGCCGGCCGGCCGCGACCACGGCCGCGGTCAGCGGGTCCAAGGCCTGTTCGACGACGACGACCGCCGCGACGTCCCCGTCGCGGGTCAGGGCGTACAGCTTGCCCCGGTGCCCGTCGTGGGCGCGGGCTTCGTCGAGCACGGCGCCGGGGATCCGGGTGCCGAGGTGGCGCAGGTCGGTGAGCGCCCAGCCATCGGCTCCGGCGTTGTCCTGCGAGGTGGCGCCGGGATCGCCGACGAGCCGCGCCGCGGCCTCCCAGGCGGCCTCGGCCGTCGCGTGCACGGGCACCACGTGGCTGATGACCTGCCGGCCGCCGGTCAGGACGCTCGCGTCGATGACCACCGTGTCGACCCGGTCCAGCCGGCGCAGCGCCGCACGGTCGCGCACGAGCACGTCGCGGCGCGCGAGCAGCCGGCCGAGATCGCCCGCGAACGCCTCCCGCCCGGTGTACGCGGGGACCGGCGAGCCGGCCATGAGCACCCGGGCCGCCCGGCGGACGCCCACCGGCAGCGGCGTCGCCGCCGCGGCGGCGAGCAGCGTGACGATGCTGACCCGGCGGGCGTAGCGCTCGGCCGGGCCGTCGGGCAGCTCGCCCTCCCGCCCGCCGTGCCGGTCGGCCCGGCCGGCGGCCGCGTCGGGCGACAGCTCGCTCGCCCGGCGCCGCCAGGTCTCGCGCTGCGCCGAGATCTCCCGCAGCAGCAGCGCGCGCAGGGCGGCGTCGGAGAGCAGGGACAGCTCGGCCTGGCCCAGGGCGTTGATCGTCGCGGCGACCGCGGAGATCAGCAGATCGGCCTCATGACGGCCCATCAGCCGGTGCAGGCCGGGGCGTACCCCCGGCAGATGGTCGACCAGAGCGACGAGGGCGGCCAGCTCGCGCGCCGCCGCGGGCAGCCGAAGCCACCGCGCGACGACCGCCCCGGCCACACCGACCAGATCGGCGGCCAGCGTGAGCCGGTGCCGGGTCTCGGCATCCAGCTCGTCCTGCCCGGTGGGAACGACGTCGGACTCGACGTCCGCGACGGCGTCGATCAGGTCATCGAGGTCGAGGCCGTCCTCGTCGTAGCTGATGAGCACCCGGCCCAGTGCCGCATTCCATGCGGCCCAGTCCACGCCGTGCAGCGCGCCGACCGCCTTCTCGATCAGCTCGCCGTGCTCGGCGGTGACCAGGCCCTGGCGGGCACCCCGGATCTCGATGTGCGCAAAGCCGCCCCGCGCCCAGGCCTTTCGCCGGCCGCGGGACGGCCGGTGCGCGCTACGTGTCGTCACCCGCCGGCGACGGCGACGGTACGACGTGCGCGGGTCGCCACCCACACCCCCGCCGCGGCCGCGAGCGCCACGGGCCAGTCCAGGACGCCGAACACGGCCAGCGCGCCGACGCCGCCGTAGTACAGCAGGCGGGTTGGCCCGGGCGGGGGAATAGGAATGGCGGACATGACCGTACGGGTCGTCCAGCGAACTCGCTGGACGGCGCCCTGCGCATCGGACGGTCCCATGTGGACGACCGGCACCTTGACGTGCGGCATCTGCACGTCGTGCCAGGTCACTCGCGCGATCTCGGATTCCGCGCCGGGATGCCCCGGCTCGGCGTGCTGCGGCTCGGTCACACGCCGGCTGGCGCGGGCCGTTCGCGCCCGCTGCCGCTCGGCCTGCTGCTGCGGCTGCGGAGCGGGAGCCTTCGCCCCCGCCGCCGTCGCGGCGGGCTCCGGCGCAGTCGTCGTACCCGGAGCGCCCAGCTCGGGCGTCGCCCCGGGTTCCCCCGGCGCGGCCGTCGCCGCCGGTGGCTGCGGCCCGGCCGCCTTTCGCGCCCGGCTCGGCCGCCGGGTCGCTTCCTGTGCCGCATCGGCCGGCTGGGAACGGCCTCGTGTGCGCGGCTGTGCGGTTGTCGTCATGGTAAGCACCTCCCGAAGGGCAGTGCCTACCCGGGCCGCAGGTGGTCAACCACGAATCGGACCCGTGACCGGGCCGACCCGGCCGCGAAGCCGCGCCCGCTCAGGCGGTGGCGGTGCGCGCGCGGCGGCCGCTGACGAAGCGGCGGACGGCGGTGACGATGAGCGAGATCAGCAGCGCGCTGACCACCTCGACGGCGATCGCGGAGAGCAGAGCGGACATGCGATTCCCTTCGGCTTCGGGTGTCGGCGGAAATGTAGGTGCACCATGTGAACGCCGGATGAATCGGCGCACGTCAGCGGGGCGTCCGGCGACGGCCGCTGGTCACGCCGCCCCCTTCCCCGGCCAGGCCAGCGTGCCGTCGCGGATCTCGGCCGCGGTGGTGCGGGTCCACTCGAGCTCGGCCCGCAGGGCGTGCAGCGCGAACTCGACCTCGATCATGAACAGTCGCGGCAGGCCGATGCTCGGGAGGATGTCGGCCGTTTCCGCGATCCGCGCCTCGAGGTGCCCGGCCCGCTCGTCGAGCGCGTCGGCCGCGCCCCGCGGCCCGAGGGCCCCGAGGTATGCGACGGCGGCCAGGAACTTCGGGTACTCCGCCGCCGGCACCCGGACCAGCTCGTCGATCCACCGCACGAACTCGGCCTGCCCGAGCGCGGTCGGCGCGTACACGGTGCGCTCCGGCCGCCGCCCGTCCCGTGTGACCTCGACCGCCTCGATCCAGCCGTGCTTGAGCAGTGCCTCGACGGTGTCGTACAGGGACCCAGAATTGATCTTGAAGCTGCCGTCCTTGTGCCGTTCCCGCAGCGTGGCCGCCATCTCGTAGGGATGCATCTCGCGCTCCTGCAGCAGCCCGAGCACCGCCAGCGCGAGGGTGTTGGAGATCTTCCGCTTCGCCATCGTTGTCCTCACCGGATCCTATTAGCCGGATCCGACTATACGACTCCGGCCATTTTCCGTCACCGGCCGGGCCCGTGGAAGTATCTGGTTCGTGTACGCCAGCATTCCGGCGCTCGTCGCGCGGATGCGCCGCGAGCTCGCGCGGATGGGCGGCGAGGACGCGCGGCGGTACTTCCTCGCGACCTACCTGCGGACCACGCTCGCGGTGGCCGGGGAGATCGAGCGGGGCGGGTTCGCCGACGGAGAGTGGATGCGGCGGTGCGACCTCGTGTTCGCCCAGCTGTACCTCGACGCGCTCGACGCGCTCGACGCGGCCGAGCCGGTGCCGGCGCCGTGGCGGGTCGCCTTCGACGCGGCGCGGGAGCGGCCGGGCCTGCCGCCGCTGCGGCACGTGCTGCTCGGGATGAACGCGCACATCAACTACGACCTGCCGCAGGCGCTCATCGCCGTCATCGCGCCCGGGGAGTTCGACGACCCGGCGAGGATGGCGGCCCGGGAGCACGACCACACGCACGTCGACACCGTGCTGCTCGCGCAGGTCGGGGCCGAGGACGACGAGATGCGGGCGAGCACCCGCGTGAGCGTGCTCGACCGGATGCTCGGCCCGCTCAACCGGGCGGCGACGCGGCGGCTGCTGGCCGAGTCGCGGGCGAAGGTGTGGCACAACACCGCCGTGCTCGACCGGGCGCGGCGGGAGGGGGCACAGCAGTACGGCACCGTGCTGAAGGACCTGGAAGGACGCTGCGCGGCCAGGCTCACCGAGCTCACCGCGCCGGGTCAGGTGCTGCTGCGGCTCGCCCGGCACGGCTTCGGCGTGCGCCTCGAACCCCGCGGCACGTGAGCGACGGGCTCAACCATCCACAGTGGACCAGGGGCCCGGGTCGGCCTTCCCGCCGGGCGCGAGCGGCACCTGGGCGCACAGCGGGTCGGCTAGCCTGACTGCGTGCAGGAAGCGGACGGTCTCGACCACGCGGCCGAGGTCTTCACGGCCGTCCGGCCGCGGCTGTTCGGCATCGCCTACCGGATGCTCGGCAGCGCCGCCGAGGCCGAGGACCTCGTGCAGGACGTCTGGGTGCGCTGGCAGACCACCGACCGCAGCGCGGTGCACAACCCGGCCGCGTTCCTGGCCACGACCGCCACCCGGCTGGCCGTCAACGAGCTGCAGTCGGCCCGGGCCCGCCGCGAGACCTACGTCGGCCCGTGGCTGCCCGAGCCGGTCGACACCTCCGCCGACCCCTACCTGGGCGCCGAGCGCGGCGAGGCCCTGCGGTTCGCGGTCCTCATCCTGCTGGAGAAGCTGTCGCCGCTCGAGCGGGCCGCGTACGTGCTGCGGGAGGCGTTCGACTACCCGTACCACCAGATCGCCGACATCCTGGGGACCAGCGAGGCGGCGGTGCGCCAGCTCGTGAGCCGCGCCCGCAAGCACGTCGCCGGCGGGCGGCGCAACCCGGTCGCGGCGCCGGCCCAGCGGCGGCTGCTCACCACGTTCGTCGAGGCGGCCCGCTCCGGCGACCTCGACGCCCTCGAGCGGCTCTTCGCCGCCGACGTGACCAGCGTGTCCGACGGCGACGGGGCCGCCCGCGTCTCCCGCCGCCCGGTGGCCGGCGCGGTCCGGGTGGCCCGCTACCTCGCCGCGTTCGCGGGCTGGTTCTGGACGGGCGTCGAGGTCGCCTGGGCCGAGACCAACGGTCAGGCGAGCGCGGTGCTGCGCCGCGACGGCAAGGCCTTCGCGGTCCTCACGGTCGACGCCTCGGACGAGGGCATCGACCGGGTGCTGTGGTGGATGGCCCCGGCCAAGCTCACCGGCATCGCCTGACCGCGTGGGCCCGGCGCGCTACCGGGCCAGCCAGTCGCGGTACGCGGTCGGCGCGAGGTCCGCGCCGTCCTTGGCGATGATCGCGTCGCCGGGCACCGCCGCGAACATGCCGGCCGTCGGGTCGGTCACGACCGTGCGCCGGTCGCCGTGGGCGGCCAGGGTGATCCGCCCGAGCTCGTCGAGCGCGAACACCTCGGGCCCCGCGACGTTGCGCACGCCGCGCAGCGGCGCGCCCTCGCTGACGTCGGCCACGGCCCGGGCCACGTCGGCGGCCGCCATCGGCTGGATCGGGGTGGCCGGCAGGCGGACCGTGGTCTCGTCCGACGTCCACGACAGCACCGCGTCGACGAACTCGAAGAACTGGGTGGCCCGCACGATCGAGTACGGCACCGGGCCGGCCTTCAGGATGTCCTCCTGCAGCACCTTGGCCTGGTAGTAGACGAGGTCCGGCACCCGGTCCGCGCCGACGATGGACAGGATGACCGCGTGGCCGACGCCCTCCCGGGCGGCCGCCGCGACCAGGTTGTCCATCGTGGTGCGGAAGAAGGCCGGCGAGGCGTCGTCGAAGGTCGGCGAGTTGGTGAGGTTCACCACGACGTCGACGCCCTTGAGCGCCGCGTCGAGGCCTTGGCCGGTGAGCAGGTCCACCCCGGTCGACGGCGACAGCGGGGTGGCCTCGTGGCCGTCGGCGCGCAGCATCCGGACGACCTGCGAGCCGATGAGCCCGGTCCCGCCGATCACAGCGATGTTCATGTCGGTTGCACCTTCCAGATCAATCGTTGGCGACCGGCGCGGGTGCGGGCCGGTCGCCAGCTATGACCGGACAGCCTCGGCGGTTGTGACACGCCCCGGCGAGATTGCCGTCAGAGCAGCTTGTCGAGGGTCAGGGGCAGGCTGCGGATGCGGCGGCCGGTGGCGTGGAACACCGCGTTGGCGATCGCCGGGGCCACCCCGACCAGGCCGATCTCGCCGACGCCCTTGACCCCGACCGGGTTGAAGCGGTCCGGCTCGCCCACGAACGTGACGTCGAGATCGGGCACGTCGGCGTTGACCGCCACGAGGTAGTCGCCGAGCGTCCCGTTGACGATCCGGCCGGTCGCCGGGTCGGTCACGGTCTCCTCCAGCAGGGCCATGCCGATGCCGCCGACGGTCCCGCCGATGATCTGGCTGCGGGCCGTCTTGACGTTGAGGATCCGCCCGGCGTCGACGACCGACACGAGCCGGGCCACCCGGACGCGGCCGAGGTCGGCGTCGACGTGCACCTCGGCGAACCGGGCGGCGAACGGCCCGGCCGGCGCCAGGCCCAGCTCCTGCGGGTTCGCCGGGGCGGCCGAGCCGTCGGCGGTCAGCTCGGCGAGGTCGTGGCGCTCGAGGATCTCGCGGTAGGACTCCCCGGAGGCCGGATCGGACCGCAGCCGCAGCCCGCCGTCCGCGGCGAGCACCTCCTCGGCCCGGCGCCCGCGCAGCGGCGCGGCGATGTCGCCCGCGACCAGGTCGAGGAAGGCCTGGATGAGGTTGGCCGCGGCGTCGTGCACGGCGCTGCCCATGGAGGCGGTCATCCCGGAGCCGCCCTGCATCGGCGCCCGCGGCAGGTCGGTGTCGCCGAGCCCGACCCGGACCCGGTCGACCGGCAGGCCGAGGCGCTCGGCCGCCAGCTGGGTCATCACGGTGTACGTCCCGGTGCCGATGTCGGTGGCGGCGCTGCGCACGAACGCCCGCCCTTCGCGGTCGACGGTCGCGCGGGCCGCGCACGGCTGCTGGAACCAGAAGAAGCTGACCCCGGCCATGCCGTAGCCCACGAGGATGTCGCCGCGGCGGGTCGCCCGCGGCGTGGGGTGCCGGTCCCACCAGCCGAACCGTTCGGCGCCCACCTCGAGGCACTCGCGCAGCGCCTTGCTCGACCACGGCAGCCCGAGCTCGGGGTGCACGTCGGCGTAGTTGCGCAGCCGCAGCTCGACCGGGTCCACGCCGATCTCGTACGCCAGCTCGTCCAGCGCGCACTCGAGCGCGAAGTGGCCCTGCGCGTCGCCGGGGCCGCGCATCGACGTCGGCACCGGCACGTTGAGCCGCCGCACGCTGTCGCGGGTGGTGACGTTCGGGCAGGCGTACCCGACCGCGGACACCTGGGTCACCGACTCGACGATGTTGTCGTCGTTCACCGCGGACGGCTGCACCGACTCGTGCTCGATCGCGGTGAGCGTGCCGTCGCGCCGGGCGCCGAGCCGGATCCGCTGGACGGTGGCCGGCCGGTGCCCGACCCCGGTGAACATCTGCGGCCGGGTCAGCCCGAGCTTCACCGGCCGGTCCACCACCCGGGCGGCCATCACGGCCAGGATGACGTGCGGCCAGACCCGCAGCCCGGCGCCGAAGCCGCCGCCCACGAAGGGGGCCAGCACGCGCACGCCCTCCTCGGGCACCCCGAACGCGCCGGCCAGCACCGCCCGGGCCCCGGCCGGCCACTGGGTGGCGTCGTGCACGGTGAGCCGCTCGCCGTCCCACGCGGCCACGGTCGTGAAGAGCCCCATCGGGTTGTTGGTCTCGTCGGGCGTGGTGTACTCCGCGTCGACGACCACGTCGGCCGCGGCCAGGGCGGCGGCGCTGTCGCCCCTGGTCTGGTCGCTGCCGAAGGGGTCGCGGACCGTCTCGGCCCGGGGGTCGTCGAGGGCCAGGACCGGGTCGCCCGGCCGGTAGAACACCGCCACGTGCCGGGCCGCCGCGGTCGCCCGCTCGCGCGAGTCGGCGACCACCACGGCCACGTACTGTCCATGGTGGGCGATCTCGAGGCCCTGCAGCGGCGGGGGCGGCTGGCGCCAGAACCCGGATTCGGGCCCGCGGGCCACCCGCGGCGCGTTGTAGGGCGTGATCACGGCGAGCACCCCGGGCTCCCCCTCGGCCGCGGAGGCGTCGATGCCGGCGATGGTCCCGGCCGCGATGGCGCTGCGGACCAGCACCGCGTGGACCATGCCGGGATACGTGACGTCGGACGAGTACGGCGCGCGCCCGGCGACCTTCTGCGCGCCGTCGACCCGGTCGATCCCGGCCCCGAGCACGGTCCGCTCGATGGTGGTCACCGCGAAACCTCCGAACTGTGCTCGGTGGTGACCCGCAGCGCCCGCACCAGCGTGCGCCGGGCCAGCTCCACCTTGAACTCGGTCCCCGGCACCGTGAACGGCCGCCGGACCGCCGCGTCCGCGGCCGCCCAGAAGGTCGCCTCCCCCACCGGCACGTCGCGCAGCACGTCCTCGGCGTCCCAGGCCCGCCACGGCACGGTGCCGACCCCGCCGAGCGCGATGCGGGCCGACACGATGAGCCCGTCCTCGACGATGGTGCACACCGCGGCGGAGACGAGCGCGAACTCGTAGGAGGCCCGGTCGCGCACCTTGAGGTACGTCATCCGGGCGGCCTCCGGCGGCAGCGGGACCTCGACCTCGGTGATGAGCTCCCCGTGCCGCAGCACCGTCTCGCGCTGCGGGTCGTCGCCCGGCTGGTAGTACAGCTCGGTCAGCGGCACCGACCGGGGCCCCCGGTCGGAGCGCAGCCGCACGACGGAGCCCAGGGCCGTCAGCGCCACGGCGAGGTCCGAGGCGTGCAGCGCGATGCAGGCGGGCGACGCACCGAGGATCGCGTGCATGCGCGCCACCCCCTCGAACGCCGCGCAGCCGCTGCCGGGGATCCGCTTGTTGCAGTGGTCCACGGCGGGGTCGCGGAAGTAGCGGCACCGGGTGCGCTGCAGCAGGTTGCCGCCGATCGTGGCCATGTTGCGCAGCTGCGGCGAGGCGCCGGCGAGCAGGGCCTCGCGCACGATCGGCAGCCGCCGGGCCACGTGCGGGTCGGCCGCGGCCTGCTCCATCGTGGTGGTCGCCCCGATGCGCAGCAGCCCCGCCTCGGCGGCGATCCCGGCCAGCGGCAGCCGGCTGATGTCGACCAGCCGCCGCGGCGCCGCCACGCCGTCCTTGAGCATGAGGTCCACCTGCGTGGTCCCACCGGCCAGGTACGCGGCCTCCGGGTCGGCGCTCACCGTCGCGATCGCCGTCGCCGCGTCGGCCGCGCGCGTGTAGGCGAACGTCATCGCCCGGCCACCTCCCGGATCGCGGCCACGATGTTCGGGTAGGCCCCGCACCGGCACAGGTTGCCGCTCATGTACTCCCGGATGTCCTCGTCCGACCCGGCCCGCCCCTCCTCGATGAGGGCGACCGCGGACATCATCTGCCCCGGCGTGCAGAACCCGCACTGGAACGCGTCGTGATGCAGGAACGCCTGCTGCATCGGGTGCCCGCCGCCGAGCCCCTCGACGGTGCGCACCTCCCGCCCGTCGGCCTGCACCGCGAGCGTCAGGCAGGACACCACCCGCCGCCCGTCGACCAGGACCGTGCACGCACCGCACGCCCCCTGGTCGCACCCCTTCTTCGTCCCGGTCAGCCCGAGCCGCTCGCGCAGCAGGTCGAGCAGGGTCACGTCCGCGGACACCCGCACCTGCTCCGGCCGCCCGTTGACGGCGACGTCCACCGTGATCTCGTCCATGATGGCCGCGCTCTACCCGTGGCCCGGACCGGCAAACCGCGGCGTACCTCCGGCCGCGCACGGCCGACAGCCTGAGCCGGCCCATCCACCGGCATCGGGCCGACTAGGGTGCGTATCAAAGTCTGTGTCATCGACGCTTCTGTCCGCAGGGTGTGTCGCGGTTCCGGCTGGGTGGTGGCGTTGGGTAGTGTCGATGTGTGGCGGGGGCAGGACCGCGGCGTCGGGGGCCGAACCGGGTGGTGCCGTGGCGGTGTGAGGGTCCGGTGTCGGTGCTACGCCTGCCGCTGGACGTGCGTGAGCCGCGGGTACGGCAGATGCTGGAGCGGGTGTTCGCGGCCGCGTTCACCGTCCGGCGGGCCGTCCAGCGCGACGCCCGGGCCCGGGTCGACGCCTACTGGGCCGCCTGCCGTGAGCGGGCAGCGGCCGGACCGGACGCGGTCCGGGGCCGCCTCGGGTTGTCGCGTAGCGGCCTGGAACACGCCGCCTACCGGCATGTGGACGGTGCGCCGCATGTGCGGCGGTACCTGACCAAGGCCCTGGCCATGCATCTGGCCGACGGGGTGTGGGAGGCCACCGAGCGGCATCTGTTTCCCGACGCCTCTGGCCGCCGGCATGGCCGTCCCCGCCCTGGGGGCTGGTGGCAGTTCGCGACGATCCCGGGCCGGGCCCGTTCCCATACCCGTGCCCGGAAGTGGGAGACGTTCCGGCTGGTGGGGAGCCTGGCCGGGCATCGTGCCGTGTTCGGGCCTGCTGGCCGGTTGTGGCAGCCGCGGCGGATGCCGGTCGTGACCGCCACCGCCGCCAGTGGGAAGCCGGTGCGGTCGTGGTGGGATCACGACGGTCCGCTCGCCGTCGTGTGTACCGGCCTCGGCGGAGGTGACCTGGTCGTGCCGGTGCGGCTGCCGCAAGGCCCGGGCCGAAGGCCGGTCCTGGAGCACTATCTCGTCGACCCGGACCGCTGGCACAAGATCGACCTGGTCCGGCACCGCGACCCGGGCGCGGCGGGTGGGTGGCGGTACGAGGCGCACCTGATGATCCTCGGCCCCGGCTACACCTCCCCCGCCGTCACCCAGCGCCGCCAGGCGGCTGGGCAGCTGCTGCGGCGGGGCGGCGTCGATGTGAACGTGTCCAACCTGACCGTCGTGTCCGTCCCCACCGGCCCGGACGGCGACCTGGCGGCCAGCCGCATCGCCCGTACTGGCGAGCACGACGCCGTCCTGGCCGCGCAGCGGTTGCGGCAGCGACGCCGGCAGCGGGCCCTGGACCGGTCCCGCCGCGCCGCCAACCCCGGCCAGTACCGGCTCTCGCCACGCCAGCAGCGCCGCGCCGACCGCCGCCACGCCGCCGGGCTGCCACCGGTGCAGGCCACCGTGCCCGGCGGGCCGCGGATCGCCAACACCGCCGGGATACCAGTCCGCGCCTACCGGCGCGACACCCTGACCAACACCTACCAGCGGCTACGAGGCCAGGCCGCCGCCGACGGTGCTGCCCGTACCCGGGCCGGGCACACCCGCGCCCGGATCACCGCCGCGGCCCTGGTCGCGGTCCACGGCGCCGGGCTGGTGGTCGAGGAGGCCGACATCCGCGCGTGGGCGCGGCGGTGGGGCCGGGGGATTCACGCCTTCACCCCGGGCATGCTCCTCACGGCCCTGCGCCGCGAAACCACCGCCGTCACCGCCCAGGCCGGCTGCGGGCCGGGGCTGGTGCGGGCTGGGACCAGGCGCACCGCCTGGACCCAGCACTGCCTCTGCGGCCACCGGGTCCCGAAACGCCTCGCCGATCGCCGCCACCACTGCCCCGGCTGCGGGCTGGCCGGCGACCGCGACCTGGTTGCCGCGCTGGTCGGTGCGCACACCGTGCTCACCGACCCGGCCCAGCCCGGTACGGCGCGGGTCGACTGGGATGCGGCGCGGGCGACCCTCGACCGGTATGGGGTCGAGGCCATCAACGAAGGGCTGCAAGGAGCCCTGACCGAGTCAACCGGAACCCACCACCCCGGCCCCCACTCCGGTGGACGGCCGCGGCGGCCGCAGCCCAGCACCAGCCGGTGCCAGGGCGCTCGGCGAACCACCGGAACGAGCCCTCGACAACCCCGGATGAGCCCCACCACCACACCAGTGGCCAGGACCACACCGGAACGACGAGACGCACACCCCGGACTGTCGACCAAGCCCGGCATTACAACCGGACTTCGACACAGACCTTAGAGCCGATCGTCTGATCATCAAAGGGTGACGGGCCGGGCTACATTCACTCACTGGGGACCGAACACGCGGGAGGTGGCGTGCTGGTCAGCGATGTCATGACGGCTTTTCCGGCCTATGTCCGGCTCGGGGCCACCATCCGGCGGGCGGCCGAGCTGGTCAGCGTGTCGGAGGTCGGCCAGCTCATGGTCCTCGACCACGACGGGCGGTTCGTCGGCTCGCTGGGCGAGGAGGAGCTGGTCCGGGCCATGCTGCCGAGCTTCGACGAGGTCACGGGCGACGGCGGCAGTCTCGCCGACGCGTTCCGGCTGTTCCTGGAGAAGGGCCGGGCGCTGGCCGAGCGGGTCATCGACCCCCTCGTCGTGCGCGACACCGCGACCGTCCGCTCCAGCGACGAGCTGGCCCGGGCGGCCGTGGTCATGATCGACCGCGGGATCCGGCGGCTGCCCGTGGTGGACGACGGGACCCTCGTCGGCACGCTGTCGCGGGCCGACCTGTGCCGTGCGGTGATCTACCATTCCTGACCTCCGGCTGATCCTCGTCGACCGGCACACCCGGGAACGCAGCGAGCGGGTGTGCGCGCTGCCGGCCACGCTCGGGCGCGACGGCGGCGTCGCCGCCGTGGTGCTCGACGACCGGGACGTCTCGCGGCGCCACGCCCGGCTCGACGCGGTCGGGGACGCGCTGCACGTGACCGACCTGGGCAGCACCAACGGCACGTTCGTCAACGACGCGAGGGTGACCCGCCACGCGCTGCGCCCCGGCGACCGGCTGCGCGTCGGGCGGTACGACATCCACTGGGCCTTCATCGACCCCGAGGCGACGGCCTTCATCGACCCGGGCGAGCGGACCTCGCTGCGCCTCGTCGGGCCGCCGACGATCCCGGCCAGGCAGGTCGTCGACAAGGCCGAGGCGCACAACCGGCAGGTGGGGCACGAGCTGGACGGGTTCCTGTCGCTCGCGCACGGGTTCCTGCCGGCCGAGCCGCCGCTGCTGGCCTTCCCGGAGTCGCACCGGGCCTGGGACGACATGACCGACCGGCTGCCGGAGCTGTTCCGGCGCCTCGCCCTGCGCCGGGCGTTCGACGCGCTGCCGGTGCTCGACGCCCGGCCCGAGGCGCTGCCGGACCGGTACCTGCTGCGGGCCTCGACGCTGCTCGGGGTCTTTGCGCACGCCTACCAGTACATGGCCGTCGATCCGCCCAAGGCCCTTCCGGAGTCGTTGCTGCGGCCGTGGACCACGGTGTCGCGGCGGCTGGGCAAGCAGGTCCCGGCGGTGTCGTACATCGACCTGTTCTTCTACAACTGGCGGTTGAAGGACCCCTCGGGCCCGCGGGTGCTGGACAACATGGACCTGCTCGTGCCGACCTGGGACAACGCCGCCGAGCGGGTCTTCTACCTGGTCACCACCGAGTTCGCGATGGGCCTGACCCCCGTGCTCGGTGCCATGCTGGACGCGCAGGAGGCCGTGGTCGCCGACGACCCGCAGCGGCTGGAGCGCGCGCTGCTGGTCATCCTCGACGGTCTGCGGCACGTCACCGAGGCCATCTACCCGCAGATCGACCCCAACCCGCGCGGCCGCCACCCGCTCGACCAGGTGCTGTGGGCCAAGACGGTCGGCACCGCGGGCGTGCCCATCTTCGACGGCGCGCCGAGCCCCAGCGGCACCGCGCAGCCGCACATCCACGCCGTCGACGCGTTCCTGGAGCGGCGTGACTACGGTTCGCTGGTCGGGCAGCAGAGCGTCTACCTCGCCGGCTTCTTCCCGCGGCACTGGCAGGAGCTGATCGCGGCGCTGCGCGAGGTGTCCGTGCGGCAGTACGTCGAGCAGACCCGCAACCAGACGCTGCGCGGCGTCTACAACGCCGTCCTCGACGCCTACGTCGGCGACCGGGGCTGGATGGGCCTGCACCGCATCAAGGCCTACGGCTTCCTCGAGGTGGCGTTCAAGGTCGGCCGCCAGGTGACGACCGGCGCCCGGTTCACGGGGCTGTTCAAGGACCGCACGTGGGACAAGGTGGACGGCGAGCTGGCCATCGTGCGCGACGAGCGCCGCCCGCCGGTCGGGCCGCCCGTGGTGTTCGGCACCGCCCGGCGCGGCCGCGTCGTCACCGGCGAGTCCGGCGCCTGGACCTGCTACCTGGAGCTGGACGTGACCGGCCAGGGCGTGCACCACCTGCCCGGCGACCGGGTCGGCGTGCTGGCCGAGAACGACGACGACCTCGTGCGCCGCACGGTCGCCGCGCTGCAGGCCGGCGGAGACGAGCTGGTCCGGCTCACCCCGGCCTGGCGGGCGGCGGTGTCCTGCCGGGCCGGCTACGACGGCGAGGTCGACGTGCTGCCGCTGCGCACGCTGCTGCGCTTCGCCCGGATCCGCCCGGTCGGCCGGGACGTGGCCAAGCGGCTCGTGCGCCTCAGCGCCGTCGGCTCGTGGGGGCGGATCGTGGACGCCCGCATGGAGGACCAGTGGGAGCTGTGGGACGTGCTGAACCTGCTGCACGCCGGCGGCTACGACGTCACCCGGCTGTGGAAGGCCGACCCGGACGAGCCCGACGCGTTCTGCGCGGTCGTGCCGCCCGAGCCGTTGCGGCTGTACTCCATCGCCTCCGCCCCGCCGCCGGGTGAGCCGGCCACGGCACTGCAGCTCGTCGTCGCCGGGCTCGACTACGCCTCCGCCCGCACCCCGTGGTCGTACCCGCGGGCCCGGCGCGGCACCGCCTCGCACTTCCTGCGCCGGGTGAGCACGGAGGGCCGGGCCCGGCTGTCGCTGCGCATCGTCCCCACGCCCCGGTTCCGGCTGCCGGCCGACCCGGCGCGGCCCGTCGTCATGTTCGCGGCCGGCTCCGGGATCGCCCCGTTCCTCGGGTTCGTCGCCGCCCGGACCGGGCCCGGCGCCAACCGGCTCTACTGGGCCGTGCGCACCCCGGCGGAGTTCGTCGAGCACGACGGCCTCGACGCGGCCGCCGCCGCGGGCCGGCTGACGCTGCGGGTCGCGTTCTCCCGGGCCGACGCCGGCGTCGCGTTCGACGGCCGCCGGCACGCCGTCGCCGACGGGCGGCGGCACCGGGTCGACGACGCGATCCGGGCCGACGCAGAGCAGCTGCGGGAGCTGCTGCGCCCGGCCGAGGAGGGCGGCGGGGGCGCGCACGTCTACGTGTGCGGCAGCGCCCGCTACGCCGCCGCCGTGGTGCGGGCGCTGACCGAGATCGCGCCCGGTGACGGCCGCGAGTTCCTGCGCCGCCTGGTCGCCGAGGGGCGGCTCGGGGAGGACGTCTTCACGACGTACCTCGGCCACGCCCAGCAGGGGCCCCGCTTCGACGTGTCCGACCTGGCCCGCCGCAACACCCCGGAGGCGGGCCACTGGATGGCGATCGGCGGCGCGGTCTTCGACGTCGGCGAGTTCGTGCACCTGCACGTCGGCGGCCCGCACATCATCCGCAACCACGCCGGCCTCGACGCCACGGCCGCCTACCGCAAGGTGCTGCACCACGCGCACGCCGAGATCGACGCGCAGCTCGCGATGTACCACATCGGCCACCTCCGCCGGCTGCGCTTCGGCGCCAAGTGGGGCGTGGTGCTCACCGACGAGGGGCTGCGCTCCGTGAGCCTCGAGGAGCTGTTCCGGGTCTGGGTGCGGTTCGTCTACCTCGTCGTCGGCATGGAGAACGCGCTGGCCGCCGACTACGGGTTCACCGCGGCCGTGGCCACCGCCGGCGAGGACCCGGCCGAGCTGACCCCGTTCAAGGCCCAGTACGTCATCGAGGCCCACCGCCGGTTCCTGGTCAGCTACCTCGACGGCCTGCTGCAGGACGACCTGCGCGACCTGTGGCGGCAGACCGCCGGCTTCTGCGACCCGCACCAGGACATCCGCGCGTTCGACGCCGGCCTCGACGCGCTGGCCGCCGACCCGGACGCCGCCCTGGTCCGCCGCTCGGTGCCGGCGGTGCAGCAGCTGCTGGCGTCCGGCGAGGACCACCGGCGGGTCACCGCGCTGTGCCGCACCTACGCCCACGCCGACGTGCAGCTGCTGCGCGAGGTCAAGGACGCCGTGCTGGAGGGCGTGCGGGCGTTCGAGGCGCACGAGGCCGACGTCGTCGAGCAGGCCGGCGCCACGCTGCTGCGGGCCGCCCGCGCTCCCCTGGACGCGGTCGCGGCCTACTACCGGCGCCTGGCCGGGCAGACCCGCGGCCACGGGATCGCCGCCTCGCCCGCCGAGGACACGATTCCGGCCGACCGCGGCCTGCCCGGCCACGGCGGCCCGCTGCCGATCCCGGACTAACATCCGGCCGTGGCGCGCGAGGGCTCGAAGCGACGAGCATGTATCCTTCGACGCGCACCGGATCCGGCTCCCCCGGGCTCCCGGTCGCGGCCGGACAGGGAGGTCACGGTGAACATCCGATCGATGCTGGCGATGGCACTGACAGCGCTGGTACTGCCGATGACGGCCGCCGCCGCGACACCCACGCCGAGTGCCTCGGTCGTATCGAGCCCGTCACCCAGCCCGTCACGCAGCACGGCAGCGGCTCCGGCACCGGCCGGCGACCTGGCGGCGTCCGGCGCGAGCGTCGAGGCCCGCACCGGGCAGACGGTCACGGTGCACGTGGGCCTGCGCAACGTGGGCAACGGAACGCTCGAGATCATCCAGCACGGCGCCGAGGGCTGGTGGACGCTGTACTTCAACCCGCCGCCCGGCACCGAGGTCACCCGCATGGACTCCAGCTGCAGCGCGGTCGACCCCGCGCAGCCGGCTTCCAGCATCGCCCCGTACGGCTGCTTCGTGGCCGACAAGTCCTTTCCCCCGGGGCAGTCCTACACGTACAGCTTCGACCTGAAGGTCACCGGCCGGGCCGGACGCACCACCGGGAGCGTCCGGGCGGCCCTCGGCACCGTCCGGCCGGACTCCAACCCGGCGAACGACACCGCCCCGGTCGTCGTCAGCGTGACCGGGCCGGGCACCACGAGTTCGCCGGGCTCCGGGCTGCCGGTCACCGGCGCGCCCGTGCTCGCCCTCGTCGCGGCGGGCGCCCTGCTGACCGCCGCGGGCGTGGCGATCGTGCTGCTCACCCGCCGCCGCGCGGGCCGCACGACCTGACCGCCCACCGGCGTGGAGCCGGAGGAACACCCGATGGCACCGCCAGGATTAGGCGAGATGGCCGGCGAGGTGCTCGACCACCGCTCGGGCGTCGTCCTCGATGCCGTGGATGAAGGTCGAGCGCCGCCGGCGCAGCACCGGTAGCCCCAGCGCGTAGAGCCCCGGGCTGGCGGCGACGCCGCCCTCGTGCTGCAGGTGGCCCTTGTCGTCCACGACCGGGACGTCGAGCCAGTGGTACTCCGGGCGGAACCCGGTCGCCCACACCACGCTGCGGATCTCGCCGGAGGTGAGGTCCAGCTGCAGCCGCGGCTTGTCCGGCGCCCGGGTCGGCTCGAACCGCTCGCCGGTGCCGTCGCCCGCCCACGCGTCGAACGTGTCGAGCAGGCGCTCCAGCTTGAGGTCGGCGAGGGCGAACACGTTGCGCAGGCCGCCGGAGAACAGGGCCCGGCCGTCGCGCACCGCCGCCCAGCGCCCGACGAGGGTCACGCCGAGCGCGGTGAGGGCGTTGAGGTCGAGCGTCGACCGTTCCGGGGTGCCGGCCAGCTGCGGCGAGGGCAGCCGCCGGGCCCGGGTCAGGTCGTCGATCTCGTCGTAGCGTTGGTCCCACACCCCGGAGGCGTCCATCCACCACAGGATGTCCTTGCCGCGGTACAGGCGGGGCAGCCGCGTGTGCTCCCCCACCGCGAGGGTCACCGGCCGGCCCGAGCGCTGCAGCTCGGCGGCGAGCTGCACGCCGGTGGCCGAGGCGCCGACGACGAGCACGCCGCCCTCGGGGAGCTTCTCGGGGCCGCGGTAGTCGAACGGCGTGAACTGCTCCACCGACGCCGGGACCGCGGGGGCGAACCCGGGCACGGTCGGGCGGTTGCAGGCGCCGCTGGCGATGACCACGGTCCGGCACTCGATCTCGCCGGAGCCCGTCGTCACGCGATAGCCGTCATCGGTACGGCGGACCGATGTCACCTCGGTGCCGGTGCGCACCGGCGCGGCGGTGACGCGGGCGAAGCGCTCGATGAAGTCGATCACCTCGCCCATCGCCATGTATCCGTCGGGGTCCGGGCCGTCGTAGGCGAGGCCGGGCAGGCGGCTCTGCCAGTTCGGCGTCAGCAGGCGCAGCGAGTCCCAGCGCTCGCGCCGCCACGAGTTGGCCACCTCGCCGCGCTCGAGCACGACGTGGTCGATCGAGCGGTCGGTCAGGAACCGGCTCGCGGCCAGGCCCGCGTGCCCGGCGCCGATGACAACCGTGGTTACGCGCTCGATGGTTCGGCCCTCCAGGACGTTCGTGAACCGGACGTTCGTGAACTAGGCGACAGTGACGGTGACGTCGGTCGGGTTGGTCAGCGCGTCGAACACGGCGGAGCGCTTCTGCGACTGGGCGACCAGGGCCTCGATCTCCTGCTTGGTGGCGTCCGCGTCGATGTGGAAGGTCACCTTGATGTCGTTGTAGCCGTTGCGCACGTCACTGTCGCCCAGGATCCCGCGGATGTCGTGGTTACCCTCGACCGTGGACTCGACCGAGCGCAGCTGGATGCCGCGGTTCTGCGCGACCGAGGCCACGCCGGCGGTGAGGCAGCTGGCCAGGCCGACCAGGAGGAACTCGATAGGGGTGATGCCGTTGTCCTCGGCGGCGAACACGGCGGGGTGGTCGGCGTCGAAGACCGACTCGCTCTTGTGCGTCTGCTCCGCGCCGAGGCCGTGGAACTGCTGGACGCGGATCGTGCTGTGCACCCCCTTCTCCCACTTGGAGGTGGCCCGCCACGTGAACTGCGCGGCCTCGGGCGCATCCTTGAGCGCCGCGCGCGCGTCGAGCAGCGCCTGGACGTTGACCCCGTTCTCAACGGTCGTCATGTTGCTCCCTTTCGTCCAATTCACATATTTGCCCGGTCGGGATAGTTGACAGTACACCGGCTGCAATGATCGGACTATGATCAGCGCCATGGGACCCGCCCCCACCCGCGCGGCCGGCTCGGTGGGCCCGGTCGAGACGCGGTACGCCGACCTGCCGGACCCGATCGACCTCGACTGCGGGCGGCGACTCACCCAGGTTCGCGTGGCCTATGAGACGTACGGCACGCTCTCCCCCGAACGGGACAACGTCATCCTGGTGTGTCATGCGCTCAGCGGCGACGCCCACGCGGCGGGCCGGTCGGCGACGTCGACCGACAGCACCCGCGACGGCTTCGGCGCCGAGGACCGTGACGGCGCCGGCACCCAGGGTCTCGGTTGGTGGGACGGGATGATCGGGCCGGGCAAGGCGTTCGACACCGACCGCTTCTTCGTCGTGTCCACCAACCTGCTGGGCGGCTGCCGCGGTACGACCGGGCCCTCCTCCGTGAACCCGGAGACGGGCCGGCCCTATGGGTCGGACTTCCCGGTCGTCACGGTCGCGGACATGGTGCGCACCGAGCGCGCGTTCCTGGCCACGCTCGGCATCGAGCGCCTGGCCGCGGTGGCCGGCGGCTCGCTGGGCGGCATGCAGGCGCTGCAGTGGGCGGTGCAGTACCCGGACCGGGTCGGCGCCGTGGTCGCCATCGCCAGCACCCACGCCCTGCACGCACAGGGCCTGGCCTGGAACGCCATCGCCCGGGACGCCATCATGCGCGACCCCGACTGGCAGGGCGGGCACTACCACGGCACCGGACGGGCGCCCTCGGCCGGCATGGGCGTGGCCCGCATGGTCGGCCACGTCACATACCTGTCCTCCGACGCGATGACCGACCGGTTCGGGCGCGGGCTGCAGTCGTCCGACGACGTTCGGTACACGATCACCGACGCCGAGTTCCAGGTCGAGAGCTACCTGCGCCACCAGGCCGGCACGTTCGTCAAGCGGTTCGACGCCAACACCTACCTCTACACCTCGCGCGCCCTGACGTACTTCGACCTGGCACGCCAGCACGGCGACGGCTCGCTGGCGAAGGCGCTCGAGGGCGTGACGGCCCGGACGCTGCTCATCGCGTTCAGCTCCGACTGGCTGTACCCGCCGTCGGCCTCCAGGGACGTCGAGGAGGCCCTGCTGGGGCTCGGCAAGCCGGTCGAGTTCCACGTCATCGACGCGCCCTACGGCCACGACTGCTTCCTGCTGGAGGAGGCCCGGCAGACGCCGATCATCCGCCGATTCCTGTCCGCCTGAGAAAGTGAGCACATGAACCATATCGAGGAGGCCCGGGAGTTCGGCTTCGAGACGCGGCAGCTGCACGCCGGGCAGCGCCCCGACCCGAACACGGGCGCCCGCGCCGTGCCGATCTTCCAGACCACCAGCTACGTGTTCGAGGACCCGGAGTCCGCCGCGGCGTACTTCAACCTGCAGGAGTACGGCAACACGTACAGCCGCATCATGAACCCGACCGTCGCGGTCTTCGAGGAGCGCATGGCCAACCTCGAGGGCGGCATGGGCGGGGTGGCCTTCGCCAGCGGGATCGCCGCCCAGGCGGCCGCGCTGTTCACCCTGCTGCAGCCGGGCGACCATGTGGTCTCCTCCACGGCGCTGTACGGCGGCACCGTGAACCAGCTCAAGCACCTGCTGCGCAAGATGAACGTCGAGCTGACCTGGGTCGACCCCGACGACCCGGACGCGTGGCGCTCAGCGGTGCGCCCGGCCACGAAGGCCTTCTTCGCCGAGACCATCGGCAACCCGTCCGGCAACGTGCTGGACATCGAGACGGTCGCGGCGATCGCGCACGAGCACGACCTGCCGCTCATCGTCGACAACACGTTCGCCACGCCGTACCTGTGCCGCCCGATCGAGTGGGGCGCGGACATCGTCATCCACTCGGCGACGAAGTTCATCGGCGGCCACGGCACCAGCATCGGCGGCGTCGTCGTCGAGGCCGGCACCTTCAACTGGTCCAACGGCCGCTTCCCGGTCATCGCCGACCCGTCCCCGGCCTACCACGGGCTGCAGTTCCACGAGACGTTCGGCAGCTACGGGTACCTCATGAAGCTGCGCGCGGAGACGCTGCGCGACCTCGGCGGGGCGATGTCGCCGTTCAACGCCTTCCTGTTCCTGCAGGGACTGGAGACGCTGTCGCTGCGCATGGAGCGCCACGTGACCAACGCGCTCGCGGTCGCCGAGTTCCTCTCCGGGCACCCGCTGGCGGCCAACGTCTCCCACCCGGGCCTGCCCTCGAGCCGCTATCGCCCGCTGGTGGAGAAGTACCTGCCACGCGGCGCCGGGGCGGTCTTCTCCTTCGAGTGCGCGGGCGGCCGGGACGGCGGCCAGGACCTGATCCGCGGCGTGACGCTGTGGTCGCACCTGGCCAACATCGGCGACGCCAAGAGCCTCATCATCCACCCGGCCAGCACCACCCACCGCCAGCTCAGCGACGACGAGCTGCGGGCGGCCGGCGTGGCCCCGGGCACGGTGCGGCTTTCGGTCGGCACCGAGTCGGTCGCCGACCTGATCTGGGATCTCGAGCAGGGATTCGCGAAGGTGGCAGCATGACCGCCGGAGCGAAGCGGAGGCGGGCTTGCTGCGCACTGGTCCTGGTTCCTGCTACTGAAAGTAGGGCGGTATGACGGCGTACCAGGACCCTTCGACGATCCAGCGGGTGCTGCACGGCGCCCGCACGATCGCGATCGTCGGGCTGTCCAACAACGAGCTGCGCGCGAGCAACTTCGTCGGCTACTACCTCAAGCGGCACGGGTACCGCGTGATCCCCGTCAACCCGCGCGAGTCCACGATCCTGGGCGAGACCAGCTACCCGAGCCTGACCGACGTGCCGGTCCCCGTCGACGTGGTCGACGTCTTCCGCGCACCGGACGCCCTGCCGGGCATCGCCCGCGAGGCGGTGGCGATCGGCGCCACCGCGCTGTGGTGCCAGTTCGGCGTCATCAACGACGAGGGCAACCGCATCGCGGAGGAGGCCGGCCTGTCGGTGGTGGTGGACCGCTGCCTGAAGATCGAGCACGCCCGGTACGTGGGGCGCATGCACTGGCTCGGCTTCAACACGCAGCGCATCACCGCCGTGCGCGGCGGCCTGCAGTAGCGCCCGCTACGACCCTTCGTCGCTGAGGCGTTCCATCCCGTTCCAGCTCGCGCCTGCGGAGAAGGGGGCGCGCAGCGGGAGGTTCTGTTCGCGCACGAGGCGGCGCAGGATCACGTCCGACTCGTGGATGGGGCGGACGCCGCCCTGCTCGGCGATGTACGCCGACGCGGTGCGCAGGGCCTCCACCGCGCGGTCGCGGTCGCCCTGGCGGGCCACGCCCGCGGCGAGCAGGAGCCAGGCGTCGACCAGGGCGGCGGGCGGCAGGTCGGGTTCGCCCAGGACGCGGTCGGCGCACTCGACGGCGCTCGCCGGGGCGCCGTCGGCCAGGTCGGCCAGGCCGCGCAGCAGGGTGGCGTCCGGGTGCCGCGGGTCCAGCGTGGACAGGGCCGCCTCGGCCTCCTGGTCGCGGCCCATCGCGATGAGGACGCGCACCTCGGCCGCGGCCAGGTCGTGGCGCAGCCAGACGCCGCCGGGCGGGCGGCGAAGGACCGTCAGCGCGGCCGGCAGCTCGCCGCGGGCGCGCAGCAGGCGGGCGCGGACCAGGGCCAGGGTGCCGGCGTAGACGTCGCGCTGCGGGCGGCCGGCGACGGCGGTCAGGCCGGCCTCGGCGGCGAGCAGGTGCCGCCAGGCGGTGTCCAGGTCGTACCACTCGGCGGCCGTCCAGGCCAGGGCCGCGTCGGCGACGTGGTGGGCCGGCCTGTCCTCGATGGTCGCGATGCGGCCGGCCACGGCCAGGGCCCGCTGGGCGGCGTCGTGGGCGGTGCGCAGCCGGCCCCGGTGGGCCTCGGTGAAGGCGAGGTGCTGCACGCAGTACAACAGCAGGGGTTCGCACCCGCGCTGCCCGGCCGCGGCCAGCACGCCGTCGGCGAACGCCTCGGCCGCCTCCTCGAGCCGGCCCGTGCAGAGGTGGCCGGTGGCCTTGCCGGCGAGCACGATGACGCGCAGGACCGGGCGGGCGGCCAGCCGCTCCCGGTCGAGCCGGTCCAGCAGCCGGGCGTCGGCGACGGCGGTGGCGGCCAGGCGCTCGGTGTCGCCGGCGAGGTAGGCGAGGGACTGGTGGACGAGCCCGGCGCCCAGGAGGAGCTCCACGGTGGCCGGCGGGTCGGCGGCGCTGCCCGGGCCGGCCAGGCGGCGCACGGCCCGGGCCGGGTCGGCGGCGCCGAGGGCGACGA
>NZ_BAAARV010000016.1:0-2521 GCF_039532525.1 Dactylosporangium salmoneum
GCGCAGGCGGGGCAGGCGGGCCGGGCGGGGCAGGCGGGGCAGGCGGGCCGGGCGGGGCAGGCGGGCCGGGCGGGCCGGACGTCGCCTCCAGCCACAGCGCGTGGAAGGCCTCGACGTCGCCGCGGAGGGTCTCCACCACCAGCTCGAGCAGCCCCCAGCGGGGCGCCCGCGGTGCGGAGAACACGGCGGCCACGGTGGCGTGGCTGCACCCGACCTCGCGGGCCATGGTGCGCAGACTCGGCCAGCCGGCCTGGTGGTGCAGATCGTGCAGACGGTCGAAGAGCACGCGTAACGGGCCTGGGTCGACTTCGGGTCTGGGCAGGGCTCCCACCGGCACTCCCTCGGGTGGACGGCGTGCACGTCCACTGTCCCGACGCCCGGACCGCGGTGTCAACGCGATTACCGAAGGTGAGGCTGGATGGTTCCGGACAGTTCCGTCCAGTTCTGTCAACCAGGTCGGCGCCGCCCCGACGCTGGTGTCATCGCAACCGAGGGGGGAACCTGAAATGTCCGGTATCAACGAATCGACCGACGCGGTCAAGCACGTCGTCGGTCCCGCCTCCGCCGTCAAGCACGTGGCCCCGTACCGCTACCCGCTGGCCGAGGCCGACGCGGCGCGCATGGCGGAGCTGTCCGCCGAGATCGCCGACCGGCTCGCCGAGATGGAGCGGATCTTCACCGTCACCACCGGCGAGGCCCCGCGGGACGCGGCGCCGCGGTTCGTGCCCGCGCCGGGTCACGCGGCGGCCGAGGCCGACTCCGACGTCACCTACGTCGAGATCATCTGCGGGCCGGAGGGGTGCGGCTGCTACGTGACCCTCGCCGACGGCACCGGCTTCTGCGAGTACCCCTGCGGCGGCTGAGGAGGCGGCGATGAACGTGCGGCGGCAGATCGAGAAGGTCCTCGACGAGGACGGCGGGCGCACCGTCGGCGTCGTCGTGCAGATGCACGCCGACCCGGCCGGTCCGGCGGCGGATCTCGGCCACCGGGCCCAGGCCACCTCGGCCCGCGAGGTGCTGCCCGAGCCGGTGCGGGCCGTGCGGTCCGCGGCCGTGCTGGCCGGCACCACCGCGGGTGGGGTGCCCAACGCCCGCCCGGCCGTGCCCGACCTGGCCGGCGGCGGCCCGGCCCAGCCCGGCCTCGCGGCGGTCCGCTCCGCCAACGCGGCGGCGCTGGAGCCGCTGCTGGCCACCGACGCGGTCCGCGGGGGCGGCGGTGCGGTGCGACCGTTCTGGCCCTCGCGCTCGGCCTACGTGGAGCTCGACCGGGACGAGCTGGCCAAGCTGAGTGGGCTGCCGGGGCTGGCCGCCGTGTACCCGAACGTGGAGCTGGCGCTGCCGCCGGTCGCCGCGGCGCGGGAGCTGCCGACCGCGGTACTGGAGAACTCCGCCTCGTCGTGGGGCGTGACCGCGGTCGGCGCGCTGGCTGCCTGGGGCGCCTACGGGGCCCGCGGCGCCGGCGTGACCGTCGGCGTGCTCGACAGCGGCGTGCAGGCCGACCACCCGGACCTGGCCGGCAAGGTGAAGCACTGGGCCGAGTTCGACGACCAGGGCCACCCGGTGGACTCGACCCCGCGGGACACCCAGGGCCACGGCACCCACGTGTGCGGCACGATCGCCGGCGGCGACCGCAGCGGCCAGTGGATCGGGGTGGCCCCGGAGGCGGAGCTGGCCGTGGCCCGGGTGCTGCCCAACGGCCGCGGCACCCTGGCGCAGATCCAGGCCGGCCTCACCTGGGCGATCGAGCAGCGGGTGGACGTGATCAGCATGTCGCTGAGCGCACCGCTGCTCGACGACGAGGACGGCTTCGTCTCGCTGGCCCCGAACGTGTTCACCGAGTCGTTCCTGACCTGCATGCGGGCCGGCATCCCGGTGGTGGCGGCGATCGGCAACCGGGGCGGGGAGACCGGCGCGACCACCGGCGGCGACGTCTTCGCCCTCGGCGTCGGCGCGACCGACTACCGCGACGTCGTGGCGGGCTTCAGCGGCGGCCTGTCGGAGGTCGTCATCACCTCGACGCTCATCGCCGCCGACAAGCTGCCGCTGATGTTCATCAAGCCCGACATCTGCGCGCCGGGCATGGCCGTCACCTCGTCGTACCTCGACGGGACGTGGAAGGCGCTCAACGGCACGTCGATGGCCACGCCGCACGTGGCCGGGGCGGTCGCGCTGCTGCTCAGTGCGGTGCCGTCGATCCGCACGGGCCACGAGGGGTTCAAGCGGGCCGCGTACGTCATCGAGCAGCTCATCGGCTCGGCCGACGAGCTCGGCGAGGCCGGCCAGGACGCCCGCTACGGCTTCGGCCGCCTCAACGTCCTGCGCGCCATCGCCCTGGCCCGCTCGGTCGGCTCGGGCGGCCCGCAATGAGCCGGGCCGGCGCACAAGACGCCAACGCACACGGGACCGGCGCACACGGGACCGGCGCACACGGGACCGGCGCACACGGGACCGGCGCACACGGGACCGGCATGCAAACGGCTGACATGCACAAGGCCGACGTGCGATGGGCCGGTCCCACGCG
>NZ_BAAARV010000016.1:2570-176900 GCF_039532525.1 Dactylosporangium salmoneum
TTTCGGTCTGGTGCTCCTGCTCGGTTTCCTCACCGCGCTCGGGCCGCTCACCATCGACATGTACCTCCCATCCCTGCCGACCATCACCGACGATCTGCATGCGTCGGCGGCCGCGGTACAGCTGACGCTGACCGGCACCCTGGCCGGCCTCGCCGTCGGCCAGCTGATCGTCGGCCCGCTGTCCGACGCCCTGGGCCGCCGGCTGCCCCTGCTGGCCGGCATCGGCGTGCACGTGCTGGCGTCCGTGCTGTGCGTGTTCGCCCCGAACCTCGCCGTCCTCGGCACCCTGCGCGTCCTGCAGGGCCTCGGCGCGGCCGCCGCGTCGGTGGTGGCCATGGCCGTGGTGCGCGACCTCTGGACCGGCCTGGCCGCGGCCCGGATCCTCTCCCGGCTCATGCTCGTCGTCGGCGTGGCCCCGATCCTGGCCCCGACCATCGGCGGCCTCGTGCTGCGCCTGACCCAGTGGCGAGGCGTCTTCGTGGTGCTCGCCGCCGCGGGCCTGGCCATCCTGGCCGCCACCGCGCTGGCCCTGCCCGAGACCCTGTCCCCGGCCCGCCGCCGCGCCGGGGGCGTGGCCGGCACCGCCCGCGACTACGGCCGCCTGTTCGCCGACCGCGTGTACGTCGGCCTGATCCTCGTCGCCGGCCTGTCGATGGCCGCGCTGATCGCCTACGTGAGCGGCTCCAGCTTCGTCTTCCAGGACGGCTTCGGCCTCTCCCAGCAGCAGTTCGCGTTCGTCTTCGCCGGCGGCGCCGTCGGCCTGATCGCCGCCACCCAGCTCAACGTGCGCCTGCTGCGCCGCTGGACGCCGCAGCGCATCCTCCTCGGCGCGCTGGTCACCGGGACGGCCGCCGGCGCGGTGTTCGTGCTGCTGGCCGCGACCCGCACGGGCGGCCTGCCGGGCGTGCTGATCCCGCTGTGGACGGTGCTGGCGATGGTCGGCCTGGCCATGCCCAACGCCCCGGCCATCGCCCTGTCCCGCCACGGCGAGGCGGCCGGCACCGCCGCCGCCCTGCTCGGCGCGGTCCAGTTCGGCGCGGGCGCGGTGGCGGCGCCGCTGGTCGGAATGCTGGGGGTGGACGCCCTCGCGATGGCGATCGTGGTGTTCGGCGGGATGGCCGCGGCCGCCCTGACCCTGTGGCTGGTCGTGCGCCCGCACCGGCTCCCGGCCGAGCATCTCGTCGAGCCCGAGGCCCTGGCCGCCGTCCACTGAAGCAGCCGGAGGCCCTAGCCGCCGTCCACTGAAGCAGCCGCAGGCCCTAGCCGCCGTCCACTCAAGCAGCCGGAGGCCGTGGCCGCCGTCCACTCAAGCAGCCGGAGGCCCTGGCCGCCGTCCACTGAAGTAGCCGGAGGCCGTGGCCACTACTCCAGCGGCACCACGGGCGGGATCTCGCAGGTGCTCGTCAGGGTCACCGCGGCGGCCGACGCGGCCGCCGTCTGCAGCGACTCCATCACGTCCAGGACGTGGTAGGCCAGGCCGGCGTTGGCGCGGTGCCCGGTGCCGGCCGCCAGCGCGCGGGCCAGGTCGGCCACGCCGGTCCCGCGGGCGGCAGCGCGGTAGCCGGCCAGCTCCGGCAGCTCGGACCACGACTCCGTGGCGGCGGCGAAGTGGCGGACCGGCCCGGCGAAGTGGTTCGGGTCCGGCAGGTGGAGGGTGCCGTCGCTGCCGTACACCTCGATGCGGGGCAGCTGGGCGGCCCACACGTCGAAGCTCATCAGCAGGGTGGTCAGCGCGCCCGAGGCGTGCTCCAGCAGGCCGGTCTCATGGGTCGGGATGCCGACCGGGAACGTGGTGCCGGCGCGCGGGCCGGAGCCGATGGTGCGGGTGGCGCGCGGGGTCGAGGACAGGGCCGTGACGCGGCGGACCGGGCCCAGGAGGGTGACCAGGGCGGTCAGGTAGTACGGGCCCATGTCGAGCAGCGGCCCGCCGCCCGGCTGGTAGTAGAACTCCGGGTCCGGGTGCCAGCGCTCGTGGCCCGGCGTGGTCATGAAGGCGGTCGCGGCGACCGGGGTGCCGATCAGGCCGCCGGCCAGGGCGGCCCGCGCGGTCTGGACACCGGTGCCGAGCACCGTGTCGGGGGCGCAGCCCACCCGGCGGCCGGCCACGGAGGCCACGTCCAGGATCCGGCGGGCCTCGGCGGTGGTGGCGGCCAGGGGCTTCTCGTTGTAGACGTGCTTGCCGGCGGCGAGCGCGGTCAGGGCCACGCTCGCGTGGGCCGCCGGAATCGTCAGGTTCAGCACCAGGTCGACGTCCGGCGAGGACAGCAGGTCGGCGGTGAGCACGGGGCGTACACCCGGGAAATCGGCGGCGAGAAGACCGGCGCGGGCGGGGTCCAGGTCGGCGACGTGGGTCAGGGTCGCGTCCGCGGTGGCGGTCAGCGTGCGGGCGTACTGGGCGCTGATCTTCCCGGCGCCGATGATGCCGACGGTCAGCGGGTCGCCCACGCCAGCCCCCGCATGATGATCTCGTCGTGCTCGGGCACCTCGAGGTCCTTCGGTTCGTGGCCGACGGTGGTGACGAAGACGCGGCCCGCGCCGAAGGTGGTGGTCCACACGATCGGTACGGCGACGCCGTCGACGTCGGTGACGGCGTGGACCTCGATGGCCGGGTCGACGTGGACCTGGTACCGCTCCGTATGCACGTCGAACGCCGGCACCCCGGCCACCACCGGGTGGTCCGTGACCGGCGTGACCCGGTACCCGACGAAGTCCGGCGGGTGGTGGACGAACTGGCCGCCGGTGATGCGCTGGTAGTCGGGCGAGCCGCGGAACGCGTCGACGAGGCCGCCGTGCCAGCCGGCCAGGCCGGTGCCGGCCCGCACCGCGGCGCCCAGGCCGGCGACCTGCTCGCCGGTGATGGCGCCCATGGTCCAGCACTGCACGACCAGGTCGGCCCGGGCCATGAGGTCCGCGTCGAGGTAGGTGTCCAGCGACTCGGACGTGAGGACCTCGTGGCCGAGGGCGCGCAGCTTCGCGGCATAGCGGTCGGTGGTCTCGACCGGCCGGTGCCCCTCCCAGCCGCCACGGATCACGACGACGACGCTCATGGCCGCCGCCGGGCGCTGGCCGGGACGCGGTCGCACGAATGGTTGGAGACCGGCACGGCGACCGATGCTACCGGTCGATCGGTTCCCCTGCCGGAGTCAACCGCATCAAATCAATTTGATACAAAGACCAACCAAGCGATTGCTTGCCCTGCGCGGGAGAAGTTGCTAAATCTTTTAGAAGATTTGAACCGACGGTAAAGGAGGAGCGATGCCGGTGAAGCAGGGCGGGACGGCGGTCTGGGCGCCGCGGGTCACGCCGCCGATCGGGGTCGAGCTCAGCGACGCGCAGGCGCTGGCCTGTGCGTTCCGGATCCTGGCCCGTGACGGGTTCAGCGAGAACATCGCCGGGCACATCACGATGGTCTGCAACGACGACGGGGACATGTACATCAACCCGTGGGGGCTGTGGTGGGACGAGGTGTCCGCCTCCGACCTCTGCGTGGTCGACCGCGACGGGCGGCCGGTTTCCGGGCGCTGGGACGTCACGCCGGCCTTCCACATCCACACCGAGCTGCACCGCCGCCGGCCCGACGCGCGGGTCGTGGTGCACAACCACCCCTACTACGTGACGGTGCTCGCGGCGGTCGGCGTGCTGCCCGAGATCGTGCACCAGACCGGGTCGATGTTCGACGGGGACCTGGCGTTCGTGCACGAGTACACCGGCGAGGTCGACGACGCGGAGCTGGGCGCGGACCTGGCCGGGCGCATCGGCGACAAGTCGGTGGTGATCCTGGCCAGCCACGGGATCATCGTCACCGCGCCGACGATCCAGGAGGCGACGTACCGCTCGGCGAGCATCGACCGGGCCTGCCGCCTCGCCTACGACGTCATGCTGCTGGGCCGCGACCCGCTCGCCATCGCGCCCGGGCTGCGCCACGGCATGAAGCGCTCGCTGCTGGAGCGCGGCACCGATGTGTTCTGGGCCGGCGCGGTCCGCCGGCTGCTGCGCGACGAACCCGACGTACTCGAGTAAGGACCCCCGACATGGCGAACATCGACGAACTGTTGCACAGCAGCGGATTCACCACCGCCAGCCGCGACAAGGTCACGTTCCTGCCCGAGCCGCCGCGGCAGGAGCGCAAGTACACGTTCATCTCCGTCGACGACCACATCGTCGAGCCGCCGGACGCCTTCGATGGGCGGATGCCGGCCAAGTACGCCGAGCAGGCCCCGCACGTCATCGAGAAGGACGGCAGCCACGTCTGGGTGTACGACGGCAACGAGTTCCCCAACGTGGGCTTCAACGCCGTCGTCGGCCGGCCCGTCGACGAGTACAGCTTCGAGCCCAGCCGCTTCGACGACATGCGCCGCGGCTCGTGGGACATCCACGAGCGCATCAAGGACATGGACCTGAGCGGGGTGTACGCCTCGCTGTGCTTCCCGTCGTTCCTGCCGGGCTTCGCCGGGCAGCGCATCCAGCTGTCCACGAAGGACCAGGAGCTGGCCCTGGCCACCACCCGCGCCTGGAACGACTGGAACATCGAGGCGTGGTCCGGCGCCTACCCCGACCGGATGATCCCCTGCCAGCTGCCGTACTTCCTCGACCCCGAGCTGGGCGCCAAGGAGATCTACCGCAACGCCGAGCGCGGCTTCAAGGCGGTGACCTTCAGCGAGGCGCCGCACATGCTGGGCCTGCCGTCGCTGCACACCGGGCACTGGGACCCCATCATGCGGGCCTGCGCCGAGACCGGCACCGTGGTGAACCTCCACATCGGATCGTCGGGCACCTCCCCGTCGACTGCCCCGGACGCCCCGCCGGACGTCGTCGGGGTGCTGTTCTTCGGGTACTCGATGTTCTCGGCCGTGGACTGGCTCTACTCGCGGATCCCGGTCCGGTTCCCCGACATCAAGATCGTGCTGTCGGAGGGCGGGATCGGCTGGGTGCCCGGGCTCGTCGACCGGCTCAACCACATGCTGAGCTACCACGAGATGTACGGCACGTGGAAGGGCATCGACCTGACCCCCGCCGAGGTGCTGCTGCGCAACTTCTACTTCTGCGCGGTCGAGGACCCCTCGTCGTTCGCCCTGCGCCACGTGATCGGCGTCGACCACATCCTGCTGGAGCAGGACTACCCGCACTGCGACTCGACCTGGCCGCACACCCAGCGCACCATCGAGGAGGAGATCGGCGGGCTCCCGGACGAGGACGTGCGCAAGATGACGTGGGAGAACGCGTCGCGGCTGTACCGCCATCCGGTGCCCGCCGCCGTTCAGCAGGACCCCGACGCCTACTAGGCTGGCCGACCGTGGAGCCCCAGGTGCGCATCCATCGGCTCGCCGAGCAGGTGGCCGACCACATCCGCGCGCGGATCATCGGCGGCGACCTCGCCGACGGTGACCCGCTGCCGAAGGCGGAGGAGCTGATCCGCCGCTATCCGGTCAGTCTGCCGACGCTGCGCGAGGCGATGCGCATCCTGGAGGCCGAGGGTCTGGTGACCGTGCGCCGGGGACGGCTGGGCGGTGCCGTGGTGCACCGGCCGTCCCCGGCCAACCTGGGGTACAACCTGGGGCTCGTCCTCGCCGCCCAGCAGGCCGGCATCGGCGACGTCGCGGCCGCGCTGCGGCACGTGGAGCCGGCCTGCGCCGCGCTGTGCGCCACCCGCCGGGACCGGCGCCGGGCCGTGGTCCCGCGGCTGCGCGAGCTGCACGAGGAGTACCTGGCCCGCATCGACGACCTCCCGGCCGTGGTGGCCGTGTCGCGGCGCTTCCACGAGGCGCTGGTGAGCCTGTGCGGCAACCGGCCGCTCATCGCGCTCGCCGGCGCGCTGGAGGCGGTCTGGTCCAGCCACGAGGAGGACTGGGCCAACCGGACCGAGCCGCATTCGGTACCGCTGCGCAAACGCAAGGCCTCGGGCGAGATCCACGGCCGGATCCTGGCCCACATCGAGGCGGGCGAGCCCGACGCGGTGCACCGCCTGGTGGCCGCGCACCTGGCCGAGGCACAGCGCAACCCGCAGCCGGCGGGCGGCGACGCCATCGACCTGGGCCGCCTGCGGGAGCTCATGTACTGAGCACGATCTGTGCCCGATCGAGGTACCCACGGTAGGCTCTGCCGATGCGGGTCGTGGTGGTCGGCGCGGGCATCGTAGGGGCGGCGATCGCGTTTGCGGCCGCCCGGCGTGGCGCGGAGGTGACGCTCGTCGACGCCGTCGGCCCGGCCGCCGGGGCCACCGGCGCCTCGTTCGGGTGGATCGGCACCTCCGGCAAGTTCCCGGGCGGCGCGGCCGCGCTGCGCGACGACGTGCTGCCGCACTGGCGGCGGCTCGAGGCGGAGGTGCCGGGGGTCGAGATCCGGTGGACCGGGTCGCTGACCTGGCCGGCGCCGGACGGGCCGGTGCCGGGCGCGCAGCTGCTCGCCGCGGACCGGGTGGCGGCCCTGGAGCCGAACCTGCGCGACCCCTCACCCGGTGCGCTGCACCATCCCGGCGACGGGGCGCTCGACCCGGTCGCGGTCACCGGCGCGCTCATCGACGCCGCCCGCGGGCTCGGCGCCCGGACGCGGTTCGGGGTGCCGGTCGAGCGGGTGCTCGTCCGCGGGGGCCGGGCCGCCGGGGTGGAGACGCCCGACGGCCCGATCGGCGCGGACGCGGTCGTCGCCGCGGCCGGGACCGGGATGGCCGGGCTGTGCGACCTTCCCGTGGCGGCCTCGCCCGCCGTGCTGGTGCGCATCCCGGCGCAGCGCGGGCTCGTGCGCACGGTCTTCGCCGCGCCGGGCTTCGAGGTGCGCGAGCGCGCCGGCGGCGGCCTGCTGGCCGCGGTCGGGTGCCCGGACGGGCCGGAGGAGGCCGGTCACCGGGCCGCGCGGGCGGTCGCGGCGGCGTTTCGCGGCACCGCGGACGCCCGGCCCGACGCGGTGCACGTCGGGCTCCGGCCGATGCCGGCCGACCGGGCGCCGATCGTGGGGCCGGTCCCGGGCCTGCCCGGCCTCTACGCCGCCGTCATGCACTCCGGGGTCACCCTCGCCCCGGTGGTCGGGGACCTCGTCGCCACCGAGGTCGTCGACGGCGTGCCCGCCGCCGCGCTGGCCGGCTGCCGGCCCGAGCGCTACGCCGCCTGCGACACCCAGGGCACCTGAGGCGAGGGGTAGAAGTCGATGCCCAGGGCCTTCCAGCGGGGCGCCTGGGCGCCCAGCCGCAGCCGGAAGGCGGCCCAGTCGTGGGCGGCCGCCGGCGACCAGCCCAGCTCGGCGATGGCCGGCAGGCGCGGGAACGCCATGTACTCGATGTCGTCCGAGGTCCGGATCGTCTCCGTCCACAGCGGGGCCTCGACGCCGCGGATCGCGCCCGCGGGCGCCCCGAGCAGGTAGGCGCCGGGATCCCAGCCGTAGGCGTCGGCGACCTCGACGAGCGCGGCCCAGTCCTGCCCGAGCGGGGTCTGCGAGTTGTACTTCATGTCGAGGTACGCCAGGTTGGCCGGCGACAGCACCAGCCCCGTGCCACGGGCCGCGGCGGCCGCCACGGAGGGGTTGTCGTTCGTGGTGTCCCAGTACTGGGCCACCGTCGAGGGCGCCACGGTGGCCGCGACGACCTGGTGCCAGGCCAGTGCCGACTTGCCGTGCGCGGCGACGATGCCCTGCACCCGGTTCATGAAGGCGACGTAGTCCGCCTGGCTGGTGGCCTGGGCCTCGTCGCCGCCGATGTGCAGGTATCGCCCGGGGGTGATGGCGGCCAGCTCGCCGATGACGTCGTCGAGGAACCGGTAGGTGATGTCCTTGCCCACGCAGAGCGAGCTGAAGCCGACGTCGGTGCCGGTGTACCGCGGCGGCGCCACCCCGTCACAGTTGAGCTCGGCGTAGGAGGCGAGGGCGGCGTTCACGTGCCCCGGCATGTCGATCTCGGGGATGACCGTGATGTAGCGCGCGGCGGCGTAGGCCACGATCTGCTGGTACTGCTGCTGGGTGTAGTACCCGCCCGGGTCCCCGTCGACCGCGGTGCCCCCGCCGTAGGTGGCCAGCCGCGGCCAGCTGCGGATCATGATCCGCCAGCCCTGGTCGTCGGCGAGGTGCAGGTGGAACGTGTTGACCTTGTAGAGGGCCAGCTGGTCGATGTACCGCTCCACCTGCGCGACGCTGAAGAAGTGCCGGGCGACGTCGAGCATCGCGCCGCGGTAGGCGAAGCGCGGGTGGTCTGCGACGTGCCCGGCCGGCACCGTCCACGGCCCGGGTCCCCGGCGGTCGCGCTCGACCGCGGCGGGCAGCAGCTGCCGCAGCGTCTGGACCCCGGCGAACAGCCCCGCCGGCCGGTCGGCGGCCAGGGTGACGCCGCGGGGCGTGACGTCGAGGCGGTACCCCTCGGCGTCACTACCGCCGGTGAGCCGCAGCGCGATCGTGCCGCTCCCCCGGGCCCCGGGCCGCACCACGGGCAGCGGGTAGCCGGTCGAGCGGCGCAGGATCCCGGCGAGGTAGCCGGCGACGCCGTCGGCCCCCGGGTCGGCCGCGATCGCGGTGTGCCGGTCGATGGCGAAGGTGCCCCGGTCCGCCCGGGCCGTCACCGGCGCCGGCACCACGTTCGCGTAGGCGCCCCCGTCCACCGCCGCGGCCGGTTCGCCCGCGGCGAACAGGGCCGCGCCGGCCAGGAGCACAGCCACCATCGTCCGACGAAGCATGCGGGCCGCCTCTCGAATCGGAGCTACTGTTAAACAGTCTTCCTAATCGATGTCCATCAGGCTATGCGGTGGGCCGGATCGGCGCAACCACGGCACCGCGGGTATCGCCCGGGCGCACCCGGGACATGGGCCGCCACCTGCGCAATCGTAGCGAAACCGGCGCGGCCGGGTGTCCCGCCGCCGCCTGCCGGAGTGACAGCGGGACTGCGCACGGTCACGGATCCTTAAGATCCACTTTGGTTTGCGATGAACAGGTGACACGGAGGTCCCGCTGGTGGCGTTCGTCGGGTACCGTGCGCGGGGCATTCCGGGTCGGGGCGGGCGGCTTTATGGCGGGGACGAGTCCGGCCGGTCTGCGGGATACGTCTTCGAGGAGGGCACAGGGCATGACGACGCCGAACGGGATGCGGCAGTACGACGATCGCATGATGGGCGCCCCGGCCGCGCACAGCGCGCCGGACATTCCGGCGCCGCGGCACGACGGCAACGGCAACGAGCAGGCGAAGGCGCTCATGGTCCTCACCATGGCCCAGCGCACCGCCGAGGAGCACATCGAGACCGCCCGGCGCGAGGCCGAGCAGATCCGGGCCGAGGCGCACGCCGCCGCCGGGCAGATCGTCGGCGAGGCGCAGGCGCAGGCCGGAGCGCTGCGGGAAGAGGCCGAGAAGCTGCTCAACCGGGCCCGGATGACGGCCGAGAAGATCGCCCGGGACGCCGAGGCCTTCGCGGCCGACACCGAGCGCAGCGCGGGCGAGATGATGGGCGACGCGCAGGCGCGGGCCGAGGACATCGTGCGCGACGCGCAGGAGAACGCGCACAACATCAAGCAGCGGGCCGAGCAGATCTACGAGGACGTGGTCGGCGGCCTGACCTCGAAGCGGGCGGCGCTGCAGGCGCAGATCGAGTCGCTGGAGCGCTTCGACCACGAGTACCGGGCCCGGCTCACCTCGTTCATGCAGCAGCAGATGCGCGCCCTGTGGGTCGGCCAGCCGCAGGTCGAGGCCGACTTCCACGAGTCCGAGGCGGTGGCCGGCGAGCTCATGCCGGCCGGGCACCAGTTCGAGGACGAGGACGACGACGACGAGCCGCGCGACTGATCTCGCGCGCACCAGCGCGGGGCGGGCCGGGGTTCGGTCCGCCCCGCGCCGCATTTTGGGGTGTAACAATTCCCGGCCGTGGTCCGTCAGCATTCCGTAGGCGCACTGCCGACCATGGAGGCCGAGGGATGGACAGCTTCTCCGCGTGGGGGGACCTCGACGGCGACCACGTCGTCGACACGCAGGTCGTCGACGTGAACGGCGACGGGCACTTCGACGTGCAGTACACGGACACCAACCACGACGGGGTGGCCGACGTCATGCTCGTGGACCACAACCACGACGGCGTGGCCGACGTGGCGGTCTTCTCCGACGAGCACGGAAGCGCGCTGGTCATGGAGGACCACAACCACGACGGCGTGGCGGACTCGGTGTACACCGTGGGGCCCTTCGGCTCGGGCCACGGGGACACCGCCGCAGCCGATGGCCCCTTCCCCACCGCCGGGACGGCGACCGCCGGGCCGTTCCCGACCGGGGGCACCGAGACCGTGGCCGCGGGGCCGTACCCGACGGGTGACACCGGGGCCGTGCTCGACAGCGTCAATTCCTCGATGCACGACGCCGGCCTCATCTACCGCGACGCGATGCACCCCGGCTCGGTGGACCAGCACGACGTCGACGCGGCCGTGCAGCGCGGCGAGAACGCGGCGCGCAACGCCCAGACGATGCAGGGGTACACGTACCAGCAGCAGGTCAGCAACGACATCCACCGGGGCGACCTGGACCGGCAGTACTCCGAGGAGGCCCACCAGGCGGCGACCGACGCCGCCATCGAGGCGGAGCGGGGCGCATGATCCGGTCCGTCCGGCTGGCGACGGTCGCGCTGGTGCTGACCGGCGCCGCCCTCGCCGTCGCCGCCCTCCCGGCCGCGGGCGACCCGTCCCCCTGCGTCAGCACCGCCGCCTCCGCCGTCGCGCCACCATCGAAGCCGGCGGCGGAAGCCGCCGCGCCGCCGTCGAAGCCGGCGACAGAACCCGCCGCGCCGCCGTCGAAACCCGCGAGCGCGCCGGCGAGCCAGTGCGCCGCCGCCGGGGACCCCGCGAGCTCCGGCGGCAGCGGGGCAAAGCTCGCCGTCGCCCTCGTCGCGGTCCTCGTGCTCGCCGGGGCGGCCGGCGCGTTCGTGTTCTACCAGCGGCGGCAGCGGCTCGCGGCGGCCTACGGCCCGGCCGGGTACACCGGCGTCGCCGGCCCGCCGTCGCGGGAGGCCGCGGGCGTGACCCCGTTCAGCGCCCCGCCGCGCACCGCGCCGCGCACCCGCCCGCAGGGCCAGGACGAGACCCGGCTGGCCCAGGCCCTGCGCGACGTCGCCGGCAGCGGGATCAGCGCGGCGCTGACCCAGCAGGCCGACCGGCTGCTGGCCAGGCTCGGGGTGACCCGCGCCGAGCTGGTGCAGGCCGCCGTGCGGTTCCGCGACCAGCTGCTCGAGCGCGACCCCCGCGCCGCCGCCCGGCTCCTCGACGCGCTGCACGACGCGGGCGTCCGGGAGACCGTGGTCGAGGGCGTGCGGGTCGACGGCCAGCGGCACGAGGTGGTCGGCTCGGTGCCCGCCCCGACGCCGACGCTGCACGACACGGTGGCCGAGACCACCCAGTGCGGCTACGTCGACGGCGACCGCGTCCTGCGGCTGCCGAAGGTGCTGGTCTACCGGGCGTGACCTGACTAGTCGGCCAGCTCCCGGCGCAGCCGCTGGCGGCCCCGGAAGATCCACACCTTGACGGTGTTGACCGGGGCCCGCACCGCGGTGGCGACCTCCTCGTACGTCAGCCCGCCCGCCCACAGAAGGAGTGCCTCGCGATGGTTGACCGGCAGCGTGGCGAGCGCGGCCCGCACGCCGAGCACATCGCTGACCACGTCGGCGAAGAGCGGCCCGGCGTCGGCCCGCTCCGGTCCGGCCGCGTCGAGGCCGGTCTCGCGGGCGCCGGCCCGGCGGCGCAGCACGTCCCGGGCGGCGTTGCGGGCGATGGCGAGCACCCAGGCGGCGAACGTGCCGCGGCCGGCGTAGCGGGACAGGTGCCGCCACGCCGCGAGCTGGGTCTCCTGGAGGGCGTCGAGCGCGTCGCCGCGCTCGCCGGTCAGGTGCAGGCACAGCCCGAACGCGGTGCGCTCCACCGGCCGCCACAGGAATTCCCGGACGACACCCACTTCGGAGAGCACGCATGAGCACGCCCGACCTCGCCGTCGCCCGCCTGTGCGACGCGACCGCGATGCGCCTGCGGGACTCGGCGCTGCGCGGGCGGGTGCGGGCGGTGGCCGAGCGGCTGCGCCAGCCCCTGCAGGTGGCGGTCGCCGGCGCGGTCAGCGGCGGCAAGTCGACCCTCGTCAACGGCCTGCTGGGCCGGTCCGTCGCCCCGGCCGACGCGGGCGAGTGCACGCGGGTCGTCACCTGGTACGAGCACGGCCCGGACGAGGGCCGGATCGAGCTCGACCTGGTTGACGGCACCACCCGGGCCGCCCCGCTGGGCGAGGACGGGCGGCCGCCGCGCACCCTGCCGGTCCCCGTCGAGCACGTGCAGCGGGTGCGGGTCAGGATGGACCTGCCGGCGCTGCGCGGGCTGACCGTCATCGACACGCCGGGCGTCAACACCGTGGCCGCCGCCAACGAGCAGGCGGCCCGCCGGATGGTCTTCGGCACCGACGGCACCGACCACGCCCAGGCGCTCATCTACGTGCTGCGCTACGTCCAGCGCTTCGACGCGGGCGCCCTGGCCGACTTCCGCACCCTGTCCGCGGCCTGCGGGATGAGCGGCGTCAACACCCTGGCCGTGCTGAGCCAGGTCGACCGGCGCGGCGACGCCGACGACCCGTGGCCGGGCGCGCGGCGGCTGGCCGGGCGGGCCTACGAGCAGCTGCGCACCTCGGTCTTCGACGTGGTGCCGGTGGTTGGGCTGCTGGCCGAGACGGCCCGGGCCCGGCTGCTCACCGGGGCCGACCTGGCCGCCCTGCGGGCGCTGGCCGCGCTCGACGAGCTCGACCTCGAGGACCTCCTGGTCGACGTCGACGAGTTCGCCCGCTCGTCCGCCGCGCACGGGAGACTGGCGGGGCACCTCCACCGGTACGGCATCCGGGTCGCCGTCGACGCCGTGCGCGGGCGCCCCGGGCTCGACCTCGACGGCCTGCACGCCGCCCTGCTCGCCGCGTCCGGGTTCGGCAGCGCGGCCACCGCCGGCATCGGCTCGGTGGCCGCCGGCATCGCGCACTTCACCGAGCGGGCCGCGCAGCTCAAGGCCCTCGCCGCGATCGGCAGCCTGCGTCGGCTGGTCCGCGCGCCCGCGGGCGCCGGCGACCGGGCGGCCCTGGCCTCCCTGGCCGACGCGGTCGACGAGGGCCGCCCGCTCACCGCGAGCCTGCGCGGCCTGCGGGTCTTCGCCGCTCTCGACGCCGTCGGCCGCGGCCAGCTCGGCCTCGACGACGAGATGCTCGCCGAGCTGGTCGCGCTGGCCCGCGAGGACACCCCGGCGGCCCAGCTCGGCCTGCCGCCCGACGCGAGCCCGAAGGAGATCGCCCGGGAGGCCCGGGCCCGCTCGGTACGCTGGCGGCGCCTGGCCGTGACCACCGGCGCCCTCGCCGCCGGCCACCGCGCCCGCGACGTCCTCGGCGTGCTGGAGGAGCTGGCCGCGCTGGACGCCGCGGGCCCGGCCGCCGCCGCGCCGGCCGCCGCCGTCGCGCTCGGGGAGGACGCCGCCGGGCTGCTGCGCTCGCCGCGGCTGGCCGGCCGGCTGCGGGACGACCTGACCGCGCTGCTGTCCGGCGACGGCCCGGCCGCGCGGGTCGGGCTGCCCGCGGGGGCCGATGCGGTGGCGGTGGCCGAGCGGGCGGCCCAGCTGGCCGCGCAGTTCCGGGTGCTGCTGCACCGGCCGCTGCCCGCGCCGGAGAAGCGGGGCGTGACCGAGGTGTGCGGGGCGTACGAGGCGATCTGGGCGGCGGCGGCCGGCCCCCGCGGGGCGTGACGGACATGGCCGAGGCCACCGGAAGGGACACGATGAGCGCGGTACGGGACCGGCCGACGGTCGTCCAGGCGCTGCTGGAGCACGCCAACCAGGTGCACGCCCTGGCCAAACGGGCCGGGCGCGACGACCTGGCCGGCGTGCTCGCCGCCGAGGCCGCGCGCTGGAAGGACGTCACCGCCACGATCGTGGTCGCCGGCGCCCAGAAGCGGGGCAAGAGCCGCATGCTCAACGCCCTGGTGGACCGCCCCGAGCTGCTGCCCGTCGACGTCGACGTGGCCACCCACACCTACCTGGCCGTGCGCCGCGGCCCCGAGCTGTCGGTCGTGGTCCGCCGCCGCTCCGGCGAGCGCATCGCCAACCTGCCGATCACGCCGGAGGACATCGTCGACTACGCCTCGGCGCTGGGCGACCCGGACAAGCGCCGTGACGTGGTCGGCGTCGAGATCGCGATGGAGCACCCCCTGCTCGACGGCGTGCGGCTCGTCGACACCCCGGGCGTGGACAGCCTCACGGTCGGGCACCGCCACACCACGATGGCGATGCTGCAGGAGGCCGACGCCCTGCTGTTCGCCGTCAGCGCCCAGGACCAGCCGATCCTGCGCCACGAGCTCGAGTTCCTGGCCGAGGCGGCCCAGCGGGTCGAGGTGGTCGCGTTCGTGCTCACCATGGTCGAGGACTCCTCGTCCTGGCACACCCTGCTGGAGGAGAACCGCCGCCGCCTCGCCGACTTCGTCGGGCAGTCCACCGACGGCGCCCGCGTCCGGCGCCTCCTGAGCGCCCCGTGGATCCCGGTCAGCGCCAAGCTCGCCGAGGCCTCCGCCGCCCGCCGCGCCCTGGGCCAGCTCGAGCGGGCCGACGCCCTGTGGGAGCGCAGCGGCATGGGCCGGCTCGCCGACTACATCCGCTCCTGCGCCGGCGACCGCGAGATCGCCCGCTGCGCCAAGGTGCTGGCCGGCACCGACTCGGTGCTGCGGGCCATCACCGTGGCCGAGCAGGACCGCCTGGTCGCCGCCACCGAGAGCAGGGACGCCCTGCAGGAGCGCCTGGAGGAGGTCGAGGCCGCCGGCCGCGACCTGGCCGCCCGCGTCCGCGAGCGCCGCCGCTTCGCCGTGGAGCAGCAGTTCCTGGGTCGCGACGTGGCCACCATGGTCCGCGCGAAGCTGGACGAGCTGCGCCGCCCCTACGACGCCGCCGTTCCCGGGCTCACGAACCGGGCCCGCGTCGACGAGTTCCTGTCTGGCCTGCCCGAGAGCGTGGAGCTCTCCCTGCAGGCGGCCTGGGCCGAGCTGACCGACCAGATCCAGGACGTGGCCGCGCGGGCCCTGACCGAGTACCTCCTGGCCATGGGCCTCGACCCGATCGACATCGACCTCGTGACCCTGCAGCTGCCGACCACCACCCGCAACCGCCTGGCCAACCGGCCCGACGCCCCGGGCCACCGCTTCGACATGCTGCGCGAGGGCGTCCCCGGCATCACCATGGCCGCGAGCCTGACCACGATGCTCGCCGCGACGGGCGTCCTGCTGCCGATCGCGCTGATCGCCGGCCCGGTGGTGGCCGCGGGCGTGACGTGGCGGCGGCACCAGTACGAGCAGTCGGGCCGCAGCCAGGCCGGCATCCGCCAGCTCATCGCCGAGACCTTCAACGCCGCCGCCACCGAGATGATCACCGCCCTGGACCGGGCACTGGCCCGCTGGCGCGGCGAGGCGGAGGACGCGGTGGAGGAGAGCATGGCCGCGCAGCGCCGCGAGGCCGAGTCCCGCCGCGCCGAGCTGACGGCGCTGTCGGCCCGCGACGCGACGGCCCGCCGCGAGGCCGCGAAGACCGCCCAGGACCGCCTGGCCACCGCGAAGCGCCTGATGGCCCAGGCCGAGCAGCTCCACGCGGAGCTGAGCGAGCGGCTGCGCCCCTTGACCACCGCCTGACCAGCTCAGGCGACCACCGCCACCCCCGACTGAGACTCGCCGAACTCCCAGCCCGCCAGCAGCTTGCGCCGGCCGTCGAGGGCCGAGGTTCCCGTCGGCCACTCGTCCGCGCCCAGGTAGCAGGCGCCCGCGTCGCGCGACCAGAACGGCTCCAGGCAGTGCAGGCGCAGGTGGTCACGCAGCTGCGGCGGCTCGACCGCGGCCAGCGCCGCCTCCCAGCCCTCCTCGACCCGCCGCAGGCCTCCCGAGCCGAACGGGGCCAGCGCCGGCAGGCGGTGCGTGAACGTCGCCATGCGCATGGCGTCGTGCAGGGTGCCGTCCGTGGCCAGGTGCAACAGCGCCGAGACGCGATAGTTCAGCCGCTGCGCCGACCCGTCCGTCAGGTCGAGGCCGTGGCGGGCGAGCAGCACGCCCAGGTCGGCGCCGCGCACGAGCATGCCGGCATCGGCCGCCCGCACGTCGGCGAGGAACGCCGCCGGCAGGACGTCTTCGGCCCAGTCGACCGCGAACAGCGAATTGGCCAGGTCGAACTCCCAGGCGAGGTCCTGATGGTCGTCGTCGAGATAGCAGGCATCGACGGCCGGTAACGCGACCGGGGCGGACGACGCGAGGGCGGCCGGGGCGAGCCAGGGGGCCGGGAGCAGGAACTCGTCGAGGGTGTCGCCGCCGTAGTAGGCGTCGTAGGAGCCGGCAGGGAAGTCGGACCGCCCGAGCAGGACGGCGAAGGCAAACGTCAGGTCCACGCCACGCAGTCTGCACCAGGGGTACGACAAAAACGGGCCGGGATCAGGCCGGCGCCCGGTGTCCGCAACGTCGCTCCACAACGGGTGCGGGAGCGACGTTCCAGGCATGTCAAGAAGGATTCGCCGGGGCGGACGGGTCAGACGGGCACGCTCACGAGGTGGCCCAGGTTGGCCCTCGCCACGCCCGGGGCGGACCACGGGTCGTGCAGGCACAGCAGGTTGGCGCCCAGCCGGGCCACCGGCTCCAGCCAGCCCGACGCCGAGCGCACCGGGCGCACCCCGCCGGGCGTCGCGTGCAGCAGTTGGGTGCGGCCCTCCGGGGCGCTCGCGGCGATCCACAGGCCGTCGCCGTCGACCACCACGCGCGGCACCTCGGCCCGCTCGCGGCTGGTCAGGTGGCCCAGCATCGACACGCCCGACTCCTGGAACAGGGTGCGCAGCTCGCCGCCCGGCTCCAGGACGGCGATCCACAGGCCGCGGGAGGGCAGGACCTGCTCCACGCCGATGGCGTACATCCGGTCGCCGGCCGGGAACCAGCGCAGGGCGCCCGGGCGGGGGCGGCTGGCCAGCAGGTTGGCCTCGCCCTCCAGGGGGCCGGTCTCCAGGCCCGACTCGGTCGCCAGGTGCCACTGGTCGCGGTGGTGCACGGCCTGGTACAGCCAGTTCTTGTCCCGCCGCCGGCCGTGCTCGATCTTGCCGCCCGGGCTGACCTGGCAGACGAGCTGGTAGGGCTGGACCTGCTGGTGGCGGCCGCGGGCGAAGCCGGCCGGGCGGCGGTAGGTCGCGCCCATCGGGGCCTTGCTCGCGTAGCGGCCGAGCACGACGACGCAGCCCGGCGTGCCGTGGGCCGGCATCGGCAGCGACTCCGACGGGCTGTTCTGGTCGATGAGGCGGCGCAGGAGGTTGTTCTCGTTGACGTACCACCGCGCCGTCTCGCCGATGTCCAGCGGCAGCGTGTCCTGGACGAAGACGGCGGTCAGGTTGGTCTCGATGACCGACAGGCCGCCGGTGGCGCCCCAGGGCAGGCCGATCGTGTTGTCGACCTGCGCCGACGGGTACGGGCGCAGGAAGGCCCAGCCGACCGCGCCGTCGGCGAGCAGGATCGGGTCCTCGGCGGTCATCACGGTGCGGCTGGAGCGGATGACCAGCTCGGGGCTCAGGGTGTGCAGCTGGGCCGCGGCGACGCCGAAGCGGTCGGCGACGAGCAGGCCCTCGGTGGTGGCGGCCCAGCCGGTGACCCGGCCCAGCGCGAGCTGCCGGTCCGGGCGGCCGGCCGCGTCGAGGCGGTGCAGCACGTCGACGGTGGCGTTGGGGTCGCGGCACCAGACGTAGACGTCGGTGCCGGTCGCGACGGCCTCCACCACGCCGGCGAGGTGCACGTCGAAGCGGTCGCCCTCGACGACGGCCGGGCGCGGCTGCGGCGCGACGACGGGCGTCGTCACCGGAGGGCGGGCGACGGGCGCGGCGGCGGCAGGAGCGGGGACCGGGGCGGCGACAGGGGCGGAGACCGGGGCGGGGACCGGGGCGGGGACCGGGGCGGCGACAGGGGCGGGGACCGCGCCGATCGAGGCGAGCGACATCCGGGCCGCGCCCAGGGCCACCACCGTCTTGGGGTCGTCCCACGTGCGGACCTGGGCGGCGTAGCGGGAACGCAGCGTCTGCTCGACCAGCGGCATGCGCGAGGCCCCGCCGGTCAGGAAGATGCCGGCCAGCGTCTCGAGCCCGCCGCCGTCGTCCTGCGCCTGGCGGATCGTCTCGTCGAGGATGTCGGCCGTGCGCTGGATGTCGGTGCCGATGAGGTTCTCCAGCTCGGCCCGGTTGATCTCGACGTCGACGTCGGCGCCGGAGATGTACTGGCTGGCGGTGTCGTACTCCGACAGCGCCTCCTTGGCCGACCGCGCCTCGCCCAGCAGGTCGGCCGCCGCGGCCAGCCAGCGCCGCTCCACGCCGGTGGAGACCTGCTCCCACCACTGCGGGGCGCGCTGGCCCAGCTGGGCGCCGAAGTACTCGTACACCCGCTCGTCGAACGTCTCCCCGCCGATCTGGTCGTCGCCGCCGGGCTTGCCGACGACCACGAACTCCCCGCCGCGGCGGGCCAGCACGGCGCTGTCGAACGTGCCGCCGCCGAGGTCGTAGACGGCGACCCGGCCGCCCTCGGCGAGGTTGTGCGAGACGGTGTAGTGCACGGCCGCGGCGACCGGCTCCTCGACCAGCTGCAGGGTGGCCTCGGGGGCCACCGTCGCGGCGGCCGCGCGCAGCACGGCGCGGCGGTCCTCACCCCACGCGACCGGGTGGGTCAGCACCAGCGAGGCCGGGCGGGCACCGTCGAAGCGGGAGCGTCCCTCGGCCACGAAGAGCTCCAGCAGGGCGGCCATGGCGTCGCCGGCCTCGACCGGGGTGCCGCCGAGCAGCATGGCGCCGCGGCCCACGTACCGCTTGGGGTTGCGCTCCGCGCGCTCCGGGGACCGGCCGACGAGCCGCTGGGCCAGGCTGCCGGCCAGCAGCCGACCGGCGTCGTCGAGCAGGACCGTGGAGGGGATCCGGCGCTCGCGCCCGACCTCGAGGATCTCGACGCGGTCACCGGCGGCTATGGCCGCGGCGGAGAAGCTGGTTCCGAGATCGACCCCGAGGCCCCACAGCATCGCTTCCCTTTCCACGCCGCGTCGGCCCCATGCTAGGCGGGCAGAGCCCGGTACCGATCGTCCGTCGGGTGGGCCGCCATCGTCGAAGGGACAGAAATCGTTGACTCGCAAGGGCCACGTGCCTACGGTCGCGGCATGTCGCTCTTGTCCGATCTGGTGGACGCCGTCACGTCCGGCTCGATCGAGGTGGTCGACCTGACCGCCCCGCTCAGCGGGGACACGCCGATCCTGCAGCTGCCCGAACCCTTCGGCAACACCTGGCGGTTCCAGTTCGAGGAGATCAGCCGCTACGACGACCGGGGCCCGGCCTGGTACTGGAACAACTTCCGCTCCGGCGAGCACACCGGCACCCACTTCGACGCGCCGATCCACTGGGTCACCGGGCGCGACGGCGAGGACGTCTCGCAGGTCCCGCCGCGCAAGCTGTTCGCGCCGGCGGTCGTCATCGACTGCGCCGAGCGGGCCGCGGCCGACCCCGACTACCTGCTCCAGATCGACGACGTCCGGGCGTTCGAAGCAGAGCACGGCCCGCTTCCCGCCGGCGGCTGGCTCCTGCTCAAGACCGGCTGGTCCGCCCGCGGCGACGACGACGCGGCCTATCGCAACGAGGGCCACACGCCCGGCATCTCGGTCGAGTGCGCCCGCTGGCTAGCCGAGGAGGCGCCGATCGCGGGCGTCGGCGTGGAGACCGTCGGCACCGACGCGGGGGCCGCGCACTCCTTCGACCCGCCGTTCCCGTGCCACTCGTTCCTGCTCGGGGCCGGGAAGTACGGCCTCACGCAGCTGCGCAACCTGGACCGGCTCCCGCCGATGGGCGCCGTCGTGGTGGCCGCCCCGCTGCCCATCCTGCGCGGCTCGGGCAGCCCCAGCCGCGTCCTGGCCCTGGTCGAGCGCTGATGCTCGTCGCCGAGGCGGTCGGCCGGGCGCTCGCGCAGACCGGCGTCGAGTGCGTCTTCGGGCTCGTGGGCAGTGGGAACTTCCACCTGACCAACGCGCTCGTGGCGGCCGGCGCGCGGTTCGTCGCCGCCCGGCACGAGGGCGGCGCGGCGGTCATGGCCGACGCCTACGCCCGCACCTCGGGCCGTCTCGGCGTGCTCACCCTGCACCAGGGCCCGGGCGTCACCAACGCGCTGACCGGCATCGCGGAGGCGGCCAAGAGCCGCACCCCTATGGTGGTGCTGGCTGCCGACACCGGCGCGGCCGGCGCCCGCTCCAACTTCCGGCTCGACCAGGCCGCCCTCGCCGCGGCGGTGGGCGCGGTCCACGAGCGGGCGGCCACGCCGCAGAGCGCGGTCGAGGACGTGCTGCGGGCCGCCCGGCGGGCCGTGCTCGAGCGGCGCACGGTGCTGGTCAGCCTGCCCCTGGACGTGCAGGCGGGCGAAACGCTGCCGCAGGCGAGGCCCATGCCCGAGCCGCCGGTCCTCGTCCCGGCCCCGCGGGCCGTCGCGGCCCTCGCCGACCTCCTGCAGCGCGCCGAGCGCCCGGTCTTCGTGGCCGGCCGCGGGGCCCGCGACGCGAAGGGCGAGATCGCCCGGCTCGCCGAGCGCTGCGGGGCGCTGCTGGCCACGTCGGCCGTCGCCAAGGGACTCTTCGACGCCGGCCCGTGGTGCCTCGACGTCTCCGGCGGCTTCGCCTCCCCCGCGGCCGCCGGGCTGATCGCCGGGGCCGACGCCGTCGTGGCGTGGGGCTGCACGCTCAACATGTGGACCACCCGGCACGGCCGGCTGCTCGGCCCGGACGCAGCCGTGGCCCAGGTCGACGTCGACGCCGAGGCCCTGCACGCCAACCCGCGGGTCGGCCTCGGGGTGCTCGGCGACGCGGGAGCGACCGCCGCGGCCGTGGACGATGCGCTGGCGGCGCGGGGCCACGCCTCCCCGGGGTACCGCCGCGAAGCACTCCCCCCGGTCCGCTGGCGCGACGTGCCCTTCGAGGACGAGTCCACCGGGGCCACCATCGACCCGCGCACGCTGTCGGTCCGCCTCGACGACCTGCTCCCGGCGGCCCGGACGGTCAGCGTGGACTCGGGCAACTTCATGGGCTACCCGTCGATGTACCTCTCCGTGCCCGACGAGGCCGGATTCTGCTTCACCCAGGCGTTCCAGTCGGTCGGCCTCGGGCTGGCCACGGCGATCGGCGCCGCGCTCGCCCGGCCGGACCGCCTGCCGGTGGCCGCGCTCGGCGACGGCGGCTTCCTCATGGGCCTGTCCGAGCTGGAGACGGTGGTCCGGCTCGGCCTGCCGATGCTCATCGTGGTGTACGACGACGCCGCCTACGGCGCCGAGGTGCACCACTTCGGCCCGCACGGCCACCCGCTGGACACGGTGACGTTCCCCGGCGCCGACCTGGCCGCCGTCGCCCGCGGCTTCGGCTGCGAGGCGGTCACCGTCCGCGCGGCGGCGGACCTCGACGCGGTCGCCCGGTGGCTGCAAGGCCCGCGGGAGCGGCCGATGCTCGTGGACGCCAAGGTCGGCGCCGCCCGGGGATCCTGGTGGCTGGAAGAGGCGTTCAGGGGGCACTGACACGACATGACCGAGCTCGGCCGAGTGCTGCGGGACGGGCCGTTCTCCACGGCGCTCGCGGTGGCCGTGGAGCGCTCCGGGCTCACCCTGGACCGGCTGCGGGAGCGCCTGGCCGAGCGCGGCGTGACCGTGTCGCGCACGACGCTGTCGTACTGGCGCAGCGGCCGCTCCCGGCCGGAGCGGGCCGGCTCGCTCGACGCGGTCACCGCCCTGGAGGACGTGCTGGGCCTGCCCCGCGCCTCGCTGCTGGTGCTGCTCGGCCCGCGAAGGGCCCGCGGCCGCTGGCTCGACCACCCGCAGGGCACCCTGACCCGGCACACGCTGTGGCCTGACGCCGGCCCGATGCTCGACCACCTGGCCGCCCCGCGCGAGGGCGAGGTGGTCACCCGCTCCGTGCACGACGTGCTGCGGCTGGGCCCGGAGCGCTCCGAGCGGGCGCTGCGGGTCCGGCTGGTGGTGGAGGCGAGCGCCGAGCAGTGCCACCGGCTGCCGGTGTTCTACCAGGTCGACTCGCCGGAGCGGGACGCGCCGCGGCTGGCCCGGGTCCACTTCGGCGGCCGCGGCGGGCGCAGCGTCTACGACCACCGCACCGGGCTCATGGTGGCCGAGGTGCTCTTCGACCGTCCGCTGCGCCGCGGCGAGCTGGCCGTGGTCGACTACGAGCTCGAGTTCCCGCCCGGCGGGGAGCTGTGCACGTACCACCGCCGGTTCTTCCGGCCGGTCCGCGAGCACGTCATCGTCGTCGAGTTCGGCCCGCGGCCCCCGGCCCGGTGCCACCGGTTCACCCAGCGCGTCCCCGGCGGGCCGGAGCGGCCGGATGGCGAGGTGTGGATCGGTGGCACCGGGGCCGCGCAGTCGGTGTGGACGGACCTGCCGCCCGGAATCACCGGCCTGCGCTGGGACTGGTCCTAGCCGTGGCTAGAACGGGAAGATGAACCAGTAGAAGGAGCGGGAGGCGGTGGCGCCGCCCGCGTCGGTCACCCGCACGGTCGCGTAGTAGTTGGCCCAGGTCGTGGGCCGCCCGCTGATCACGCCGGTGCTCGGGTTGATGCTCAGCCCGGCCGGCAGGCCGGACGCCGTCCACCGGTAGGGCGTGGTGCCGCCGGTGGCGTGCATGGCGACGCTGACCGAGGTGCCCTTGGTCGAGGTCAGCGTGCCGGGGTCGGCCAGCGCCAGGTCGCCCGGCGGCGGCGTGGTCGAGCCGATGGTGAGCGAGTAGTCGGCGGAGTGGGTGACCGCGCCCGCCGTCCCCGTCACGTGGATGGTGTACGTCCCGGCCGCCGCCGAGGCCGTGGTCGCGATCGTCGCCGTCGACGAGTCGCCGGGGTTCACGGTGGCCGGGGCGAAGGAGACGGTCACGCCGGAGGGCTGGCCGCTCGCCGTCAGGGTGATCGCGCCCGTCGGGTTGGTCCCGGCGGTCGTGCTCACCGTCGTGGTCGCCGACGCGCCGGGCTGGACGCTGCCGCCGGTGGGCGACAGGGCCAGGCCGAAGTCGGCCGGCGGCGGGGTCGTGGTGCCGAGCAGGGCGTCGCCGAGCGCGTCGCCCTTCATCGAACCCCAGCCGGTGCACAGATCGTAGCCGGTGCCGGCGCTGTACGTGCCGTTGCTGCCGCTGGTGACGTCGTGGAACAGGCTCGTGTAGCTCGAGCCCTTCGCCAGCGAGTACAGGGTCGGGTTGAGGGCGCCGAGGCGGGCCTTGCCGGCCGCGCGGGCCTTCTGGTTGAGCAACGCGACGTAGCCGGCCCACAGCGGCGAGGACAGGCTGGTCCCGCCGACCGACTGCCAGCTCCCGTTGGTGTTCACCGACAGCGCGCCGGCGCTGTAGTCGGCCAGCAGCGCCACGTCCGGCACCGAACGGTACTGGTTGGAGCCGGTCTGCCAGTCGGGCCGGGCGAAGATCGACGAGTACGCGCCGCCGGAGCGGGTATTGCCGGTGCCGCCCTGGTTCCAGCACGTCTCCGACGAGTACGTGCCGGCGTTGTCCGACGTCGTCAGCCGGGTGCCGCCGACGCCGGTGAACAGCGGGTCGCTGGCCGGGTAGTCGGCCTGCAGGGTGGAGTTGTCGCCGTTGTAGCCGCAGCCGGTGGCGCCCCAGTCGCCGGACGCCGACAGCAGGGTCACGCCCTGCAGCACCATCTGGTTGTACGAGTCGTGCGAGGCGTTGATCGGCGCCGACTCGCACTTCTCGCCGGCCAGCCAGGAGCCGGACAGGATCGTGATCTGGTTGTCGGAGGCGATGCGGGCCATCTCGTGCACCCACGCGGTGTCGGTGTTCGGCGCCGAGTACACGATCTGCGAGGCCGACGGCGCGGTGGCCGCGACGGCGTCGATGTCGAGCGTGACCTCGAGCTGGCCGCTGCCCGGGGTGGACACCCCGCCGTCGATCTTCACCACGGTCGGCACCACCCGCGGCTGGCCGAACTGGCTGGTCCAGGTGTCGATGTCGGCCTGCTTGAAGGTGTCGAACTCGATGAGCCCGACGGTCTCGCCGCTGCCGGTGTAGGAGCCGGACAGCCCGGTGAGCGAGTACGCGGTGCGCAGCTGGGCCGGCGTGTACCCGCCGCCGGGCCCGGTCGGGGCCGCATGGCGGAACATGGGCCGGCTGTCCAGGCCGGTGACGGCCCGCGTCACCCCGGCGATCTCCGCCGGCACCGCCGGCGCCGCGTCGGCGGCGTAGAAGCGCCCGCCGCCGGCCGCCTGGAAGTCGGACACGGCGGTGTGGAAGGCCTTGCCCGCCGCGGCGGCCGGCCCGGTGGCCACGACGACCTGCCGGTTGCCGGTCACTTCCTGGACAGTGAGCCCCTGGCCCCTGAGGTAGGCCGAGACCCGGTCGACATCGGACTGGGCGGGCGCGAACAGCGCGTTGTACTCCGCGGCGGTGAGGTAGTGCCGGTACAGCGGCGAGGACGGGTCGGAGACCGCGGCGACGAGGGCGTCGAGCCGCGCCTGGTTGCGCGGCTTCAGGGCGACACCGACGGTGACGTCGGCGGCGCTGGCCCCGAGCCGGCGGGGCCCGTCGGTCGCGGCCGCGGCCGGCGAGGCGAGCGTCGCCGCCCCGGCCAGGAGCGCCGCCACCAGGGCAACCATTCTTCGATACATGGGGATCTCCCGATGGAGAGGGTGAGGAGCGATGGCGGCGACCGTAACGACCCTCGATCGGGTGCGAGAAGGCTTAGCTGACGCGTCGCAGGTTTGCCGGCGCCGGCCCTGCCGACCTGCGCGGATGTCGCGGAAACGGCGAAGCGCGTCACAGTATTGGACGCGGGGCGCGACCGGGCACCAATGCCCGCAGATCAGTGAACCTCAAACGTTCGGGTGAGATCCGGCACGCAACGGGCGCGATATTGTCGGCTCCGTGACGCGGGAGGCGCTGCGGTACGTCAAGGCCACCGCCGGGGTCGCCGCGCTCGGCACCGTCTGGTGCGGGGCCTACCTCACCGTCGGAGCCGGCACCGAGGCCCTCGTCTACGTCTTCGTCCCGGTGGGCGGCGCCCTCGCCACCGCGTCCGTGCTGCACCTGGTCCGCCGGGGCGACCTCGACCCCGCCGGACGGCGCTTCTGGCGCCTCGTGGTGACCGCGCTGGCGTTGATCACCATCGGGTACGCCTGGCTCGCCCTCGACATGCTGGTGCACTGGCGCGGGGCGCACTGGCGCACCATGCCGCTGCCCGCCGCCGGCTGCACGGCGCTCGGCTTCGCCATCGCCATCTGGGCCGTCGCGCGGGTGCCGGTGGCGCAGTCCGGCGGCGTCGAGCGCTGGCGCATCCTGCTCGACCGCATGATCGCCTTCCTCGGCTGCGCGGCCGTGCTGTGGTACGCCGGCCTGGCCCCGATGTTCTCCGCCGCCGAACCGTGGAGCCCCCAGGCGATGGTGCTGGTCGGGCTCGGGCTCCTGGTCGCGATCGGGGCGGCGACGAAGGTCTCCTACGTCGAGGGCGGCCCGGTCGACCCGGCCGCCCTGCGGTTCATCGCGGCCGGCGGCGGCGCCGTGGCCGCGGCCGTCTCCGTGCTGGCGGTGCGGTTCGGCTACGCCGGGGTCGTGCCCGCCCAGGCGATCGTCATGCCGCTCGCGCCGGTGCTGGCCACGCTCGGCGCGGCCGCCCAGTGGCGCGCCACCACCGGGCCGCGGACCCGGCCGGCCCGCGGCGGGGTGCTACTGCCCTACCTGGCCGTGGCCGCGGCCGACGTCCCGCTCATCGCCGTCGCGCTCGGCGCGCCGCTGCGCTGGCCGGCCCGGGTCGTGCTGCTCGCCGCGGTGCTGGTGACCGCGCTGGTCACGCTGCGGCAGTACGTCGCCTTCCGGGAGAACGCGCGGCTGCTGCACAACACGCGGGTACAGGAGGAGCGGCTGCAGTACGAGGTCAGCCACGACGGGCTGACCGGGCTGGCCAACCGGGCGCTGTTCCGGGACCGGCTGGCGGCCGCCCTGACCGGCACCGGCCGCGCGTACGTGCTGCTGGTCGACCTCGACGACTTCAAGACCGTCAACGACCTGCTCGGCCACGGCGTCGGCGACGGGCTGCTGGTCTCGGTCGCGCAGCTGCTGCGGGCCGAGGCCGGGGACCACGGCCTGCCGGTGCGGGTCGGCGGCGACGAGTTCGCGGTGCTGCTCACCGGGCCCGGGGCCGACCCGGAGGGGGTGGCCCGGCGGCTGCTGGCCGCGCTCGACCAGCCGATCAGCGAGCACCGGCTGCTGGTGCAGGCCAGCATCGGCATCGCCGAGGCCGGGCCGGGCGCCACCGTGGACTCCGTCCTGCGGGATGCCGACGTCGCGATGTACACCGCCAAGCAGCGCGGGAAGGCGAGCTTCGTGCGCTACGTCGACGGCATGGGCGAGCCGGTGCTGGCCCACATGCAGCTCGGGGCCGAGCTGCGCCGGGCCGTCGACGAGGGCGAGCTGCGGGTGGTCTACCAGCCGATCCACCGCCTGGACGACAACCGCGTGATCGGGGTCGAGGCGCTGGTGCGCTGGCAGCACCCGGAGCGCGGCGTGGTGAGCCCGGCCGAGTTCATCCCGGCCGCGGAGCGCACCGGGCTGATCGTGCCGCTGGGCCGGTTCGTGCTGCGCGAGACCTGCCGGCAGGCGGCGGCGTGGCTGGCCGAGTTCGGCCCCGACGCGCTGCAGGAGGCGGGCCTGAACGTCTCCGCCCGGCAGCTGCACGACCCCGACTTCGTGGCCGACGTGACCGCGGCCCTGGCCGAGAGCGGGCTGCCCTGCGAGCGCCTGGTGCTCGAGGTGACCGAGTCGGCGGTGCTGCGCGGCCAGCAGGTCTCGCGGACGCTGTCCGAGCTGGACCGCATGGGCATCCGGCTGGCGCTGGACGACTTCGGCACCGGCGAGTCGTCGCTGAGCCTGCTGCGGGCGTTCCCGGCCGCGATCGTCAAGCTGGACAAGTCCTTCGTGGACGGCATCGAGGTCGACGACGGGCGGCCGGCCGCCGCCGACGCCCGGCAGGCGGTGGCCCGCGCGGTCATCCAGCTGGCCCGGGCCCTCGGCCTGGACACGGTGGCCGAGGGCGTGGAGAGCGCCGAGCAGGCGGCCGTGCTGCGCGAGCTCGGCTACACCCTCGGCCAGGGCTACCACCTGGCCGAGCCCATGACCGCCGGCGAGGTGTCCCGCGTGCTGGCCCGCCAGCAGGCGATGGCGACCCTCGAGCGCTGAGCGGCTACTCGCGCCAGCCGGAGAGCTCCACGCCCTTGGAGGTCTCCACCCGGTAGCCGAGGCGGATCGTCTGCTGCGCGGACTCGTCGATCGGCAGCTTCCAGGTCAGCACGCCCAGGTCGGTCCGCTCGGCCGGCTGCGGCTCGGCGAGCGTCTCGCGGACCGTGATGGCGTCGTGGCGGGAGACCGGCAGCTGGTCGAGCACGGTGACGGTGATCGGCCGCCCGGTGTAGTTGCCGATCGTGGTGCGGTACTCCACCTCGCGCCGCCGGCTGGAGCCGAGCGTCGCCTTCGTGGCGGTGCGCCGGGTCAGCTCGCGCTCCACCCGCACCCGGTCGTCGAGCCCCAGGGCCAGCTCCAGCTCCTCGCCGGGGGCCCAGGTGGCAAGCCCCGTGCGGCTGACGAAGTCGGCCTCGTGGAAGACCGCGGCCTGGCCGGGCGGCAGCGTGTGGCCCGAGGAGTTGGTGACCACGGCGCGCAGGTGCACGTCCGCCGAGCGGGCCGGTGCGGTCACGTGGTCGAGGCGCGCGGCCAGGTCCAGCACCGCGACGGTGGCCCGGGCGGTGGTGCCGTCGGCGGGCACCGCGACCGGGCGGGCCGGGCGGTAGACCGCGGCCACCGCCCCCTCCTCGACCCGGGCCTGGGCCTGCCCGAGCGGGGCGATGTCGGCGAACGCCTCCTCCAGCATCGGCGCGCCACCGGGCGCCGGGGCGGACATCATCGGGGCCGGCATGGGGCCGCCGCCGCCGAAGCCCGCCGAGCGCGCCATCGGCATCGGCACCGGCGGCGGGAGCGGGTCGAGGTACCACGGGCGCAGCTCGGGGATCTCGGCCACGCCCGAGGTGCGGGCGGTCGACAGCGCCAGCTCGCACTCCGGCCAGTCCTCGCCGGTGCGCTGCTCGACCAGGCCGAACCAGGTCACCTGCAGCGCGTCGCCGACGAGCCGCACATCGTAGTTGGAGCGCCAGCCGGCCTCGCCCACCTGGTACGTCACGTCCAGCTCGACCGGCCCCTCGTCGGCCACGCTCAGCGCGACGACGGCGTAGCGGGCGTCGGGCTCACGCTTGCCGGACAGGTCGGCCAGGCGCCGGTCGGCGGCGGCGATCCGGTCGGCCACCTCGGTGCGGCGCTCCTGCAGCTGCCGCAGCGCGGCCAGCACCTCGGTCATCTCGGCCCCCAGCGTGCCGGCGAACCCGGTCGCGGCCTCGGGGGCGGACGCGCCGGTGGCCAGGCCGCGCGCGTAGGCCGCGCTCGCCCGCTCGCCCAGCGTGGTGAGGAACGTCTGGCGCTGGCGCAGTACGGTCTCGGCGTCCTCGATCCCGTCGGCCTCCGCGGCCAGGCGGCGCCGCTCGGCGCGCAGCTCGGCCACGGTCGCGTCGGAGGGCTCGGCGCGGCGGTGCAGCACCACGTCGACCCCGAGGACGGTGGCCGGCCCGCGCCCGCTGACCCGCACCGAGTCGGGGTCGATCCCGAGTGGCAGCGGGCCGACCTCCACCACCCGGTCCCCGGCCGGCAGGACCTGCCGGACCCGGCGGGTGACGCGCGCCTGGGCCGGATACACGGTGACCGCGACGATGGGCGCGTCGATCGAGTTCTCCACGATGCGCACCGTAGCAGTCCGCCGCTCGCGCCCTTCGCCGATCACAGTTTCATGACGAAACGCAGAGACGTTGACGAATTGACGGATATCTGCAACGTTAGATTTCCCCGTCCGCAAGAAGCTTGCAGAATCTTGCAACTTCCCGGCAGGCGCACCGCCGACCGCCTGCCCCCGAGCGCCCCACACCCCACTACGCCCAGGCCCGAGCGCGCCTCCGCCAATCCCGACTCCCACCGGGACGGCCGCCGGGTCACGGGGCGATCCGCGCTGTCATCTGAACGGAGCAGAAGACAACCCCATGAGAGCCAAGCTGCTCGCCGGCGCCCTGACGGCCGTCATGGCCGTCGCCGCCGGCGCCGCCGTCGCCTCCACACCCGCCCACGCCGCCGGTGGGCCCAACCTCGCGCTGGGCAAGACCATCACCGCCAGCAGCGCCAACGGCCAGTACGTGGCCACCAACGCCAACGACGGCAACCAGTCCTCCTACTGGGAGAGCGCGAACAACGCCTTCCCGCAGTGGATCCAGGTCGACCTCGGCGCCGCCACCGCCGTCGACCAGGTGAAGCTGAAGCTGCCCACTGGCAGCTGGGGCGCCCGCACGCAGACCCTGAGCGTGCGGGGCAGCTCCGACGGCAACAACTTCGCCGACCTGTCGGCCTCGGCTGGGCGGACCTTCGACCCGGCCAGCGCCAACACCGTGACCATCGACTTCACCGCGGCCACCGTGCGCTACGTCCGGGTGAACATCACCGCCAACACCGGATGGCCGGCCGGGCAGCTGTCGGAGTTCGAGGTGTACGGCGTGAGCGGCACCGCGCAGCCGCCGACCGCGCCGGGCAACCTGACCCTCACCGAGCCCACGGCCGGCCAGCCCAAGCTCACGTGGACCGCGTCCTCGTCCACGCTGGGCATCGGCGGGTACACGGTCTACGCCAACGGCACCGCCCGCGCGACCGTGTCCGGCACGACGCTGACCTACACCGACACCCAGCCGACCACCGCCACGGTCACCTACTGGGTGCGGGCCAAGGACACGGCCGGCAACGAGTCGGCCGACAGCAACCACGTGACCCGCAACGGGACCACGCCGCCCGGCGGCACGAACCTGGCCCCGGGCAAGGCGATCGAGGCGTCGTCGTCGGTGTTCTCGTTCGTCGCGACCAACGCCAACGACGGCAACACCGGGACGTACTGGGAGTCCAACGGGTACCCGTCGACGCTGACCCTGCACCTCGGGGCCAACGCCGACCTCACCTCGCTGGTCGTCAAGCTCAACCCGGACACGGCCTGGGGGCCGCGCACGCAGAACTTCGCCGTGCTGGGCCGCGAGCAGTCCGCCACCGGCTTCAGCAACCTGGTCGCCCGGGCCGACTACAGCTTCAGCCCGTCGGGCAACCAGAACACCGTCACCGTCCCGGTGAGCGGCCGGGTCGCCGACGTGCAGCTGCAGTTCTTCAGCAACACCGGCGCCCCCGGCGGGCAGGTGGCCGAGCTGCAGGCGATCGGCACCATGGCGCCCAACCCCGACCTCGTGGTCACCGCCGTCTCCTGGTCGCCGAGCTCGGTGAACGAGTCCACCCCGATCACCCTGTCGGCGACGGTGGGCAACAGCGGCAACGCCGCGTCCCCCGCCACCACGGTGAACTTCAACCTCGGCGGCTCGGTCGCGGCCACCGCGGCCGTCGGCGCGCTGCAGCCCGGCGCGTCCACCACGGTGACGGCCAGCGTCGGCACCCGCGCGATCGGCACCTACCCGGTCTCGGCCACCGTCAACCCGGCCAAGACCGTCATCGAGCAGAACACCGACAACAACACCCTGGCCGCGTCCACCTCCCTCGTGGTGACCCAGGCGCCCGGCCCGGACCTGCAGGTCCTCTCCATCACGAGCAACCCGGCCAGCCCGCCGGCCGGCGCCGCGGTCTCCTTCACCGTGGCCGTGAACAACCGCGGCACCACCGCGGTCACCGCCACCACGGTCACCCGGGTCACCGTCGGCACGACCACGCTCGACGCCAACACCGGGCCGATCGCGGCCGGGCAGACCGTCAACGTCGCCATCCCCGGCACCTGGACGGCGGTGAACGGCGGCGCCACCATCACGGCCACCGCCGACGCCACCAACGTGGTCGCCGAGACCAACGAGACCAACAACACCCTGACCAAGTCCATCGTGGTCGGTCGGGGCGCCGCGGTGCCCTACACCGAGTACGAGGCGGAGAACGGCACCTACACCGGCACCCTGCTGACCGCCGACGCGCTGCGCACCTTCGGGCACACCAACTTCGGCACCGAGTCCTCGGGCCGCAAGTCGGTGCGCCTCGACGCGTCCGGCCAGTACGTCGAGTTCACCTCGACCAACCAGGCAAACTCGATCGTGGTGCGCAACTCCGTGCCGGACTCGCCCTCGGGCGGCGGCCAGGACTACACCATCAGCCTGTACGCCAACGGCACCTTCGTGCAGAAGCTGACCCTCTCCTCGCACTTCAGCTGGCTGTACGGCAACAGCGACGACACCGAGTCGCTGTCCAACACCCCGGGCGGCGACGCGCGCCGGCTCTTCGACGAGTCGCACGCGCTGCTGTCGTCGAGCTACCCGGCCGGCACCAAGTTCCGGCTGCAGCGCGACGCCGGGGACAACGCCTCGTTCTACGTCATCGACCTGGTCGACCTCGAGCAGGTCGCCCCGCCGCTGAGCCAGCCGGCCGGCTGCACCTCGATCACGCAGTACGGCGCGGTGCCCAACGACGGCCTGGACGACACGGCGGCGATCCAGCGGGCCGTGATGGACAACCAGAACGGCGTCATCTCCTGCGTGTGGATCCCGGCCGGGCAGTGGCGGCAGGAGCAGAAGATCCTGACCCCGGACCCGACCCGCGGGCAGTACAACCAGAAGGGCATCCGCAACGTCGTCGTCAAGGGCGCCGGCATGTGGTACTCCCAGCTGTACACGACCACCGAGCCGCAGAAGGTGGTCGGCAACATCAACCACCCGCACGAGGGCAACGTCGGCTTCGACATCGACGACAACGTCCAGATCTCCGACATCGCGATCTTCGGCGGCACGACCAACCGCAAGGACCGCGGCCACGGGCTCAACGGCCGCTTCGGCAAGAACACGAAGATCAGCAACGTGTGGATCGAGCACACCAACGTCGGCGCCTGGGTCGGCCGCGACTACAGCGACACGCCCGCCTACTGGAACCCCGCCGACGGCCTGCAGTTCAGCGGGATGCGCATCCGCGACACCTACGCCGACGGCATCAACTTCGCCAACGGCTCGCGCAACTCCTCGGTGTTCAACTCGTCGTTCCGCACCACCGGCGACGACTCGATGGCGGTCTGGTCCAGCACGTACGTGAAGGACCAGTCGGTGGACATCGGCCACGACAACCACTTCACCAACAACACCGTCCAGCTGCCGTGGCGGGCCAACGGCATCGCCATCTACGGCGGCTACGGCAACGTCATCGAGAACAACGTCGTGTCCGACACGATGAACTACCCCGGCATCATGCTCGCCACCGACCACTCCCCGATCCCGTTCTCCGGTACCACGACCATCGCCAACAACGGGCTGTACCGCTGCGGCGGCGTGTTCTGGGGCGAGCAGCAGAAGTTCGGCGCGATCACCCTGTTCGCGCCGTCCAGCGACATCGTCGGGGTCACCATCCGCGACACCGACATCTCCGACTCCACCTACGACGGCATCCAGTTCAAGGCGGGCAGCGGCCAGTACCCGAACGTGGCCATCACCAACGTCCGCATCGACAAGTCGAACAACGGCGCCGGCATCCTGGCCATGGGCAGCGCCCGCGGCAGCGCCACGCTGACCAACGTCACCATCACCAACTCGGCGACCGGTGACCTGGTCAAGGAGCCGGGCTCGCAGTTCGTCTTCAACGGCACGCCCAACCACTAGTTCCACCGGCGGTCACCGGCCCTCTTCCGGGCCGGTGACCGCCCCCGGAACCGGATCCGCGGTGGTAGCGTCCAAGCTCCATGCGGACCAGAATCCTCGCCGTCGTCGCCCTTGTCGCGCTCGCGATCACGGGGTGCGCGAAGCAGCTCGACGGGCCCGAGGCCCCGGCGGGCTCGCCGGAGATCCACGACGCCTGGACCTCGTGCAAGGACCTGCCCGAGCGCACCCCGACCGGCCCCGCCGGGCTGGAGGGCCAGGCCGACGCGCTGATGCTGCCCCGGCTGCCCGACGACTTCGCGCCGGTCGCCGTCGTGCTGTGCGCCATGGAGATCCAGGACGGTCCCGGCGGGGCCAAGAACCAGGCCAGGGTCGAGCGGCGCACGACCGACGTGCGCGAGCTCACCGCGGCGCTGCGCCTGCCCGGCCTGCGGCCACCGGCCGACGCGGCGTGCAGCCTGGAGGCGGTCATCCTCCCGTTCTTCGCGGTCCTCGACGCCGGCGGGCACTGGTTGCAGCCCGGCGTCGCCGGCGACGGCTGCGGCCACCCCCGCATCGAGGTGCGCAACGCGCTGCAGCACCTGCACAGCACCGTCGTGTCCTCGACCGTCATCAACGAGATCGAGTCCTCCGCGGCCGCCCAGTCCGGCTGCGCTCAGCGCTACACGGACATGGTCGGCACCGTGACCAGCGACGCCGGCGCGAAGCTGGACGGGCCGTTCGAGCCGGCGACGTCGGACGTGCGGCTGTGCATCTACACCGTGCCGGCGTCCGAGCAGGGCAGCGCCAAGCCGGCCGGGGACTTCGAGCGGGGCGGGCCGCTGGCCGCGGCGGCCTGGGCCGAGCTGCGTGCGGCCATGCTCGCCGCCGGGCCGGCCGCGCCGTGCACGGCCCACGCCGGCCGGTTCGCGATGTTCCAGCCGGCCGGCAACGGCCCCGGCGGCGTGTGGGTCGAGCTCGACGGCTGCCACCGCATGTGGGCGGAGGTGGCCACGGGCGGCGGGTCGCTGCGCCAGGCCGGCATCGAGCTCGTCGAGCGGATCAACAAGGCCGTCTGAGCACCGCTTTGTGAGACTTTCATCGGTCCCGGGCCGTCGCCGCTGGTCCCGGGACAGCTCGAAGCGCTTCGATTGAGTTTCGAAACGGCGGGGCGTAGTCACGTACGTCATGAAGCGAAGACTCGCCCTCGCCGGCGCCGCGCTGGTCGCGGTCGCCGCGTCGATCGTGGTGGCCGCCCAGCCGGCGTCCGCCGCCGTCGGCCTGCACATCAGCGGCCGCAACATCGTCGAGGCCAACGGCCAGACGTTCGTCATGCGCGGGGTGAACCACCCGCACGTGTGGTACACCGGCCAGACCAGCTCGTTCGCGAACGTCAAGGCGCTCGGGGCCAACACCGTGCGCGTGGTGCTCGGCAGCGGCAAGCGGTGGGGCCCGTCCAACGACATCCCCAACATCATCGCGCTGTGCAAGGCCAGCCGGCTGATCTGCGTGCTCGAGGTGCACGACACCACCGGCTACGGCGAGGACGGCGCCGCCGCCACCCTCGACGAGGCGGTCAACTACTGGATCAGCCAGAAGGCCAACCTGGTCGGCCAGGAGAGCTACGTCGCCATCAACATCGGCAACGAGCCGATCGGCAACAACAACCCGGCCCAGTGGACCGCGGCGACCGTCGCGGCCATCCAGAAGATGCGCAGCAACGGCTTCCAGCACCTGCTGATGGTCGACGCGCCGAACTGGGGCCAGGACTGGCAGAACGTGATGCGCGACAACGCCCAGACCGTGCTGGACGCCGACACCCAGAAGAACACGGTGCTGTCCATCCACATGTACAGCGTCTACAACACCGCGTCGAAGATCACCGACTACCTGGACCGCTTCCAGGCGGCCGGCTGGCCGCTCGTCATCGGCGAGTTCGGCTGGCAGTTCAACTCCGGCGAGGTCGACCACGAGACGATCCTGTCCGAGGCGAACAAGCGCGGGCTGGGGTACATCGGCTGGTCCTGGAGCGGCAACACCGACCCGATCCTGGACATGGCCACCAACTTCGACCCCAACCAGCTCACCACCTGGGGCCAGCGCATCTTCAACGGCGCCAACGGCATCAAGGCCACGGCCAAGGAGGCGAGCGTCTACGGCGGGACCAGCCCGTCGCCGAGCCGCAGCAGCGCCTCCCCCAGCGTCAGCCCTTCGGCCTCGCGCAGCCCCTCCTCCAGCCCCTCGTCCAGCCCCTCGGCGCCCTCCAAGGGCTGCACCGCGACGTACTCCGTCGTCGGGCAGTGGCCCGACGGGTTCCAGGGCGACGTGAAGGTCACCGCCGGCTCGGCCGCGATCACGGCCTGGACGGTGACATGGACGTTCCCGAACGGGCAGGCCGTCACCCAGGCCTGGAACGCGACGGTCACGAGCAGCGGCTCGGCCGTGACCGCCCGCAACGTCTCCTACAACGGCGGACTGGCCGCCGGTGCGTCCACGAACTTCGGCTTCCTCGCCTCGTGGACCGGCACCAACGGGACGCCGACGCTCGCCTGTACCGCGAGCTGACGGTCCCGGGACGGGCCGGGTATGGCGGTACCCGGCCCGTCGTCTCCATCAGGATCCGTAGACCTCGTACTCCCACAGCGAGTAGCCCCACTGCGTGCCGCGCTGGGTGCCATTGATGCGGACGTATCGCCCGGTCCCCGACACCGCGACATCGTCGATGCCGCCGTCCCCGGTCGTGGTGCTGTACACCGTCGTCCAGTTCGTGTTGTCGGCCGAGGTTTGCACCTGATACGCCCGCGCGTAGGCCGTCTCCCAGTTCAGCCGCACCCGGTTGATCGTCCGGCTCGCCCCGAGGTCGACCGCGATCCACTGTGGATCGCTGTACGCGCTCCCCCATCGGGTGGTGACGCTGCCGTCGACCGCGTTGGCCGCGGCGTGCGGACTGTTCGGCTCGACCGACGACGCCGTCACCGGGCGGCCCAGCGCGAGGTTGGCCGAGCCGTACACGTTGAGGTCCCACAGCGAGTAGCCCCACTGTGTGGCCCGCTGGGTGCCGTACATCCGGACATATCGCCCGGTTCCCGAGAGCGCGATATCGTCGATGCCGCCGTCCCCGGTGGTCGTGCTGAAGATCGTGCTCCAGGTGGCGTTGTCCGGGGACGCCTGGATCTGATATGCCCGCCCGTAGGCCGTCTCCCAGTTGAGCCGGACCCGGTTCAGGTTGTAGACGGCGCCGAGATCAACGGATATCCACTGTGGATCCGCGTACGCGCTGGACCAGCGGGTGGCCGCGTTGCCGTCCACGGCCAGGCTCCCCGACCGGCCGGGGTCGTCGGTCGACGACGTCGTCACCGGGCGTCCCTTGGCCAGGTCACCGGCGGGCGGCGTGACCGTGTCGGCCTTGATGCGGATGTTGCGGTAGAAGATGTGGGCGGCGTCGCCGTCATTCTGCACGCCGATGTAGCCGTTGGCGATGTTGCGGGTGCTCATGTAGTCGTTGATCTTCACGCCGTTGAGGGAGACCTCGACGTGCTGGCCGTGGACCTGGACGTCGTACGTGTTCCACGACCCCGGCGGGTTGAGGTTGGCGGCGCGCAGCGCGGCGTCGGGCGCCTGGAAGCTGTAGACGCTGCCGGTGGTGCGGGTCGGGTCGGCGTCGGAGGCGTCGATCTGGATCTCGTGGCCGGCGCTGACCGGGGCCCACGGGTCCCCGTTCGGGTCAGGGAACCCGATGAAGACGCCGCCGTTGTCGTCGCCCGGCATCATCCAGTCGACCCGCAGCGAGTAGTTGGCGAAGGTGCTCAGGGGGTACCACAGCAGCCCCATGCCACCGAAGGAGCTCAGCGTGCCGTCGCCGCCAAGGGTGAACCCGCCCGGCCCGGCCTGGCGCCACTTGCTCAGGCTGGCCTGGGTGCCGTCGAACAGGGCGGTGTAGCCGTCCTCCACCGCCGCCTCGGCGCGCGAGACGGTCAGCGCGGGGGCGAGCGCGGTGGCCAGCACGAGCGGCAGCGCCCATCTCAGCAAAGTGTGCACGGTCGTTCCTCTCATGCGCCGTAGACCTCGAGTTCCCACAGGGAGTAGCCGTACTGCGTGCCGCGCTGGGTCCCATAGACCCGGACGTATCGTCCGGTCCCCGAGAGCGCGATGTCGTCGATGCCGCCGTCCCCGGTCGTGGTGCTGTACACCGTCGTCCAGTTCGCGTTGTCCGCCGAGGTCTGGACCTGGTACGCCTTGCCGTAGGCGACCTCCCAGTTGAGCCGCACCCGGTTCAGCGTCTTCGTGCCGCCGAGGTCCACGGCGATCCACTGCGGATCGGCGTAGGCGCTCGACCACCGCGACGACGGGTTGGCGTCCACCGCGGCGCTGCCCGGCCGGCCCGGATCGTCGGTCGAGGAGACCGTCACCGGGCGGTTGCGGGCCAGGTTCGGGGCCGCGTAGACGTTGAGGTCCCACAGCGAATAGCCCCACTGCGTGGCCCGCTGGGTCCCATAGATTCGCACATATCGGCCGGTCCCCGAGAGCGCGATGTCGTCGACGCCGCCGTCGCCGGTCGTCGTGCTGTACGCCGTCGTCCAGTTCGCGTTGTCGGCAGAGACCTGGATCTGGTACGCCTTGCCGTAGGCGACCTCCCAGTTGAGCCGCACCCGGCTCAGGTTGTACGTGGCGCCGAGATCCACGGCGATCCACTGTGGATCGGCGTAGGCGCTGGACCAGCGGGTGGCCGCGTTGCCGTCCACCGCCGCGCCGCCCTGCCGGCCCGGGTCGTCGGTCGAGGAGACCGTCACCGGCCTGCCGCGGGCCACGTCGACCGGGCCGGTGAACGTGAAGGTGTCCACGTTGAACAGCGCCCCGCTGCCGCCCTTGAAGGTGAGGTACAGCGCGTGCGTCCCCGGCGGCGGCGTGATCGCGGTGCTGAGGTCGACCCAGTTCTCCCACCCCCCGGTGCCGGGGATCGTCATCGAGCCGGCGAGCGGCCCGGTCGGCGAGTCGGTGCGCAACTCCAGGGTGCCCCCGGCGGTGGCCGAGGCGACCCGTGCGCTCACGCCGGTCGCGCCGGCCAGGTTGTACGGCGTGAACGACAGCCAGTCGCCGTTGTCGATGGCGCCGACGTAGGAGCCCTCGGCCGTTGTGGTGTTGTAGACGGTCAGGTTGCCGCTGGACGAGCCGAAGTGCTCGGCCTGGCGGTGCCGGGGCTGCAGCAGGATCTGGGCGTGCGCGGACAGCCCGCCCTTGTCGGTGTAGGCCGCGTCGATGACCCCGAAGATGTTGTCGCTCGGGTTGTGCTCGCTGTTGGCCGACGTCTGCAGCACGCCCGAGCAGCCGGTGGCGCTCGTGATCGGGTGGCCGTGCTGGTCGTGGCCGAGGATGAAGTTGACGCTCACCTTCGAGCAGTCGATGGTGCCGTCCTCGGGGTCGGCGACGCTCACCTGGAACGGCACCGCGTCGCCGAAGTCGAACAGCGCGCCGTTGGCCGGGCCGGCGATGGTCACGGTCGGTGCGGTGTTGCCGACCGTGACCAACGTGGACGCCGTGCCGGTGTTGCCGGCCGGGTCGGTGACCGTGAGCCGCGCGGTGTAGGAGCCGTTGGCCGTGTAGGTGTGCGACGGGTTGGCCTGGGTGGACGTGGCGCCGTCGCCGAAGGCCCAGCTGTAGGTCAGCGCGCCGCCCTCCGGGTCGCTGGAGCCGGCCGAGCTGAACGACACGGCGAGCGGGGGCTGGCCCGAGGTACGGCTGGCGGAGACGACGGCGGTCGGGGCGCGGTTGCCGCCGGGGACGCCCTCGAACCGGTACAGCGCCGAGTTCTCGTCACCGTTGAACCAGCCGGCGCCGTAGTCCAGGATGTAGAGCGCGCCCTCCGGGCCGATGGCCATGTCCATGATGTGCTTGTGCGTCCAGCCGAAGTTGGCGACCGGGCCGGGGCTGCCGTCGGCGTTGACGGTCACCGTCTTGATCCAGTCGAGGGAGAACTCGCCGGCGAAGAACTTGTTGTCGAAGCTCTGCGGCAGCTTCGCGGCCGAGGCCAGGTTCGGGTCGTAGTGGTACACCGGGCCGGCCATCGGGCCGCCGCCGGTCTCGCCGAGCGGGGAGCCGGGCTGGTTGTCGTACGACAGCCAGGCGGGCTTGGCCGGCGGAAGGTTGGTCAGGCCCGTGTTGTGCGGCGAGTCGTTGACCGGGGCGTTGCAGTTGAACTTCGGCCCGGAGGTGCCGGTGGCGAAGTCGTAGTCGTTGTACGGGCTGTTGTAGCCCTGGCAGTACGGCCAGCCCTCGTTGCTGGGCCCGGTGATGCGGTCGAACTCCTGGTGCCCGCCCTCGCCGCGGTTCGGGTCGTTGGTGTCGGAGTCGGCCGCGTAGTTGCCGACGTAGACGACCCCGGTCGCCTTGTCCACGGACATCCGGAACGGGTTGCGGAAGCCCATCGAGTAGATCTCGGGGCGGGTCTTCGCGGTGCCCGGCGGGAAGAGGTTGCCGGCCGGGACGGTGTACGTGCCGTCGGCCTGCGGCTTGATGCGCAGCAGCTTGCCGCGCAGGTCGTTGGTGTTGCCGGCGGTGCGCTGGGCGTCGAAGTCCCAGCTGTACCCGGGCCGCTCGTCGATCGGGGTGTAGCCGCTGGAGGACCACGGCTGGGTGTCGTCGCCCGTGGTCAGGTACAGGTTGCCCTGGGCGTCGAAGTCGATGTCCCCGCCGACGTGGCAGCACATCCCGCGGTCGGTGGTGACCTGGAGCATCTTTCTCTCGCTGGCCATGTCCAGCGTCCCGTCGGCCTTCAGCGTGAACCGGGACAGCTGGTTGTAGCCCTGCCAGGCCCGGAAGTCGGCGTCGGTGCCGGTCGACGGGGCGTCGCCGGCCGGGGTGTTCAGAGGCGGGGCGTAGTACAGGTAGATCCAGCGGTTGGCGGAGAACCCGGGGTCGGCCGCGATGCCCTGCAGGCCCTCCTCGTCGTGGGTGTAGACCGGGATCGTGCCGGCCAGCTTCGTGGTGCCCCCGGCGTCGGTGGCGAAGAGCCGGCCGTCCCGCGAGGTGTGCAGCACCGTGCGGTCGGGCAGGACGGCGAGCGACATCGGCTCGCCCATCGCGGCCGGTCCCTTGGCCATCGTGACTTCCTGCAGCACGTCGGCGGCGTACGCGGCGGGCGGCTCGACGGCAAAAACATTGACGGTCACGAGTATCGTGACGGCGACGGCGGCTGTGCGCCTGCGCATTGGCGGACTCCTTCGCGACACGGAGGAGCGCGCCGCCGCCCCAGACTTTCATCAGTGTCGATAAAAGATTCCAGTCGTACGACGAATCTGTCAACGCGTTCGACAAAAGTCGATGTGCCAGGAATCCCTTGACACGCGGCCGATTGTCAGTCAGGTTTCCTGTTTATTGCCCTCCTCCTTCGAAGGGTTGCCCATGCCCCACGTACTGCGCGGCCTGCTCGGCGCCGCGGTGGCCGTAGCCGCGCTGGTCCCGGCGACCGCCGCCAACGCCGGCGAGGCCCACCGCACCCTGCCCGAGCACGTCTTCTCGCCGTACTTCCAGAGCTACACCGACGCCAGTCCCGCCGCGGTCAGCCGGGCCTCCGGCGCGCGGTACCTCACCATGGCGTTCCTGCAGACCCAGGCGGCCGGCTCCTGCGACGTGCTGTGGAACGGCGACCCGGCCAAGCCCGTCGCCTGGTCCACGTTCGGCCCCGACATCGCCCGCATCCGCGCCACCGGCGGCGACGTGGTGCCGTCCTTCGGCGGCTACAGCGCCGACAGCACCGCCACCGAGATCGCCGACAGCTGCACCGACGTCCCCCGGATCGCCGCGGCCTACCAGAAGGTGATCGCCACCTACGGCGTGACCCGCCTGGACATGGACATCGAGGACCAGTCGCTGAACGACCTGGCCGCGATCGACCGCCGCAACCAGGCGATCCACCTCGTGCAGCAGTGGGCCGCGCGCCAGCACCGCCCGCTGCAGATCGTCTACACCCTGCCGACCACCCCGCACGGCCTGGAGCCCAACGCGGTCAACGTGCTGCGCAGCGCGCAGCGCTACGGCGCCCGGGTCGACATCGTCAACATCATGACCTTCGACTACTACGACGACCAGCCCCACGACATGGCCGCCGACACGAAGAGCGCCGCCCGCGGCCTCCTCGACACCCTCCGGCAGCTGTACCCCCACCGCTCCACCGCCGACCTGTGGCGCATGGTCGGCGTCACCGAGATGCTCGGCATCGACGACTACGGCTCGGGCGGCGAGACCGGACCGCTGGAGATCCTCACCCTGGCCGGCGCGCGCGACGTCACCCGGTGGGCCGCCGAGCACCACATCGGCGAGCTGTCCTTCTGGGCGCTGGGCCGCGACAACGGCGGCTGCCCGGGCGTGGCCGGCTCGGACGACTGCTCCGGCGTGGCCCAGGCCCCGTACCAGTACACCCACATCATGCAGGCCTTCGCCGGCTGACGCGGCCGGTCCGGATGTGCCCGCCCGTCGCGCGGCGGGCACATCCTCCCGGCCCATAGAGTGGGGCGGATGCTCTTCGTCTCGTACGCGACGGCCGACCGGGCGCTGGTGGCGCCGCTGGTCGACGCGGTCGAGGAGCTGGCCGGGGCCCGGCTCGCGCGGGCCGCGGCCCTCGCGTTCGTGGTCCACGTCCTGGTGCGCGCCATGGCCGGGCTGGGCGGCGACCCCGGCCGGAGCTGTCGGCCCGGATCGCCGCGATGAGCGAGGCGGTGTACGGCCCGGCTCGGGCGAGGTCGCCGCGCTGGAGGACGTCGTGCGGCGGGCCGGCCCGGCCCGCTGACCCCGCGGCGGTCAGTCCGGGGCGCGCATCCGCCAGGCGTCGGTGACCAGCTCCTCGAGGCGGTCCGGGTCCACCGTGTCCAGCCGGAGCATGACCAGCGGCATGCCGTCGTACGCCGAGGTGGTGAAGAACCGCTCCGGCTCGCCCAGCAGCAGGGCCTGCTTCTCCGCCTCGTCGCCGACGTAGAGCACGGCGACGTCGGTGCGGATCACCCGCGGCCGGCCCGGGAGGCGCTCCGGGTAGGACCAGACGAAGCCCTTGTTGCCCACCCGGAAGTCGAAGCCCTCGCTGTCGATCTCGGCCACGCCGGGCAGCGCCAGGGCCAGCCTCCGCACGTCGTCCGCATCCGCCATGAGCCCCAGCCTATCGGGGCTGCTTGCGGTACCGATATCGTTAGTGGTACAAACGTTAGAGCGACAAACGAATTCGAAGGGACACGACCATGGGCACGCAGTTCGGCACGCAGCTGATCGGGCAGACCGAGAAGGCCCTCAACGCGATCCTGGAGCGGATGCTGGCCGGGACCGGGATCAGCGAACCGCAGTGGGTGGCGCTCACCCTGACCGTCCGGGCGGGCGGCCCGGTGCCGGCCGGGGAGCTGGCCGGGCGGATCGCCGCCGCGACCAAGACCGGCCCGGCCGCGGCGCGCGAGCGGCTGGGCGAGCTGGCCGCGGCCGGCCTGATCGAGCACGCACCGGACGGCGCGGCGTGCGCGACGGAGCGCGGCCGGGCGCAGTGGTCCGCGGTGCGGGCCCGGATCGAGGAGCTCACCGACCGGCTGTGGGGCGACCTGCCGGCGGCCGACCTCGCCACCGCCGGCTCGGTGCTGAGCACGGTCCTGGGCCGCGCCAACGCGGTCCTCGCCTGAACGAGTGGCGGCCGGCCCGCGCGCACCCGGGCACCCGCCGACTCAGGTCAGCGCGGCGGCGAGGTTGGGCAGGGTCGCGCGGGTGACGGCGACGAGGCGGTCGCGGAGGTCCTGCCGGTTCTTGTCGGTCCAGCCGGCCTTGTCGGAGCGGGTGAAGCGGACGCGCAGGATCCAGACCAGGTTGGCCTGGCGGACGCCGATCACGAGCATGAGCTCGGTGGCGGCCTTCTGGCTGGAGTCCTTGGCCTGGTACACGACGGCCTCGTCGCCCAGCCCGGCCACGGCGACCGGGTTGTCGTTCACCCGCGCGGTGTCGGCCACCATCTGCTGGTAGTCGAACGCGGTGCCGGCCGGGTCGGCGCGCACGCTGACGCTGCCGTTGAAGACGGCGATGGCCGCGCCGCGCTTCTGGGTGCGGGTGCTCTGGCAGTTCGCGGTGGCCATCTGACCGTTCAGGTTGCGGCTGGGCAGGTCCGGCTCCTCCTGGCCCTCGTACAGGTCCGCGAACGGCGCGAGGTCCATGAACGCGCAGAGGTTGTCGGGGGCCTTGGTGAGGTCGTACCGCGGCGCGGGCGCGCTCGCCGGCGCGTCCGCCCCGGTGCCGCCGGTGTCCCGCAGGCTCATGTAGGTGGCGAACCCGGCGAACGCCAGCACCACGACGGCGGCCGCGGCCACCGCCACCCGGAGCCGTCCTCGCGGTGCCGCCGCCCGCGCTGCCGGTACGGTCGGCTCGTCCGCGCTCGGCGGCGGCACGGCCGGCGGCTCTGCGCTCGACGCCACCGGCGGGCCGCCGAGGCGCAGGGCGCCGTCGGCCACCACGAGCTCGGGCTGCTCGGCCACGACCGGGGCGATACCGAGCGTCTCGTGCAGCATCGTGGCCACCAGCGGGATGCGGCTCGAGCCGCCGACCAGGAACACCCCGCCGACGTCGGCCGGGCTCACCCGGGCCGTGCGCAGCAGCGCCGCCGTCATCGCCACCGCCGGCCACAGCACCGGCTGGGCGACGGCCTCCAGCTGCTCGCGCCCGAGCGGCACCTCCCGGCCCAGCGACGGGACCGCCACCACCGTGCCGCTGGCCCGTGACAGCATCTCCTTGGCCGAGCGCACCTCGTCCCACAGCCTCAGGCGGGTCGCGGCGTCGCTCCACAGCGGCCCGAACGTCTCCTGCAGCGCGGTCACGATGGCGGCGTCCACGTCGAGGCCGCCGATGTCGTCGCGGCCGTCGTCGGCGACCGGGTCGTAGCCGTGCGGGCCGCGGCGCAGCAGCGAGACGTCGCAGGTGCCGGCGCCGAGGTCGAAGACGAGGAGGTGGGCGCCGTCGGGCAGCGCGCCGCCGTGCACCGCGGCGAACGCGGCCGCGGCGGCGAGCGGCTCGGCGACGAGGTCGACGTCGGCGAGCCCGGCCCGCCGGGCGGCCGCGGCGAGCGTGGCGCGGCGGGCCGGCCCCCAGTCGACCGGGTGGGTGAGCGTGGCCGCGCGGACCGGTGCGGCCGCGACCCGGGCCGCCTCCGCGGCGACCCGGGCGAGGACCGCGGCGATGAGCTCACCGACCGCGACCTCGGCGTCGCCGAGCAGCACGGCCGGCTCGTCGATGCGCCGCTTCGGGTTCGGTTCGAGCCGGTGCGGCGCGCTGCGGGCCAGGTGCGCCGCGTCCCGGCCGGTGTGCAGCCGGCCGTCCGGCCCGAGCAGCACCGCGGAGGCCAGCAGGGGTGAGCCGTCGAAGAGCAGCTGCTGCGCCCGCCCGTCGGGCCGGCGCAGCACGGCGACGGTGGTGGACGTGCCGAAGTCGATCCCCAGCCGCAGCGCGGGCTCCGTCATGGTCGGCGAGCGTACTGCACGCCTACCGGTCGACGGCGAGCTCCCCGAGCTCCGACCAGCCGTCCTGCTCGACCGTGGCGTTGACGATCCGCGGGGTCTCGGCGAGGTACTGCGGCAGCGTCCGCTGCGCCTCCTTGAAGTGCTCCGACCCGACGTGGGCGGCCCCGGCGTCGCCGTCGCGGAAGGCCTCCACGAGCACGTACTCGTTCGGGTCCGCCAGGCTGCGGGACCAGTCGAACCACAGGCAGCCCGGCTCGGCCCGGGTCGCCTCCGTGAACGGCCCGGAGATGCTCGGCCACGCCTGCGCGTGCTCGGGCAGGACGCGGAACTTCGCGGTAATGAAGATCATTCGGTACTCCTCACGAGACTCGACTCTCGCAAGATATATATCTGCAAACGCGCCCCGGAAACGTGCCGTTCCCGGCGTTTTGGCACGGCGTCCCGGCGCCTCATCGCAGACCGGCGACCAGCCCCTCCCACGCGGCTTCCTCGGCGGGCGTGAGCGGACGCCCGTCCCGGGGCTCCCCCGGGTCCCGGAACCACTCGAGCGGCACGGCGCATCCGCTGACGCACCAGCCCAGCACCAGCAACGCGGTGAACACGGCCCGCAGCAGCGCCGCCATGTTGTCGTCGGACACAACACGACGATAATCGTGAATATCTTGCCGACCACCCCTAGGCGACCCCTACCCACTCCTCAGCGTGGCGGTGCCGTCATGACGGCACCTCGTGGATGGCGGCGTCGAGGAGGGCGATCAGGTCGGTCCAGTCGTCGCGGAGCTGGTCCAGGTCCAGCCGGGACAGCCGGCGGCGGGCGCCGCGGGCCGTCGGGTCCAGCAGGTGCCGCCGCAGGGCGTCGTCGGCCTGGTCGATGGTGGAGTGCTCGCCGATCAGGTCGTCCGTGCCCTCCAGGTCCAGAAAGATCGCGAGCTGGGCGACGATGTCGCGGCAGCGGCACACGAAGGCCGGCAGCCAGTGCTCCGGCGGGGCGGAGATGTGCTCCACGAGGAGGTCCAGGTCGTACCGCGACTCCTCCGGCCCCAGGTTGCGCACCCGCCAGGGCGGCAGCGACAGCAGCGGGTCGGTGGTGCCGGTCGAGGACTGCCGGGCCAGCGACAGCTGGTCGGGGAAGAGGAGCAGGCGGCCGTCGGCGTCGGCCGGGAAGATGTGCTCCATGACGCCGTGGCCGGCGTGCAGCTCGCCGCGCAGGGTGACGCCGGTGTACGAGGGCGTGCTCAGCTCGATCAGGTCGACCACGGTCACCGCGAGCGCGGGCTGATGCGAGGCCGGCACGGCGACGGCCGGGCGCGCCGGGGCCGGCGGCGGCGCGCCGACGAGGTCCAGCAGGCCCGCGGCCACCGCCAGCTCCGGGTGCTCGAACCCCTGGGGCGGCAGGCCCAGGGCGCGGTGCAGGAGCTCGGACACCAGCGGCATGCGGGTCGTGCCGCCGGTCAGCAGGACGGCGGCGAAGGGGCGCAGGGGCACCGGGCAGCCGGCCAGCATGGCGCCGACCGCGTCGAGGGTGCGCTGCAGCAGCGGGGCGGCCAGGGCGTTGAGCTCGGCGCGGGTCAGCACGAACTCGGACTCGACCAGCGGGACGTAGACCGTGGCGGTGTCGGCGCGGCTCAGGGTCTCGCGGGCGCCTCGGATCTCGTCCCACAGCTGGCGGCGGGCGGCGCGGTCGGCGGCGGTCGCCGGGGCGTCCATGCGGGCCCACAGGTCGGCGGGGCCGCCGCGGGTGCGCAGGTGGGACGCGATGGCGTCGTCCAGGGCCTGGCCGCCGACGCCGTCCAGCCCGGTGCTGCACACCACTTCGAAGCCGGGGTGACAGCGGACCACGGCGGCGTCGAAGGTGGCCGCGCCCAGGTGGTAGACGAGCAGGTCGGCGGGGCCGGGGTCGGCCCGGCGCAGGTGGGCCGCGGCGGCGGCGAGCGGGGCCGGGACCAGGCGGGCGCGCGGCACTCCGGCGGCGGCCGCGGCCCTGTGCAGCACGTCGCGGCGGGGCTGGGGCCACGATGCCGGGTGGGCCAGGAGGGCCTCGGTGACGGGGGCGGCGGCCTCGGCGGCGACCCGGTTGATCAGGGCGCCGAGGAGCGGCTCGATGGCGACGTCGGCGCCGATGGAGATGGCGGGCTCGTCGATGCGGCGCCGCGGGCTGGGCTCGAAGCGCTCCGGATGCGAGCGGGCGGCCTGCACGGCGTCACGGCCGACCACCAGGCGACCGCCGCCGTCGAGGAAGACCGCCGACGGCAGGAGGGGCGAGCCGTCGAAGAAGAGCGGCTCGACCGGGCCGCCGGGGCGGCGGACGTATGCCACCGTGTTCGAGGTTCCGAGGTCCACTGCCAGTTCCATCGACTGTAAGAGAACCACACGGTGCAAGAGGCTGTCCGCCGCCCCGGTCGGGAAAACAACTACGAAATCAGCTTCCAGGGGCCGTTGGGGTCACCGGGGGCCTGGTTGCGGGTCCACCACTTCGCCTCGTAGACGTGGTTGTTGTAGGCCACCCGGTCGCCGGCGTTGTACACCGTCGTGGCCGTCCAGGCCGCCGGTCCGCCGCCCGGGGACGGCGGGGCGATCTCCTCCCAGGGGCCGTTCGGGTCACCGGGGGCCTGGTTGCGGGTCCACCAGCGGGCGCGGAACTTCTTGTCCTTGTACATCGCGATCTCCCCCGAGTTGAAGATGCGCGACGCGGTCCAGGCGTTGGTCCCGTCCTCGGTCATGGCCAGCTCCTGCCAGGGGCCGGTCGGATCGCCCGGCTTCTGGTTCTTGGTGGCCCAGGCCGCGATGTAGGCGCGGCCGTCGTAGCTGACCTTCTCGTTGTACTTGTACTGCTGCGAGGCGGTCCACGCCGGCGGCAGGTTCACGGTCACGGTGGCCGTCGCCGTCGCCGGGGCGAAGGCGTCGGTGCCGAGGTACGCGGCCGTCAGCGTGTGCACGCCCGCCGAGAGGCCCGGCGGCAGCTTGAAGCTCACCGTGTTGCCGGCGAGCCCGGCCGAGCCCCGCACCTCGTCGCCCTCGCGCAGCTCGACCGTGCCGGGGACGGTGACCCCGTCGGCCGAGACCTGCACGGTGACCGTGGCCGCCGTGCCCCAGTCGACCGAGGCCGACGAGGCGGACAGCACGGGCGCGCCCCGCACGGTGCGGAAGACCGCGGGCTGGGCCACCGCCACGCCGCCGTCGGCGCTGCTGGCCGAGACGATCCAGGCGTACGACGTCGCCGGGGTCAGCCCGGTCCAGCTCACGGTGGCCGTGCCGCCCGACTGGACCTGCGCCGTGCCGATGGTCCCGGCCGGCACGTAGGCGGCCAGGGAGTCGGTGGCGAAGGACGTCTTGCGGGAGGTCAGGTCGACCGGGAGGGTCAGGTTGTCCTCGGAGCCGTTGTACCGCGGCTTGGTCTGGCTCCCGTCCTGGCGGATGTCGTACTCCGTCGCCCCGTAGTTGTTCAGGAACGGGGAGTACGTGTCGATGTGCATCTCCGCCCGCTTGACGTCGAACTGCAGCAGCCGCAGGAAGCTCGCGCCGAACTGCAGCCGGTCGGTCGCCTTGTGGTCGGGCGTGCCGTCGCCGTTGACGTCGATGTTGCCGTTGGCGTCGACCAGCTTGGGCCACAGCTCGCCGGCCGGGACCGTGTAGAACTGGTAGTCCGCGAGCAGCTCGACCACGTCGTGCGCGACGGTCACGCCGACGTTCGTCTTCAGGTTGGTGCCGACGCCGTGCTCGTGGCCGGCGAGGACCAGGAAGACGTTCGGGTTGGCCTCGACCACCTGCTTGTACAGCGGCGAGCCGTCCGGCGCCGAGAAGTCCGCCCCGCGCCCGTCGGGGTTGGTCGACGGCTTGAGGTAGTCGTGCGACAGCAGGATGCCGTTGCGGTCCTTGTAGCGCTTGAAGATGGAGTCCGCCCACTTGGCCTCCTGCGGCGTGACGCCGTAGGAGAGCCCGACCGCGACGAAGTCGAGGCCGCCGGCCGAGAACAGCACGTAGTTGTTCTGGTTGTCCTTGCCGGGCACGACGCTGCCGTCGGCGTTGAACTGCTCGTCCCACGCGTGGTACTCCGCGCCGGCCGGCCAGCCCTTGGCCACCTGGTAGTAGCGGCTCGCGCTGAACGTCTTGCTGAACCGGGAGTCCGGGCCGGTCTCGGCGCCCAGCTGGTCGTCGTGGTTGCCGGCGATGACCTGGTTCACCACGCCGTTGTCGTCGAGCGTCTTCTGGTACTGCGACGCGAGCGCGAGCTCCTTGTCGACCTCCTCGTTCAGGCCCGGTCGCAGCAGCGAGCCGTCGGGCTTCTTGGCGAGCGGGTCGTAGTAGTCGTTCTCGATGACGTCGCCGGTGTGCGCGGTGTAGGCGATCTTCCGCCCGGCCGCGTTGTCGGCGATCCACTGGGTGGTGTCCTTGTAGGCCGCCGCCCAGATGGCCTGCTCCTCGGCCGTCTCGACGTCGGAGGCCTCCTTGACGCCGTTCCAGTTGTCGTACGTGCCGCCGGCCGCGCCCTCGGTCAGGTACTGCGTGTCGGTGAAGTGGGCCAGGGCGAAGTCGTACGTCCCCGGGTCCTCGAAGTGGTCCTTGTCCGCCTGCGCGGTGGCGTCGTGCGGCGAGAGGTCGTCGGCGAAGGGGTCCTCGCCGGTGACGAGCACGTGCACGGTGCCGCCGTCGCGGTAGGCGTCGGCGAGCTGGGTGGCCAGCACGGTGCTGTGCTCGGCCTGGCCGCGGGAGCTGGTGAGCACCACCCACTGCTTGGCCGAGGGGTTCCACGCCCGCAGCGCCACGACCCGCTCGGGGTCGATGGTGCCCTCCCAGCGCAGGGTCGGGTTGGCCGCCGTGCCGATGTTGAGGTCGTAGCGCTGGAAGACCACGTCCCGTCCGGACGGCGTGTCGACGCTCTGCCCGTCCAGCGGCCGCAGCGACTCGAGCTTGACGCTGCCGTCGTGGGCGACGTCGAGGGTGGTCGGCACCGCGCTGGCCGTGCCCTGGTACCCGCCGGTCGGCAGCACCACGTCGGCCTTGGTGAACGTGGCGGTCAGCGCCACGCCGGCCGCGCCGGGCACCTTGGCCGACAGGTTGGCCGACGGCGCGTTGACGCCGGTGACCGCGGCCGCCAGGTCGGTCGGCACGTCGGGGATGTTGGCGCTGGTGAAGTGGATCTGCCGGGTGGCCGTGTTGCCCAGCACGTCGGTCGCGCTGACGGCAAGCGTGTGCGCGCCGGCCGGCAGGCCGTGGCCGATCTGGTCGCCCTGGTTGACCGCCTTGCCGTCGAGCGTGATGACCGGCTTGCCGGCCACCCCGGAGGCGTCCTTGATCTTGACCATGAGCGCGACGGTCGAGGTGAGGTTCTGCCCCTCGGCCGGGACGCTGCTGTCGACCTCGGGCGCGCTGTTGTCGACGGTGAAGCCGCGGCTGGACGCCTTGTCGCCGCTCACGGCCTTGATGGTGTGGCGGCCGTCGGCGAGCGTGGTGGTGTCCACGTCGGCCCGCTTGCCCTGGCCGGGCGCGGCGATGTCGAACGTGATCGTCTTGTCCAGCACCGGGTTGAAGGTGCTGCCGCAGGTACCGTCGCCGATGTAGACGGTCACCTGCTGGCCGGCCGGGTAGGTGGCCGAGCCGATCGTCACCGTGTTCTCGGCGATCTCCTTGGTCAGCTGGGTCGCGGACGCGCCGACCGGGGCGAGCTCGAAGTCGCGGAGGGTGAAGTCGTCGTAGTTGTCGCAGCCGCCCGGCTTGGCGCTGCCGTGGTCGCTGCCGGCCACGAACTCGACGGTGTTGACGCCCGGCACGAGCCACTCGTTCGGGAAGGCGAGGTCGGCGACCTCCTTCTCCCAGATGCCGAGGTCCAGCGGGATGCCGTTGATGAGCACCTTGTTGTCGAAGCCGCTGTCGGAGCCGTTGCCGCCGATGAAGGCCCGCAGGTGCGCGGTGCCGCTCGCGGCGAGAGTGTCGATCGTGCGGGTGGTCGGCGCGCCCGCGACGTCGAAGTGGAACTCGGCCTCCTTGTTGGGGCCGCAGGTGCCGTCGCCCAGCGCCAGCGAGGCGTCGGTGGTGACGGCCCGGGTGGTGGTGGCGCCGGTCGTGGTGAGCAGGTAGGTGGTGCCCACGGTCACCGTGCCGGCGGTGCCCAGGGTCAGCTGGGTGGCCGCCCGGGTCAGCTTGAAGTCGTCGTGGTTGGCGCAGGTGGCGCCGTTCAGGGTGCCGTTGTAGTCGCCGGTCTTGACCTGCACGACGTTGTCGCCGAGGTGCAGGTACCGGTGCGGGAGCTTAATGGTGGCGGTCTCCGCGCCGGCCACGCCGTAGTCCCCGCCGAGGTCGACCCGGTTGCCGTTGACCAGCAGGTAGTTGTGGTACTTGGCCTCGGCCGAGTTGCCGGCCTCGACGGTCAGCGTGAGGGTCGCGGTGCCCGACGCCAGGGTCTCGGCGTTCTCCGCGGCGCGGTCGTCGATCGCCAGCGACTCCACGCTGCCGGTGCCGCCGGTGAGGGCCGCGATGACCGGCTCGGTGCCGCGGACGAGGGCCCCGTCGGCCGGGGTGACCTTCGGCGCGCCCGCCGGGGCGTTGTTCACCGCGACCGCGACCCGGCTGGTGGCGCCGGACTTGGTGGTCGCGGTGACCGTGTGTGCGCCGTTGGCCAGGGTGGTGGTGTCCAGGTCGGCGCCGAGGCCGGCGGTCCCGCCGGGGGTGCCGGAGACGACGAACGTCAGGTCCTGGGTGAGCAGGTGCGGCGAGCTGCCGCAGGTGCCGTCGCCGAAGCTGTAGCTGAAGGCGTTCTGCTCGCCGTCGGCCACGACGCCGAGCAGGCTCAGGCTGATGCTGCTCAGCGCGAAGTCGTCGTAGTTGGGGCAGCGCAGCCCCTCGCCGAAGGGCAGCTGGTTCACGCCGACGGCCGAGGCGTTGGTGGTGTCGACCCAGTTCCAGCCGGCGTGCACGGTGACCTTGTTGGCGCCCTCGTGCAGCCACTCGCCGGGGAAGTCGAGGCTCCCCGCGCGGCCACCGGGGATGTCCGGCACGTAGACCCGGTCGGCCTCGGCCGTGTGGTCGTTGACGGTGATGTAGTTGTGGTAGCGGGCCTCGGTACCGTTGCCGCCCATGTCGAACGCGAAGTGCGCGGTGCCGGCCGTGGGCTTCGCGGTGATCTGCCGGTCGTCGACCTTCAGGGCCACGACCGAGTCGTTCTCGACGGTCGGCTCGGCGCCGACGTGGGCCGTGCCCTCGAGGGTCTGGCCGTCGGCCAGGTTGAGCACCGGAGCGCCGGTCGCGCCCGGGGGCGCTTCCTCCGCCCCGGCGGTGTTCGGCCCGATCGCCGCGCTGGTCCCGCCGACCAACGCGAGGGCGAGCGCGGAGGCGATCGCCCGCCGCATTCGTTGCCTCATGTTCGAGACTCTCCTTATGTTTCCCGGGTGGTGGGTTTGAGCCGGCGCCGCACCAGGAAGAAGCCCATGGCGGCGAGGACGAGGAGCACGCCCACGACAACCCCGATCTGCAGGGCGGCGCTGCGGCCGAGGTTGTCGCCGGCGGCGGCGGTGCCAAGGGTCCACTCGTGGGTGTCGGCGCCCTGGCGGTAGACCGTGCGCTGGCCGTTCGGGCCGGTGGCGAGGCTCTGGTACGCCGGGTTGAGGTCCGTGAGCGTCCGCACCGCGATCGTGGCGGTGCCGATCGGCGCGGGGCAGGCGAAGTCGACGGTCGCGCCGGCCTTGGCGAGGTCGGCCGGCGGCTGGACGGTCCCGGCGCACGCCTTCCCGGCGGCGGTCACGGTGATCTGGCGCAGCAGGTAGCCGGCGAACTGCGGGGAGGGCCCGATCGCGGCGGCGTCGGCGTCGCGGTAGAACACGGCGCCGTCGAGCATGACGCGGTCCTGGGGCAGCACGCCGAGGGCGACGCCGAGCAGCGTCAGGTCGTCGAGGCCGCCCGCCTTCCAGCGCACGTGCACGACCTGGGCGTCGGCGGAGACGGCGACGGTCTGCGGGTCGCCGAAGGGGTGGGCCGCGGCCGGCTGCGGGGCGATGAACACGGCGGCCAGCGCGAGCAACCCCGCGAGGAGGCGCTGAGCCAAGGGGACACTCCGGGTTGTACGAGATCATTTTCTGTGCCGGAGAAGTCTGACCTTTGGCGCCGGAAACGCACAGGCGTCGCTCAGCGACGGACAGGTGAACAAACAGTTCGGCGGCGGGCGCCCCATCGCCCGCCGCCGAACCACCCACCGCCGGAAATTCAGATCTTGACGTCCCCGCACAGGTGGACGACCAGGCCGAGCTCCTGGAACAGCGCCGCCTTGGCCAGCAGCGCCCGGTCCGCCGCCTCGGCGTCCGGGGTGTAGGCGACCTGCACGTGGTTGGCCTTGTGCCGGGCCATGAGCTGGTCCCGGCCGACCCCGTGCAGCACGGCGTGCATGATGGGCCACTGCCGGTCGGTGGCGTCCAGCCGGCGCTGGGTCTCCTGCGCCGGCAGCTCGCGCACGTGCGCGCGGCCCAGGTCGACGTGCAGGACGCCGTCCATGATGAACACCCGCGACCAGACGATCTCGCCGGGCTTGGACACGCCGCTGAGCGTGCCGCCGCCGAGCGGGAAGAACATCGGCGGCTGGCGCATGCTGTAGCTCTTGTCGTAGCCGCCGTTGTGCGACGCCGGCACCGACCCGGAGATCTCGAAGACCCAGACGAACTCGCCCTCGTAGTCCTGGCCCCACCGGATGTCGTGCAGCGTGGTGGCCGGGTCGAAGCCCATCGCGGTCCACAGCCGGTTGGTGACCAGCGCGTCGACGGCGACGCCCTCGTCGACCTCGTTGAAGTGCGGCAGCGGCGCGCCGGCGTAGAGCTCGCGGGCGCCGTCGCGGCTGCGCACCGGCGGGCGCTCCACGTTGTTGAGCAGCCCCTCGGCGAGGTCGCTGGCCGGCACCGTGTCCTTCAGGCCCTGCTGGTACTGGATGCCGACGGCGTCGAGGCCGAAGTCGTCGCTCATCCGCAGAGCCGCGATGTACATCTTGAACTGGCTCGTCACCTGTGCCTCGGTGAGCTCCGTGGCCTCGTCGGCGCCGAAGTGGAAGGTGAAGCCGCGCTCGTCGAGCCAGGCCCGCACGGCGGCGGCCTCCTCGTCGCTCACCCGGTTCATCTCGGCCACCAGCGCGCTCTGCGACAGCCGCTCCTTGTAGATGCCGAGCGGGTTGAGCAGCTCGTCGTCGAAGATGGCGTTGTACATCCCCATGCAACCCTCGTCGAAGACGCCGATGACGGCCTTCTCGTCGCGCAGCTGCCGGGCCAGCGCGGCACCCAGCACCACCTCGGGCGAGGTCTCGTCCAGCGGCGGCAGGTCGCGCACGTGGGACAGGTCGTGCACCACCTCCCCGGTGTCGAGCCACTGCCGCAGCCCGTCGACCGCCCACGCGTCGGTGAAGTCCTCGCTCCACAGCGCCGAGTGGCGCACGCCGGCCTTGGTGAGGCTGGCGGTGAGGTTCAGCAGGCCGACCAGGCCGGGGAAGCCGCCCGACCAGTTGGCCACGATGAGGATCGGGCCCTCGTGGGTGCGCAGGCCGGCCAGGACGTGGTGGCTGTACTGCCACACCGCCTCCACGACGATCAGCGGCGCGTCCCGCGGGATCGTCTTGAACACCTCGATGCCCATGCGCTGGCTGTCGACGAAGCCGTGGCCCTTGTCCGCGTCGTACTCGTGGGTGCGCCGGGCCTGCCAGCCCAGCCGGTCCAGGGCCGCCGTCACGTCGGCCTCGAGCTTCGCCTGGGTGGGCCAGCAGCGGAGGTTGGCGCTCGGCCGGAGGTCGCCGCTGGCCACCAGGTAGGCGGTGGCGGGCTCGGTGGCCGGCCGCCGCAGCGGTACCGGCAGCGGGTAGGTACTCGTCATTTCTCCTCCGGTGGAGTCGTGGGGGCAGGGAGCGGGAATGCCGTGAAGGCCTGGCCGGCGCGAAGGGCGACGCCGGTGGCCTCGAGCCGGCCGAGCGACGGGTGCTCGACGACCAGCCGGGCCAGGTCGAGGGAGCCGCCGTGCAGCACGAGGGCGGCGCCGTCCGGGCCGACCTCGGCCTCGCCCCAGCCGTGCCCGGCGGTGAAGACGGCGCGGACGACGGGCGCGGCGAGGCGGGGGCGGATGGTCAGGGTGGCCGACGGCGCGTCGTAGTCGACGCCGCTGAGCGCCAGCACCGGCCCCCAGCTGGCCAGCGACCGGGCGTAGTGGTTGCCGCACTCGGCCTCGTTCCACGGGCTGCGGCGCCGGCCGTCGTGGCGGTCGCGCACGGCGCGCACGATGCGCAGCCCCTCGTCCGTCAGGCCCTCGTAGATGAGGTGGGTGGCGACCTGGTACTCGATGCCGGTCCACACCTCGTCGCTGTAGACGAACGGGATGCGGGGCCGCCCGCCGCGCGGCCACGTGCACAGCAGCAGCCCGGCCTCGTCGCCGAGCGCATAGGTGCGCTGCACGCTGTGGTGCGCCGAGAGGTCCTCCCGGAAGTTGTACTTCCACACGGCGCCGATCGCGGACCGCACATGGTCGGGCGGCAGCACGTGGCCGAGCCCGGCGACGTGCGCGAGCTGCTGGCCGAGCAGCTGGTCGCTGAGGCAGCCCGTGCCGTACTGGTAGCGGTGCTCGTCGACGTCGTCGATGCGCTGCTCGTAGTACTCGCCGTTGTACAGCAGCGCGTCCATCCGCTCGGCACAGCGTCGCGCGGCGGCGCCGAAGCGCTCCGCGTCGGCGTCCTCGCCGAGGCGCTCGGCCATGCGGGCGCCGGCGTGCAGCGCGGCCGCGAACATCGAGTTGGCCAGCGAGTTGGGGCCGAAGAACTCGATGTCGTAGGTGTTGTGCTGCTTGCTGTCCAGCACGCCGTCGCCGTCCGCGTCCCACTCGGCGAACGCGAAGTCCAGCGCCCGTCTCGCGGCCGGGTACAGCTCCGCCAGCCATGCGTCCCCGGCGCCGAAGCGCCACTCCCGGTAGAGCCGCACGACCGCGCCGAGCTGCCCGTCGACGGCCGGGTGGAAGTCCCACGGGGCGTTGCCGAAGACGCTGTTGGCGCGGAAGTTCATCCGCCCGTCGGGCCGGGTCTCGCGCAGGAACTCGGTCTCCCGGGCGCTGCGCTCCAGCTCGGGGAAGAGGAACGCGGCCGACTGGGCGTAGTTCCACACGTGCGTGCAGGTGCCCTCGCAGCTGCCGGCGTGCGCGAAGCTGCCCTCCCAGGCGGCGAACACCCCGCCCTCGAGCCGGAAACACGTCGTGCTGCGCAGCACGGCCAGGTTGGCTGCTGCGGCGTCGACGACCTCGGGCGGCAGCGTCCCGCCGTGCAGGGCGCGGTGGAACGTGCGGGTCGCCGCCTCCAGCGACGGCAGCTCCTGCGCGAGGTGCCGGGCCACGGCCCACGCGTCGGCGAACCGGGTGGCGTAGTGGTTGCGCACGACGTCCGCGGCGCCGGCGTTGTCCAGGCCGATGTTGCCCTGCCAGGCGCGGGCCCGGTTCGGGAAGTGCCAGGTGAGCAGGAACTCGAAGTCGCGCTCGGCGCCGGGCTCCAGCCGGGCGGCGATGCCGAGCGAGCCGACCCGCAGGCGGGTGAACCACTCCGGCCGCGGCGGCGGGTCGAGCGTCTGCACCGTCTCGGGCTCCAGCCGGCCGTCCTCGCACAGGTCGTCCCAGAACACCTGGACGCCGTCCTGCCAGAAGCCGCTGAGCCACTGCGGCTTGGCGGTGACGTCCCGGTCGGTCGTGGCGAGCGCCGCGCTGCCGAAGCGCAGGTCGTGCTCGCCGAGGTCGGTGCCGAAGCGGATGCCGCACACCACGCCGTCGTCGACCCAGTCGTTGCGCGGATGCCCCTCGAACTCCGGGAAGTTGAAGACGTTGCGGCGCGCGATGCCGACGGGGTTGGCCATGGAGCCCACCACGGTCACGTCGGCCGGGGCGTCGCCGATGTTCTTCACGGTGTACCGCAGGACGGCGCCCGGCAGCCCGGAGGCGTCCGCGTCGAGGGGCACCAGCGGGGTGAACGCGGTCAGCGTGACCTCGGCGCCGAGGAGCGGGTCGGCGAGGTCGACCCACAGCAGCGGGTACTCGCCGCGCATCCGGCTCCGCGCCAGCCGGGGCAGCCCGGCCAGCCGCCCGGCGTCGTAGCCCTGGTCGCCCTCGTGCGGCGGGCGCAGCCGCCCCTCCAGCACGCGGGTCACCGCCTCGGCGCCGTCGCGGGCGACCCGGATGGCGAAGCACGTGAACGGCAGGCTCGCGCCCTTGTCCGGCGCGTTGGCCAGCTCCCAGTCGCGCAGCTCCCCGCGGGCGCCGACAGACACGTTGCCGGTGCCGATGCCGCCGAGCGGGAACGCGGCGACGGCCGCGTCGCCGTCGAGGACCCGGCTCATGAACGGGCCGCCAGCGCGTGCGCGATCCGCTCGGTGGCCGGATACAGCTCCAGGTACAGCCGGTACAGCTCGTCGTAGCGCGCGCCGGCGGCCGGGTCCGGCTCGACGACCTCGACGATCGGGTTCCAGTCCTCGATGCGCACCTCGTGCGCGGCCGCCCCGGCGAGGAACGCGGCGCCGTAGCTGGCGCCGATGGTCTTCTCCGGCACGCACTGGGCGCGGCCGGTCACGTCGGAGACGATCCGGGCCCACAGGCCGCCCTGGGTCCCGCCGCCGACGGCGACGATCCGCTCGATCCGCCCGCCGGCCGCCTCGATCGCCTCGATGTTGTGGCGCACCCCGAACGCGGTCGCCTCCAGCGCCGCCCGGTACAGGTCGCCGCGGGTGTGCTCGACCGTCAGGCCGGCGATGACGCCGCGCGCGTCCGGGTCGGCGATCGGGGTGCGCTCGCCGGCGAAGTACGGCAGCATCAGCAGCCCCCGGGCGCCGGCGCCCGACGCCCGGGCCTCCTCCAGCAGGGCCGGGTAGCCGGGGCCGCCGAAGAGCTCGTGCAGCCAGGACGTGATGGCGCCCGAGGTGGCCATGCCGGCCGCCAGGTTGCGGGTGCCCGGAAACGCGCCGGTGGTGCCCCACAGCACCGGGGAGGCGTTGCGCACCTCGGTGGTGTGGACGAGGAACATCGTCGTGCCGTACATCAGCATGAGGTCGCCGAGCCGGTGCGCGCCCACGCTGACCGCCTCCGTCCAGGCGTCGATGGTCCCGGCCACGACGGGCGTCCCGGCGGCCAGCCCCGTCCGCGCGGCCGCCTCGGCGGTCACGGCGCCGACCACGTCGCCGGGCCAGACCAGCGGCGGCAGCTCGATGCCACCGCGCAGGCCGTCCGCCCACGGCCGGTGCCAGTCCAGCGCCTGCGCGTCGTACATCGGCGTGCACTGGCTCGCCGAGTGCTGGTCGAGGTAGTACGCGCCGGTGAGGCGGTGGCCGAGCCAGTTGGACGGCATGAACAGCCGGCGGGCCCGGGCCCACGCCTCGGGCTCGTGCTCGGTGAGCCAGGCGAGCTTCGGCCCGACGCTCTGCGTGGACAGCGCCGACCCGCTGCGCTCGCGGATGGCGTCCGCCCCGCCGAGCTCCCCGGTGAGCCGCGCGATCTGCGCGGTGGCCCGGGTGTCGACGCCGTAGAGGATGCCGGGCCGCAGCGGCGCGCCGTCCTCGTCGGCGATGACCACGCACGGCCCCATCCCGCTGACCCCGACGGCGACGATCCGCTCCGGCGCCGCCGGATCGGCGAGCAGCTCGCGGACGATGGAGACGGCCTCGTCCCACCAGACCTCGGCGTCCATCTCCACGTGCCCGGGGTGCGGCCGGCGCACGTCGTGGTTGCGCGTGGCGCTGGCGAGAATCGTCCCCTGCAACGAGACGAGCACGCCCTTGGTGCTCGAGGTCCCGACGTCGATGCCGACGACCGCGGCGCTGTTCGTCATGGAGCCAAGATGGCAGAAATCGATTTCAGCGTCAATGGCGCCGAGGGGCCCGGAGTCGCACAGGAACGCACGCGTTCCCGTGCCCGCGGCCCGTGAAACCGTTATGACCGAACAACCCGCGCGCACAGGGCCGCCGCGCGGCGTTGCACGGCCCCCGGGAGGCGCGCCACTTGCGAGCGCCTTCGAGCCTCAGGCGGCGTTCCGGCCGGGCGGCTAAAGGCCAGCGGACGAGCACTGGCGGACGAAGGCCGGCGGACGAGCACTGGCGGACGACCGCGGGCGGTCAGCGAGGGGCGACGCGGCTGCGCAGCACGATGGTGCGGGCCGGCTGGTCGTCGCCGTTGATGCGCTCCAGCAGCAGGTTGGCCGCCGTCGTGCCGATCAGCCGGGCCGGCAGGGCCACCACGGTGATGGGCAGCGGCACCAGCGGCACGAAGGGCAGGTCGCCGAAGATGGCCAGGCCCGTGGCCGGCGGCAGGATGCCCCGCTCGGCCAGCACCTGCAGGGCGCCGACGCTCATGAGGTTGTTGGCCACGAAGACCGCGTCCGGCGGCTCGGGCAGCTCCAGCAGCTCGGCCATCGCCTGCTCGCCGCCGTCGACCCGGAAGTTGGCGTAGCGCAGCAGGTCGGGGTCGGGGGTCAGGCCCGCGGCCGTGAGCGCGCCGGCCCAGCCGTCGGCGCGGCCGGTGGCGGTCTCGACGTCCTTGGGGCCGGTGATGCAGGCGATGCGCCGGTGGCCGGCCTCGAGCAGGGCCTTCGTGGCCGCGCGGCCGCCCGCCCGGTTGTCGACCGTGACCGCGTCGATGTCGAAGCCGTGCGGGCCGCGGTCGACCGCGACGACCGGGCGGCCGCGCTCGATCAGCTCGCTGACGTCGCTGTGGTCGCCGGCGGCGGCGAGGATGACGCCGGCCATGTTCGCGCCGATGGCGATGTCGAGGTACTTCGCCTCTTTATCATGATCTTCGTCGGTGTTGCACAGGACGACCGAGTAGCCGGCGGCCTGGGCGACGTCCTCGACGCCGCGGGCGAGGGAGGTGAAGAACGGGTTCTCGATGTCCGGGATGACCAGGGCGATCACCTCGGAGTTCTGCCGGCGCAGCGTCCGGGCCGTACGGCTCGGGCGGAACGACAGGGCTTCGGCGGCCTCGCGCACCCGCTTGGAGCGCTCGGGGCTGACGTTCATCCCGTTCATGACGCGCGACACGGTCGCCGGGGAGACGCCGGCCAGCCGGGCCACCTCATAAATCGTTGACATGACTCCCCTGTCCGGGCCGGGTGCCACCGTACCTGCGAGTTTATCCGGCCCGTGCCGCCGCGATTGACACGTTACCCGCGGCAGCCTACAGTCCCCTGAAATCGATTGCACACGGGTTGTGATCACTCATACTCCCGCGCCTATCGCAAGGAGCCTCGCGAGCATGAACGCAATCTCGCGGCTGCGGACCGTGCAAACGCGGTCGATCAGCCCGGAGAACTTCGACGGCTCGGCCGGCGGCGGGGGCCGCGCGACCGAAGGCACCGGCGCCTCCTGCGCCCGCGACCTCGGGCCCGGCTGGAAGATCTCGCCGAGCGTCGACATCGAGCCCGGTGCGACCTTCACGCTGGGCGAGATCGAGGGCGCCGGGCGCATCACGCACTTCTGGATCACCACCCACAAGGACAACTGGCGCACCCTGCTGCTGCGCGCCTACTGGGACGGCCGCGACGAACCCGCGGTCGAGGTGCCCTACGGCGACTTCTTCTGCCACGGGTGGGGCGAGTTCGCCCAGGTCAACTCCCAGATGGTGGCGTCCAACCCGCACGGCGGCTTCAACTCGTACTGGCCGATGCCGTTCCAGAACGGCGCCCGGCTCACCATCGAGAACACGTCGGTCGTGCCGGTCCGGGTGTACTACCAGATCACCTACGAGATCGGCGGCGACTACAGCGGCGAGGGGTACTTCCACGCCCAGTGGCGGCGCAGCAACCCGCTGGAGTACCTCAAGACGCACGTCTTGCTCGACGACGTCGTCGGCGCCGGGCACTACGTCGGCACGTATCTGGCCTGGGGCGTCAACAGCAACGGCTGGTGGGGCGAGGGCGAGATGAAGTTCTACCTCGATGACGACGACGAGTACCCCACCATCTGCGGCACCGGCACCGAGGACTACTTCGGCGGTGCGTGGAACTTCGACGTGCCCGGCAAGGGCTATACCGAGTTCTCCACCCCGTACCTGGGCATGCCGCAGGTCATCCGCCCCGACGGGCTCTACGTCAGCCAGCAGCGCTTCGGGCTGTACCGCTGGCACGTGAGCGACCCGATCCACTTCGCGACCCGTCTGCGCGTCGAGGTCCAGGCCCTGGGCTGGCGCTCGGGCTGGCGCTACCTGCCGCTGCGCGACGACATCGCGTCCACGTCGGTGTTCTACCTCGACCGGCCGACCACCAACCGGCCGGCGACCCCGAGCGCCGACGACCTGGAGATCCATTTAGGCGCCGCGCCGGTACCCGACCTCGGCGCACAACCCCCGAGGCAACCGGACTGATCCCGGACCGCGGCCCCACAGCGTCGGGACTCCGGACCGCGCCGCATCGGGCGGCGCGGCGGGTCCCGAGGTAAGGAGCCCGCAAGTGCCCCTTCGAAGCAGTCTCCGAAAGACCGCCGCCGCCACGGCGGTCCTCGCCCTCACCACCACCGGCCTCGTCGCGCTCGACGCGGCGCCGGCCCTGGCCACGGCGGCGCACACGTCGGCGAGCCTCATCGAGAAGCTCACGGGGCCGGACGGCCCGAACAACACCTGGGGCCGGTGGGACGTCAAGGCCACCGACCTCGGCATCCTGTGGGACAACGGCGCCGGGCAGACCCTGGCCGCGTTCGGCGACACGTTCGGCGACGCCTGGGTCGGCCCGGGCGGCGGCGTCCTCGGCCCCGGCGACGGCTACTGGCGCAGCAACGTCCTGCTCCGCTCCGGCGACACCAACCTGGCCGACGGCATGCACTTCGACAGCGCGGTCACCGGCGCCGACGGCCGGGCCCGGGAGATCGTGCCGGGCCTGCACCAGCCGGACGGCACCGGCGAGGTAACCAAGATCCCGACGGCGGGCATCTCGGTCGGCACCCGGCAGTACCTCTCGTTCATGTCGGTGCGCCACTGGGGCCCGCCCGGGCAGTGGGACACCAACTACGCCCGGATCGCGTACTCCGACGACAACGGCACCACCTGGTCCACGGCCGGCACCCCGACGTGGAACAACCCCGGCCTCAACGACCACTTCCAGATGCAGGCGTTCGCGCGCAACGGCGGGTACGTCTACGTCTACGGCACGCCCAGCGGGCGTCTCGGCAGCGCCTACGTGGCCCGCGTGCCGGAGGCGCAGATGCTCACCCAGAGCGCGTACCAGTACTGGAACGGCAGCACCTGGGTGACGAACAACGAGGCCGCCGCCGTGGCGATCGTCGGGGCGCCGGTGTCGGAGCTGTCGGTGCGCTACGACAGCTGGAGCGGCAAGTGGCTCATGATGTACCTGCAGGGCGAGGACATCATCATGCGCACCGCCACCAGCCCGCAGGGGCCGTGGAGCGGTTCGCAGGTGGTGGTCAGCTCGGCGGACTACCCGGGCCTGTACGGCGGCTTCATGCACCCGTGGAGCGCCGGCGGCACGATCTACTTCACCATGTCCCAGTGGGACCCGTACAACGTGTACCTGATGAAGGTGCAGATCAACGCGGCCGGGCAGATCGTCAACCCGAACCTCATGGGTGACCCGAGCTTCGAGCGGGGCGCGCTCAACAGCACGGGGACCGGCGGCTTCTGGGCCTGCAACGGCAACTGCGGCATCGACAACGCGCACTGGGGCTACTCGGGCGACCGCAACGGCTTCGCGCGGTACAACCACGGCTGGCAGGACGTGCACCAGACGGTGCCGGTGACCGCGAACACCAACTACCAGCTCACCGGGTGGCTGCGCACGTCGCCGAACAGCGACAACGGGTTCTTCGGCGCGCGGGGCACCGACAACGCGGTCATCTCCGAGGCGCACTTCGTCGCGGTCGGCCCGTGGACGAGGTTCGTGGTGAACTTCAACAGCGGCAACCGCACCGCGGTCGTGGTCTACGGCGGGGTGTGGACCGACCACGGCGACATCTGGATCCAGCTCGACGACTACTCGGTCGTCAAGGTCTGAGGCAACGCAGAGGCGGCCGCGCGCGGGTCAGAGCGACTCGAGCGCGGCCGCCGCACCGTTGGCGGCCGCGCGCGGGTCAGAGCGACTCGAGCGCGGCCGCCGCACCATTGGCGCGCAACGTCGACAGCGCACGAAGGTACGGCCCGGTGAAGCGCGGATCGTCCACGAGGGAGCCGAACAGGTCGCGCTGGCGCAGGACGTCGCGCATGCGGGCGTCGGCCGGCAGCAGCCCGACGCCGAGGATCGCCCGGTCGCGGGCCAGGCCGAGCTCCAGCAGCCGGTCGACGACCATCGCCTGGTGGGCGCGGTGGAAGCCACCGACGCCCACGTGCACGATCCCGGCGCGCAGGCCGGCGCGGTCGTACGTGAAGCGCTCCGGCGTCACTTGATGCCCGAGATGCGCACGCCGTTGACGATGAAGCGCTGGAAGAACAGCAGCAGCACGAGGGTCGGCAGCGACGCGATCGCCGAGCCGGCCATGAGCATGCCCCAGTCGTTGCCGCGCTCGGTGCGGAACGAGCCGAGGAACTGCATGATCTGCGTGAGGTTCGGGTCGGTGATGGTGAGGATCGGCCAGACGTAGGCGTTCCAGTAGGCGAGGTACGCCGTGATGCCCATGACCGCGAACGGCGCGCCGGACTGCGGCAGGAAGATGCGCACGAAGATCTGCCAGCTGGTGGCGCCGTCGATGCGGGCCGCCTCCTCGATGGCGAGCGGCACGCCGAGGTAGAACTGGCGCAGGAAGAACATCTGGGCGGCCGACGCGACGCCGGGGATGATGAGCACCGCCATCGTGTTGAGCATGCCGAGCTTGCTGACCACCATGAACGAGGTGAGCAGGATGGCCATGCTCGGGATGAACATGGGCAGGATGCAGTACAGCCACCAGAACTTCTTGCCGGGGAACTCCAGGCGCGCGAAGGCGTAGGCCGCCATCGAGTTCACCACCAGGCTCAGCGCGGTGAAGATGAGCGCGCCGATGAAGGTGACCACCATGGCCCGGGAGAACTCCGGGTCCTTGACGATGGTGACGTAGTTGTCGAAGTTCCACATCTCGGGGAAGAACTGGAACGGCGAGCGCAGCACCTCGGTCTTGCCCTTGAAGGCGGCGATCGCCATCCAGGCCAGCGGGAACAGCACGCTGAGCGTGATGATCACGACGAACGCCCAGGAGGCGACGCGCTGCAGCGGGGTCTTGTTCATCGCGCGCCTCTCAGCCGTCGACGGACTTGTCGGAGTTGACCAGCCGGAAGATCACCAGCGAGAGCAGGCCGAGCGCGATGAACAGCAGCAGCGAGGCCGCCAGGGAGAAGCTCGTCGCGTACGGCGTGAAGTCCCGGAACCGCTGGAAGATGTACAGGTTGGGGGTCGTCGAGGAGTCGACCGGCCCGCCGTTGGTCATGACCAGGGGCAGGTCGAACATCTGGATCGCCAGGGTGCACTCGGTCACCAGCAGGTACAGCACCACGTTCTTCAGCAGCGGGATGGTGATGGAGAACGTGCGGCGCAAGTACCCCGCGCCGTCGATCGCGGCGGCCTCGTAGTACGCCTCCGGGATGTCGAGCAGGCCGGCGAGCATGATGAGCGTGGTGAGGCCGAAGCGCAGCCAGATGCCGGTGACCGCGATCGAGGGCAGCACCACGTCGGGGTCGTTGAGCCAGTCGACCGGCCCGATGCTCAGGAAGCCGACCATCCAGTTCGTGACGCCCTGGTCCTGGTACATGAAGCCGAAGATGATGGCGGCCACGACGGAGGAGACGACCGCCGGCAGGTAGACCGTGGTCTTCATGAAGGCGGCCACCTTGCCGCTGAGCGTCTTGATGAACGTCGCCAGCACCAGCGACAGGACCAGCTCGGCGGGGACGGTCAGCAGGGTGTAGTACACCCCGAGCCCCAGCGACTTCCAGAAGCCGTCGCTGGTGAGCACGTACTTGTAGAAGTCGAGGCCGACGAACACGGACGGCTGGTAAAAGCTGATCTTGAAGGTGCTCAGGTAGAACGAGTAGAGCAGCGGCCACACGACGAAGATGCCGAGCAGGATCACCATCGGCGCGATCATCAGGTAGGCGGTCACGCCGTCCCGGCGGGGCCGGCGGCGGCCGCGGGGGCGGGCAGCGTCACCGGCCGGGGCCTCGGGAGCGGACGCCGCTTCCGCGAGGCCCGCCGGACTTAAAGTCGACACGGGTCGACCCCCTCGAGATACGGGGCGCCCGGGAGCGCGGCCTGCGCGCTCCCGGGACGCCGGGAACTTGGCGGTCAGCTCTTGGGGGCGGTGCCCTTGAGCTGCTGCTTCTGGATGACGTCGTTGATCGCGTCGTCGGCGGTCTTCATCGCCTTGGGGATGTCGGCGGTGTTCTTCATCGACGACTCGAGCGCCGTGCCGAAGGCGAGCGCCACGTCGAACGGGTAGGCCGGCTCCTGCTTGCCGTGCGCGACGATCTGCTCCGAGATGACCTTCATGAACGGGTCGCTCGTCGCCTCGGGGGTGCCGGCCAGCGCCGTGTCGACGGAGGTGCGCACGGTGTACTTCGAGAAGCCGCTCGTCTTGAAGAAGTCGGCCATGATGGCGGGGTCGCCGGCCAGCAGGTACTTCACGAAGTCCGCCGCCTGCTGCTTGTTCTTGGTCTTGCCGTCGACCGTGAGCGTCCAGCCGCCGAGGGTGGCGGTCGGCTTGCTCGGGTCGCCGTCCAGCGACGGGAACGGCGCCACCGCGGTCTTGGACAGCATGTCCTTGTAGTCCGCCTTGAGCGCGCCGACGGCCCACGAGCCGTTGGCCATCATCGCGACCTCGCCCTGGCCGTAGGGCAGCGCGTCGGGGTAGCCCACCTTCGGCGTGCGCGGCATGAGGTTGCCCTGGTACAGCGACTTGTAGAGCTCGGCGATCTTGGCGAAGCACGGGTCGGTGGCGCGGCCCTTCGACCAGTCGTCGGTGATCGGCAGGTAGCCGCAGGCGTTGTACTGCAGGCCCCAGCTGGACCAGGCCAGGTCGTTCGCGGTCGAGGCGATGGTCATGCCCTTGACGTTGCCGGTGGTGAGCTTCTGCGCCCAGGTGAGCAGGTCGGCCCACGTCTTGGGCGGGCTGGCCGGGTCGAGGCCGGCCGCCTTCACCAGGTCGGTGCGGTAGTACAGCACGGTGGAGGGCTCGACGAGCATCGGGTAGGCGTAGTGCTTGCCGTTGATGGTCACGAAGCTCTTGACGTTGTCCTTGACGTCGGCGAACGCGTCGGCCGGCAGCAGCCCGTCGAGCTCGGTGAACTGGCCCTGGGCCACCCCGGCGGGGATGTTGCCGTAGCTGGTCGTGGCCACGTCGGGCGCCTTGCCCGCGGCCTGGGCCGCCTTGAGCTTCTGCTGCCAGGTGTCGGCCGGCACGACCTGGTAGTCGATCTTTACCTTGCTCTGCGAGGCGTTGTACTGGTCGACGTACTTCTTGAACCAGGCCTGCTGGTAGTCCTCGAACTTCTGTTGCCAGAACGTCACCGTGGTCTTGCCGTCGCCGCCGGCCCCGCTGCTGCCACCACAGCCGGCGAGGGCGGCGGCGGCGAGCACAACGGCGGTCAGCGCGGCCGTAATCCTCAAACGAGTCACGTGCCACTCCTCCTCAATGCGCGATTCAATCAAAACAGCGGCGGAACTATTTGCGGTCGGATCGCACCAGGTCGGCCCGGTACCAGAACACGTTGTAGGGGCCCCACAGCGACAGCGCGAAGTACACGGTGCGTCCGTCGCCGCTCACGCGCGGCCACAGGTACGGCGCGTACAGCCCGGGCGCCTCGGCCTGCGAGACGAGCGTGATGGCCTCGCCCCACGGGCCCCACGGCGTGACGCCCTCGCGGATGACCGCGCTCTCGTCGGCGCCGCGGGTGTACGTCATCAGCCACCGCGACAGGTAGGGGCTCCACGCCACCGACAGCTCGCCGGCGGTGTCCTCCACGACCGTCCGCGCGGCGGCGGGGTCGGGGCTCCACCGCGGCTCGCCGCCGGCGGTGGTGCCCGCGAAGTACCGGTACGCCGACTGGTCCTCGACGTCGCGCTCCGCGACCTTCATCAGCGAGACCGGGCCGAAGCGGCCGTGCGTGACGCCCCAGAAGTAGATGTCCCCGCCCACCTTCGCCGTGCCGACCTGGACGAACCGGCTGTCGCCGGGCCAGCGGGGGGTCGCCGGCTTCGTCCAGGTCTGCCCACCGTCGACGGACTTGGCGAACCCGGAGTAGTTGGTCTCCCACTCCCCCGGCTCGCCCCAGTGCCGCACCGACATGTAGGCCAGGTACATGGCGCCGCCGGCCTCGAACCCGTAGGTGGGGATCGTGGTCATCTCGGCGCCGTCGGCCTTGCGGGAGTCGATCAGCTCCTTGGCCCAGCCGATGTCGTCCACGACGTACCCGTCCAGGCGCAGGCCGTCCGCGGGATCGTCGTCGCCGGTGTACGCCAGGGTGTTGGACCGCCACTGCGTGCCGCCACCACCGGTGAGGCCGGGGTCGCGCTGTCCGAACGTGTCACCGAAGACCATCCACGTCTTGCCGCCGGCCTCGAACATCGAGCCCAGGTCCTGCCCGGCGATCGCGAACCGGTCGGTCCGGTTCGGCGAGCCGGGCCCGGTCACCTGTGCGACCTGCCGCACCTGGGCCACGCCGGCCAGCACGAGCGGCTCGTCGCCGGTCGCGATCATCGGCTCACTCCCCTTCGAGCAGCCCGCCGCCAGGACCGCCGAGACCGTCAGGAACGCCCAGGTGGCGACGTACTTGCGAGGCTCCATCGCCGCCCCCTCGATCTCGGTTGCGTAGCAGTGAACTCGAAGAAATCGGTTTCGTCAAGAGTCCGGGCATCACGCAGCTTTCAGCGCTCTGAGCTGGGGAAACTGAGCTTGAAACCGATTGCAGCAAGGGCTCCCGCAGGCCGCGTGCGCACCCCTCCAGGGCCACCGTCCGGTGGGCAAATGCCCAGGTGAACAACGATGTGACCGCGGACACGAGGGCCCACATTGCAAATCGATTACACGCAGATTACCAAGGGGCTCAGGCGAGCGGCTCGACCGTGAACACCAGTTCCTGACCCTGCTTGAACGGCCGCACCACCTCGACGTTCTCGTAGGCGACGCCGCCGGGAATGGGCGCGCGGCTGCGACCGCAACCACCCCGCCTACAGCCCAGGCCAGGTCGCCCAGTGCGTGCAGGGCTCGGCCTTCCCGGACCGCTACGACCAGGTCGCCTCCACCGCGCAGTCGCTGCTGACCCGGGCCGAGCGGATGGCCATCGTCTTCGCCAAGGGCACCACGAACGACGTGTACGTGGCCCTGTCGAACGGGTCGAGCTTCCCGCCCAGCACGAAGTGGCACGACTTCTTCGGGCTGCCGGGCGAGACCACCCTCTGACCAGCCCGCACCACGCGGCTACCGAGCGCCGCACCCACGGCGTCCGGTAGTACGTGCGGTCTAGAGTCTCGCGCAAGCCCATCCCAGCGACAGGCCCGAGCGCCCCATGCTCGTCGAGGCCGGCAGCGACGCTTCCAGCGACGCGCGGAACTATCGCTGCCATCAGCGGCTCTGGCTCTGGCCCCTCCCGCCGCCGGTTGACTTCGAGTTCGTCGTCGAGTGGCGGGACGTCGGCATCGGCCAGGTCTCCGCGACCATCGATGGAAGCGAAGTCGTCCGCGCGGCGCAGCACGCCGCACCGTTCTGGGTTTGACGCCGCCGGCGCGGTGGAGCTGCGGCCGGGCTACTGGGGCGCGTCGGGGCCCATCATCGGGAAGACGCGGGCGACCACGGCCACCGGGCCGGTGCCCGGCGCCGGGCGGGCCTCGCGGTGGCGGTACCGCTCCACGAGCGCCCGCACCGCGCCGGCCAGCTCCGCCATCTCGTCCGGCGTGAGGTACACGACCTGGGAGAACGCTTCGTCGCGGCGCCACTGCGCCGGGGCCTCGTCCCGCATGGCCAGCCAGCGCCGGTAACTCTCGTCCTCGAGGCCCCGGGCGAGCTCGCCGAGGTCGGCCGGCGGCCGCTCGCCCGCCAGCCGCCAGGGCTTCTCCCGCCCGCGGCCCGGGACCGGCTCCACCAGTCCGTGCCGGGCCAGCTGCCGCAGGTGGAAGGAGTGCAGGCCGGACGAGCCGCCCAGCTCGCGGGCCGCCTCCGTCGAGGTCACCGTGCCGCGCTCGCGCAGCAGTTCCAGCAGGGCCACCCGGACCGGGTGGCCGAGTGCGGCGACGGGCTGTCGGGTCATCACTTTGCAAAGTATGGTGTTTGCAAAGCTTTGAGGCAAGGAGACTCGCGATGACCGTGCTGCCCATCCGGCTCTTCGGAGATCCGGTCCTGACCACGCCCGCGGAGGAGGTGACGACGTTCGACGCCGAGCTGCGCCGCCTCGTCCGCGACCTGACCGACACGCTGCGGGCCGAGCAGGGTGCCGGCCTGGCCGCCCCGCAGCTGGGCATCGGCGTGCGGGCGTTCGCCTTCCACGTCGGCGGCGTGCGGGGCCACCTGGTCAACCCGGTGCTGAGCTTCCCCGACGAGCAGGAGCAGGACGGGCCGGAGGGCTGCCTGTCCATCCCCGGGCTGTACTTCGACACCAAGCGCCGCCTGCACACGGTCGCCAAGGGCTTCACCGACCGGGGCGACCCGATCCAGGTGGTCGGCACCGGCGAGATGGCCCGCTGCCTGCAGCACGAGACCGACCACCTCGACGGGGTGTGGTTCATCGACCGCATGGACGCGCAGCGGCGCCGCGCGGCGATGCGGGCCATCCGCGAGGCGCCGTGGTTCGGCAACGACGCCCCGCGCGTGAAGGTGAGCCCGCACCCGCTGCTGGGCGGGCGCCGCTAGACGAGCACGCGCACCGGCTCCCGGCGCATCCACACGTCCAGGCTCAGCGCCTGCTCGGCCGAGCGCCGGGTCGGGTGCCCGGCCAGCCCGGGGTCGAGCAGCGGGGCGGCCGGCGAGTCGGTGGCGACGCGCTCCAGCGTCTCGCGCAGCGCCCGCTCGTACTCGGGGTCCTGGGTAACCGGGTACGGGCTCTTCACCCGCTGCACGACCGACTCCGGCAGCGCGTCCGCGGTCGCCGCGCGCAGCAGGCTCTTCTCCCGGCCGTCGAAGGTCTTCATCGACCACGGGGTGTTGTAGACGTACTGCACCAGCCGGTGATCGCAGTACGGCACCCGCACCTCGAGGCCGTGGGCCATGCTCATCCGGTCCTTGCGGTCGAGCAGGATGCGCACGAAGCGGGTCAGGTGCAGGTAGCTGATCTCGCGCATGCGCCGGTTCCGCGGGTCGGGGTCGTCGCCGTGCTCGACCTCGGCGAGCGCGTCGCGGTAGGCCTGCGCCCGGTAGCCGGGCACGTCCAGCTCGGCCTGCAGCCCGGTGTCCAGGGCGGTGAGGTCCGCTTCGGCCATGACCAGCCACGGGAAGGTGTCGGCCCCGACCGTCTCCGGCGTGTGGAACCAGGAGTAGCCGCCGAACACCTCGTCGGCCGCCTCGCCGGACAGCGCCACCGTCGAGTGTTCGCGCACGGCCCGGAACAGCAGGTACAGCGACGTGAAGATGTCGCCGCCGAAGGTGGGCAGGTCGGCCGCGTCGATCACGGCGGCCCGGTCGAGTGGGTCCATCAGGTCGCCCGCGTCCAGCACGATGTCCTGGTGGGTGGTCCCCACGTGCCCGGCCAGGGCGTGGACGTACGGCGCGTCCGGCGTGGGGCGGAAGGCATCGGGCGTGAAGTGCTCGGCCTGGCCGGCGAAGTCGACGGCGAAGGAGCGCAGCGGGCCCTCGCCGCGGGCGGTCAGGGCGGCGTGGGCCAGCGCGGTGATGGCCGAGGAGTCCAGGCCGCCGGAGAGCAGCGCGCACAGCGGCACGTCGGCGATCGTCTGGCGGGCCACGATGTCGTCGAGGAGCCCGCGCACCGTGCGCACGGTGGTGCCGAGGTCGTCGCGGTGCTCGGCGTAGCTGGGGCGCCAGTACCGGCGGCGGTGCACGCCGTCGCGGCTGACCCGCACCGTCTCGCCGGGGATGACCTCGCGCAGGCCGCGGTACACGCCGTGACCGGGCGTCTTGACCAGGGCGAACAGCTCGCGCAGCCCGTCGGCGTCGACGACCGCCTCGGCGAGCGGGTGGGCGAAGATCGCCTTGGGCTCGGAGGCGAAGAGCACCGCGCCGTCGGCGGTGCGGTAGTAGTACAGCGGCTTGACGCCCATCCGGTCGCGCACCAGCACCAGCTTTTCGCGCCGCACGTCCCAGACGCCGAAGGCGTACATCCCGTTGAGCAGGTCGACGAAGTCCTCGCCCCACTCGACGTACGCGCGCAGCGCCACCTCGGTGTCGCTCTCCGTGCGGAACCGGTGGCCCCGGTCGCGCAGCTCGTCGCGCAGCTCGCGGTAGTTGTACAGCTCGCCGCTGTAGGTGATGGCGGCGATCTCGCGGCCGTCCTCCTCGACGACCATCGGCTGCGCGCCGCCGGCGAGGTCGATGACGGCCAGCCGGCGGTGCCCGAAGGCCACGTGCTCGCGCACCCACAGCCCCTCGGCGTCCGGCCCGCGCAGGGCCATCGTGCCGGTCATGGCCCGCGCCGCCGCCTGCTCGGCCCGCACGTCACGCTCAAGGTCGACCCAGCCCGCGATGCCACACATGGGACGGCGGTACCCCCGTGTCGGAGGGGTAACCGGCGTAACACGGCCGAAACTCGGCGGACGTTCCGGCGAAATTCCTCCCCGGCAGGCTGTCCCGGCCGCCAAGAGGCGAGATGAAGGGGAACGCGATGCCGCAGGGCTTCAGCGCCGGGGACACCGCCTGGCTGCTCGTCAGCGCCGCACTGGTACTGCTCATGGTCCCCGGCCTCGCCCTGTTCTACGGCGGCATGGTCCGGGTGAAGAGCGCCCTCAACATGCTCATGATGTCCTTCGCCTGCCTGGCCGTGGTCACCGTCGTGTGGGTCGTCGCCGGGTACTCCCTCGCCTTCGGCCCCGACGCCGGCGGCGGGCTGATCGGCGGGCTGCGGCACGTGGGCCTGCAGGGCATCGACGGGCACCACCTCACCGGCTCGGTGCCGACCGCGGCCTTCGCGGCCTTCCAGCTGATGTTCGCCGTCATCACCGCCGCGCTGCTCAGCGGCGCGATCGCCGACCGGGCCAAGTTCGGCGCCTGGATCGGCTTCGTGGCCGTGTGGGTCCTCGCCGTCTATGTGCCGATCGCGCACTGGGTCTTCGGCGGCGGCTGGATCGCCACCCACCTGCGCATCTTCGACCTCGCCGGCGGCACCGTCGTGGAGATCAACTCGGGCGCCTCCGGGCTGGCCCTGGCCCTGGTGCTCGGCCCGCGCCTGGGCTTCCGGGGCGATCCGATGCGCCCGCACAGCCTGCCCCTGGTCGTGCTCGGCGCCGGGCTGCTGTGGTTCGGCTGGTTCGGGTTCAACGCCGGCTCGGCCCTGACCGCCGGCGGCGGCGCGGCGATGGCGTTCCTGAACACGCAGGTGGCCGGCGCGGCCGCGATCTGCGGCTGGCTGGTCGTGGAGCGGTTGCGCGACGGGCACCCGACGACGCTCGGCGCCGCCTCGGGCGCGGTGGCCGGGCTGGTCGCGATCACCCCGTCGTGCGGCTCCGTCAGCCCGCTGGGCGCGCTGGCGATCGGCGCGATCGCGGGGGCGGCGTGCTGCTTTGCGGTGTCGTTGAAGTACCGCCTGGGCTATGACGACTCCCTGGACGTGGCCGGCGTGCACGGCGTGGGCGGGCTGCTCGGGACGCTGCTGATCGGGCTGCTGGCCACGAGCGCGGTCACCGGCGGCGATTCCGGCCTGTTGTACGGCGGAGGCCTCGCGCTGCTGGGCCGGCAGGCCATGGCCGTGGTGGTGGTCGCGGCGTACGCGTTCGGCGTCACCTGGCTGCTGGCCAAGGGGGTCGACCGGCTGGTCGGCTTCCGCGTGAGCGAGGAGCACGAGCGGACCGGCCTGGACCTGGTCGTGCACGCCGAGACCGCCTACGAGCTGCACGCGACGTCGGGCGGGGCGCGGACCGTCGTGCCCCACCAGGGCCTATCGCACGCGCCACGCCCGGCGCGCCTCGACGCGAACCCGGTCGACGGCCAGTAGCGGGCCGCCGGCGGCGTCGGCGCGGCGGCGGGCGTCCTCCGGCAGGTGCACGGGCGCGCCGGGGTCGAGCGGCAGCACGTGCAGGGTGACCTCGCGGCCGGGCCCGTAGCCCGCGTCGCGCAGGCTCACCACCCAGTGCGAGCCGTCCCAGAACCGGTCCGTGGCGGCGCGCCCGTCGATGCGCAGCTCGGCCACGTCCCCGGCCCAGTCGATGTGCAGCAGCGCGTCGGACTCGCCGGCCCACCCCGGCAGGTCCAGCGCGTACACGGCGGCAAGCTCGTCGAACACGCGGGCCGAGGGCGCGGAGGCGCGGCCGGCCCGCTCGCCGTACCGCCGCGGCGGGCGGAACTGCCGGACCGGGCGCGCGACGACGTCCTGCGCGGGCGCGCCCGGCCCGTCGGGGCGCAGCGGCAGCGGGCGGAACGCGCCGGCGGCGGGGTCGTACTCGAGCACCTCGGGCGCCGGGCCGGCGCCGCGCGCGACGATCCGCCCGTCGGCGCCCCACCCGAGGTCGGCGGCGGACAGCAGCAGCCGCCGCTCCCCCTCGCGCACCCAGGCGATCGCGGAATCCCCGGGCGTCAGCACGAGCAGGTCGAGCCCCGCGGCGCCGTCGCGCAGCCGCAGCGGCGAGCGCCCGGGCTCGACCTCGCCCACCCCGGCCACCTCCACGGGGATCCCCTCGTCCGCGCACAGCACCAGCGTGGGCACCGCCCCGGGCAGCACCGTGAGCGCCGACGCGGTGGCCCAGCGCAGCCGCACCCCGCCGGCCTCGAGCCCGACCGGCCACCGCGCGAGCGTGCCGGGCGGAATGTCGACGGGCCGCGACGGCAGCTCGACGCCACCGACGGTGAACCGCGCGCCGGGGTACGTCGCCAGGGGCTCGTGCGGCTGGTGCCAGGCGATGAACAGGAACGCACCGCGCACCGCCCACCGCAGGCCGTCGCCGCCGGGCAGCCACGAGGGCGCGGCGGTGAGCTCCTCGGCGAACGCGGCCAGGAACGCGTGCTGGCGGCGCAGCTCGGCGTGGCCCGCCGACAGGGTGCCGGCCTCGCCGATCGGGGCGTGGAAGTCGTACCCGAGGCGGGGAACGTCGTTGGGGTACCCGGTGGCGTGCGACTCGTGCGTGCCCTCGGCCTGGCCTTCGACGGCGACGCCGGGCGGGTTGGTGCCGCCGGCGTACATGTAGTAGCCCTGCCACACCGACCCGCTGCCGAGCTTGCAGTGCGCGACGGCGGCGACGTCGCGCCCCGAGGGCCGCGGCCGGCGGTGGTACGCGGTCGCCATCCCGCCGCCGAGCTCGCACGTGATCGGCGGGACCGGCCCGGGCGGCGCGGCCGGGCGGGGCGGGTCCCAGGCGTGGGAGAAGCGGAACTGGGCCCGGAAGGCGGGGTCCCAGGGCGCGTCCGCGTCGGCCCAGAAGCCGTCGCCGTAGCCGGAGTACACCGGCACGACCTCGCCCTCGGGCAGCCGCGCCCCGTCCCACGCGGTCGCCGTCCACAGCGGCGCCGCGATCCCCGCCCCGAGCGCCAGCCGCTTGAGCGTGACCAGGTGCCCGGGGTCGTCGAGCAGCTCGTTCTCCAGCTGCACGGCCAGCGGCACGCGCCCGGCCACGGCCCCGCCGATCCGGCCGAACCACTCGCGCACCAGCTCGAGGTACGCGGGGTCGTCGCTGCGATGCGCGACCGGCGACTCCCGCACCCAGTCGGGGAAGCCGCCGTTGCGCAGCTCGCCGTGCACCCACGGCCCGATGCGCAGCACGGTGTCCAGGCCCGTCGCCGCGCACAGGTCGAGGAAGGCGGCGAGGTCGAGCCCGCCGGCGAACGACGCCTCCCCGCGCCTCGGCTCGTGATGGATCCAGGGGACGTACGTCGACACGACGCTCACCCCGCCGGAGCGCATCAGCTCGAGGCGCTCGGCCCAGCGCGCCCGCGGGACCCGGCTGTAATGCAGCTCGCCGGAGACGGGGATCCACGGCCGGCCGTCGCGCAGCATCCCTCGCCCGGTCAGCCGGTCCCCCATGATCACACGGTAGCCGGTGCGCTCAGCCCGCCCTCACGATGGCCAGCACCGCGGCCACGATGCGGGCCCGCTCGGCCCGGTCGCGCAGCAGCCGCACGACGTGCTCGCCGCCCGGGTCGTCCTGGTGCGGGAGGCGGTCGATGAGCGTGCCCGCGCCGTCGCCGAAGACCAGGCTGATCACCTCGGTGACGACGGTCTCGGCGTCCTCGCCCGCGCGCAGCCGGGCCCGGATGGCGATGACCGCCTCGTGGGCGAGGTCCTGCAGGTGTACCTCGTCCCGCTCCCCCTCCCCCACCAGGTCCAGGGCGTGCAGCTGCGGGCCGTCGGGGTCGGCGGGGGCGAAGCGCGGGACCGGCACGTGCTTGTGGCCGAGCGGGCCCTCCACGTAGCGGGCGTACCACTCTGGGCGGCTGCGCATGACCCGCAGTACCGCGTCGATGTCCCGGCGCACGTCGGAGCCGTCGGCGGCGTCCCAGCGGCCGGTGAACCGGCAGCGCTGGTCGGTCCACGCCTCGGTCGGCCAGACCTGTGAGCCGGCGGTGGCGGGGTTGCCGACCCACACGAGCATCTGCACGCTCAGGTGGACCAGCCAGCGGTCGCCGCCCAGGCCGTCGACTAGCCACTTCGGCGGGCGGGGGCGCTGCAGGGCGCCGATCGCGCCGCGGCGGCGGCGATGGCCGTCCACGGTGGCCGAGGTGAGCAGGCCGCCGATCCAGGCCTCGAGGTTGTCGATGGGGCGCACCGAGCGGTGCACCACGTCGTGCACGACCGCCTCCACGTCGTCCTGGAAGCGGTCGAAGCAGTCGTCGACGAGGTGGCGCACGGACACCGCGCAGCCGTTGTGGCCGCGGCGGCGCTCCAGGCCCTGGGTCAGGCCGCTCCACACCACCGGGTACGCCACGCAGTACGCGCCTCCGACCAGGCGCTTGCGCTCGGCGTCGCCGGCCTCCGCGACGCTCGCCGCGAGCGTCCCGAGCCGCGCGAGCCGGCGGACGTCCTCGGCCGCGGTCGGCCCGGATCGAGGCATGACGAATCCCTTCATCGCTGGCAGGGATGGCTTTGGCGCGACGGCCGGATCGCTGTCGTCAGTCTGGCAGCGTGCGAAGTGGAATGAACGATCCGTTCCGGTCGTCAGGTGATCCGTTCGGAGGGGGCCGATCCGGCTCCGACCGGTCCGTCAGGATCGCCCAGCCGCACCACGGCGTACGCGACGACAGGCTCACGCAGGGAGGTCGACCTCGGATGGCATTGCCCCGCCGATGTGGGAGCACCGGCCGCTCCGCCGATCTGGGAGCATAGGGACATGGCCCCGCAATCCGCGCAACCGCCCGGCGACCGCCTCGCCGAGCTGCTGCGGCGGGAGCTGCGCAGCGCCCGGACCGAGGCGCTGGACGACGGGGCCGACCCGGACGAGGTGACCGCCGACCTGACCGAGCGGATCCGCCGCCTGCGCCGGCTCAACGAGACCGGCTGGGACGAGGACCGCCCGTAACTGTGTGGGCGGTGTGTGGGTCCCGTTGGTGGGCCCGCGGCGCCGCGGGCCCCACGCTGGAGCGCATCGGTTCGATGTGACTATGCAGCGGAGGTACATAGATGGGACCCGACGTCCAGGAGATGGTGGTAATCCACCGGGTGTTCCGTCGCGAGCTGGCGGCCATCCCGGCGCTGGTGCGCGCGACCACCCCCGGCGACACCGCCCGCGCCGGCGTCATCGGCGCGCACGCCGACTTCGTGCTGGGCTTCCTGCACGCCCACCACTCGGGCGAGGACGAGCTGCTCTGGCCGCTGCTGCTGCAACGGGCGGCGCCCTCGGCCGAGCTGGTGCGCACCATGCAGGCGCAGCACCACGGGGTCGAGGAGGCCACGGAGGCGACCCGCGACGCGCTGCGGGCCTGGACCGCCGCGCCGGACCGCCCGGCGGCGGATCGGCTGGCCGGCCTGGTCGAGCGGCTGCGCGAGGCGCTGGTGGCCCACCTCGACCTGGAGGAGCGCGAGATCCTGCCCCTGGTGAGCCGGCACGTCAGCGCGGCCGAGTGGGCGGCGCTGGCCGAGCACGGCAAGAACGCCACCCCGCGCCGCCAGCTGCCGCTGGTGTTCGGCGCGCTGCTGGAGGACGCGAGCGCGGACGAGCGGGCCGGGCTGCTGGCCGCGGTGCCGGCGCCGATCCGCTTCTTCCTGCGCACGGCGGGGGCGCGCCAGTACCGCCGGCACGTCACCCGCGTCCGGGCGGCCTGACCCCCCGGGCCAGTTCGGCGACGCGTTCGAGGGGGAGCAGGCGCCCCTCCTCGAACGCGGCCCGGAACCCCTCCTCCCCCAGCGCCGCGCGCAGGGCCGCCGCCTCGGCCCGGGCGGCGCGCCGGTCGGCCGGCACCCGCCCTGCCTCCCCGGACGAGGGCGCGGCAGGCTCGCCGGTGACGGTCGCGGCGGCGCCGAGCAGGACCGCGGCCGCGCGCGGGTCGCCGAGGCGGTGGGCCGCCGCGGCGAGGGCGGGCAGCGCGTAGGCGAGCGTCCACCGGCTGCCCGCGGCCGCCGAGCGCGTCACCGACTCGGCGAGCAGCCCGGCGGTGGCCGGCAGGTCACCCTCGGCCTCGGTGACGGTGGCCCGCATGTTGAGCACGAGCGCGATGGCGAACGCATTGTCCGTGCCGCGGGCGACCCGCTCGGCCTCCTCCAGTCGGCGCCCGGCGGCGGCGAGGTCGGCGGCCAGGATGGCGACCTGTGCCCGCACCCCGAGCAGCAGCGCCCAGGCCCACCGATCGGCCGGCTCGTCCGGCGCCGTCCCGTCCGGCTCGGCCACCGCGGCCACGACCCGCCGCGCGCCGGGCCCGTCCCCGACGAACGCGGCGACCAGCCCCGCCAACGCGGCCGTCTCCACCGATACGCCGGCGCGCAGCGCCGCGGTGGTGTCCGCCCACGCCCGGTCGAGGTCTCCGAGGGCGTAGGACAGCACCCCGCTCGCGGCGAGCGCGGGCGCCACGGGCCTGCCGGAGGACAGGGCGGGGCCGAGCCAGCCGAGGGCCTCCGTGGCGTGGGCGCGCAGGGCGAGGTACGGCCAGACGGCCCACACCAGGTCCGCGACTTCGGCGGCGCGGCCGGCCGCGAGGAGGTGCCCGGCCGCCGCGGCCAGGTCGGCGTGGGAGCGCTCGAGGCCGTCCAGCCGCCCGATCAGGCCCGGCCCGCGCAGGTCGCCGGCGGCCTCCAGCGCCTCGGCGAGGAAGTGCTCCGCGTGCCGGTCGGCCGTCGGCGCGGCGTCGGGCGAGGCCGCGAGGCGCTGCCGGGCGTACTGCCGGATCGGCTCCAGCATGCGCAGCCTCGTCCGCCCGTCGGCCTCCGGCGGCACGCGGGTCAGCAGGGATTGCTCCACGAGCGCGGTCAGCCCGGTGAGGCCCGTGCCGCCGACCGCCTCGGCCGCCTCCACGGTGAACGGCGCCCGGAAGGCGGCCAGCCGGGCGAACAGGCGGCGCTGGTCCGCGTCGAGCAGGTCGTGGCTCCAGTCGACCGTGTCCCGCACGGTCTGCTGCCGCTCGGGCAGGTCGCGCAGGGCCCCGGCGGACATGGCCTCGTCCAGCCGCTCCAGCAGGGCGGCCGGCTCCAGCAGGCGGGCCCGGGCGGCGGCCAGCTCCAGGGCCAGCGGCAGGCCGTCCAGGCGCCAGCAGATCGCGGCGATGGTCGGGGCGTTGGCCGCGGTCACGGTCAGCGGGGCGCCCATGGCGGCGGCCCGGTCGAGGAACATCGCCACCGCCGGCGCGCCGGCCACGCTCGCCGGGTCGTCCAGCGCCCACGCGTCGGGCCCCTCGAGCGGCTCGACCACCACCTCGTGCTCGGCCCGGATGCGCAGCGGGGACCGGCTGGTGGCCAGCACGACCAGGTCGGGGCAGGCCGCGACGAGGGCGGCCACGGCGTCGGCGGCGCCGGGCAGGTGCTCCAGGTTGTCCAGCACGAGCAGCAGCCGGCGCCCGGCGAGGTGGGCGGCAAGCGCGTCGAGCAGGGGGCCGCGCCGGCGCTCGGGCATGCCCAGCCGGCCGGCCACCTCCTCGAGCAGCCGCGCCGGGTCGCGCTCCCGGGCGGGGTCGCGCTGCCGGGCCGGGTCGCGTAGTGCGGCGAGCTCGACCACGACGTGCCCGTGCGGGAACTGCCCGGCGGACCGCGCCGCGACGTCGAGAGCCAGGCTGGTCTTGCCGACCCCGCCCGGGCCGGTGAGCGTGACGAGCCGCCGCGCGGACAGTAGCCCCAGAACCTCCGCCGCCTCCTCGTCCCGGCCGATGAGCCGCGACGCCGGGGGCGCGACGGCCGGCGCGGCGGCGGACGCGGTCAGCTCCTCGAACTCGGCCTCGGTCAGGCCGAGCGCGTCGGCGAGGGCGCGGACCGTGTGCGGGTACGGCCGCCGCCGCACCCCGCGCTCCAGCCCGCCGATCGCGTTGACGGTCAGCCCGGCCCGCGCCGCCAGTTCCTCCTGGGTGAGCGCGCGCCGCTCCCGCCACTGCCGCAGCAGCACGCCGAAGGCCCCGGGCCGAACGTCAGTCACGCCGATACGCTAACGACGGCTGGGCGATCATGAACCGCCACAGCACCAGTTGTACCAACGCGAGCGCCACGGCGAAGGGCATCAGGGTCCACACGCCGGCGTGCTGGGACAGCCAGCCGGCCAGCCACGGCAGCGCGGCCCCGCCCACCACCGAGAAGCCGTTCATCACGCCGATGGCGGTGGCGACCAGGCGGGGCTCGACGAGGTCCGGCACGACCGTCATCGCGGTCGGGAAGAGCGGGGCCAGGCAGAAGCCGAGGAGCACGAAGCCGGCCGTGGCGACCGCCGCGACCGGGGCCGCCCAGATGAGCCCGGCGCCGCCGGCCACGCCGAACAGGCACACGGTGGCCATCGCGCCCGGTCCGACGCCGGCCCGCGCCGCGGCCGGGCCGATGAGGAAGCGCCCCAGGGCCAGGCCGAGCCAGTAGCCGCTGACCGTGTAGCCGGCCACCAGGGCCGGCTCACCGTGCTCGCGCACGAGGAAGGTGAAGGCCCACGTGCCGACGGCGATCTCGAGCCCGACGTACAGCGTCAGGAACACCGAGCCGAACACCACCGCCGGCCGCCGGACGGCCTCGCCGAGCGCGCCGCCGGTGCGCGCTCCCCCGGCGACCGGCGAGCGCGGGTGGGCCAGCAGGAAGCCGGCGACCAGCGGGAGGGTGACGATGCCGAGCACGAGCCACACCGAGGTCCAACGCAGGTACTGCACCAGCCAGGCCGCCAGCAACGGCCCCGCGAGCGCCCCGACGCCGAAGAACGCGTGCAGCCGGTTGAGCAGCGCGGACGAGCGGGGCAGCCCGGCCAGGTACACGTTGAGCAGTGACTCGAGCAGCCCGGTGCCGTACCCCAGCAGCAGCTGCACCGCCACCAGCACCGCGAACGGCGGGCGGGTGGCGAGCGCGAACGCGGCCGCGGCGTGCACGGCCCCGCCGACGGCCAGCGCCGTGCCCATCGGGACGCGCTGCAGCACCGCCCCGGCCGTCGCCCCGGCGACCATGAACCCGGCCGAGCTGGTGAAGAACGTGAGGCCGATCGTCGCCTCGTCCACGCCGTAGTCGGCGATCTGGGCCGGCAGCAGGATGCCGCCCACCCCGGCGCCGAGACCGACGAGGACCATCGCGGCGTACGACAGCCGCACCGGCGCCCGGGGCGGGCGAGGCGTGAGATGCACGCCGAGATGGTAAGGCGCCGCAAGGGCCCACGCCCGTTGCCGACCGCACTGGTCGCGCGGCCGGACCCGGCCGGGTGGGTGACGCCTGCGAAGGGCCACCGACGGCTGTTTCCTATCTTTCCTATAGGAAAACTGCTATCGTCGTCCGCATGCGCTTGCGGCGATTCTTGAGCCGGCTGCTGACCGCGCCGATCGACTGGTTGCTGAGCCTCGCGGACGAGCCGCCGCGGCGCACCAGCCCGCAGGAGGCCTCGCTCTGGGCAGAGCTGGCGACGGAGCTGCAGCTGCGCCGGATCGCCGGCCGCGCGGCCCGCTGAGCGGTGGACCGCGGGCACCGCCTGATCCTGCTCGTGTGCCTCGGCGCCGGCTGGACCACCCTGCTGGACCAGGCCATCCTCACCGTCGACCTGCCGGCCCTGCGCGCCTCCCTGGGTGCGAGCGACGCCACCCTGCAGTGGGTGATGGCCGGCTACTCGCTCACCTTCGGCCTGGCGCTCGTCCCGGCCGGCCGCCTCGGCGACATGTTCGGCCGGCGGGCATTCTTCGCCGGCGGGATCGCCCTCTTCGCCGCCGGTGGGATCGCCGCCGCCTGCGCCGACCGGGCCTGGCTGGTGGCGGCGGCGCGGCTGGCCCAGGGCGCCGGCGCGGGCACGGTCAACCCGCAGATCATCGGCCTCTTCCAGGATCTCTTCCGGGGCAGGGCGCGGGCCCGGGCGCTGGGCGCCTACGCGGCCATCGGCGGCCTGTCCGCCTCCGCCGGCCCGCCCCTGGGCGGCCTCATCCTGCAGCTGGCCGGCCCCGACCCCGGCTGGCGCCTGGTGCTGCTGGCGAACCTGCCCTTCGCCCTCGTCACGGTCCCGCTCGCGCTGCGCGTGCTCCCACCCGGCCGCCCGTCCGGCCGCCGGAGCGACCTGGACCTGCCCGGGGTGCTGCTGCTCGGGGTGGCCACCCTGGGCGCGGTCCTGCCGCTGGTCGGCACCCCCGGCGGCTGGCGCTGGGCGCTCCTCGCCGCGCCGGCCGTGGCGGGGCTGGTCGCCTGGGAGCGGCGCTACACCGCGCGGGGCCGCACGGCGCTGCTGCTGCCGGCGCTGATGCGCAGCCGCGGCTACGTGCTCGGCACCCTCGTGGCCATGTGCTACTTCGGCGCCACCCTCGCGCTCAACCTCGTGCTGTCGTTGTACCTGCAGGAGGACCTCGGCCTGCCCCCGCTCGCCGCGGCGGCCATGGCGCTGCCCAGCGCGCTCGGCTTCGCCGCCGCCTCGGCCCTCGGCGCCTCCGTGGTGGGCCGCTACGGCCGGCCCGGCGTGACGGTCGCGCTCGCGGCGGCGGTCGCCGGCGTCGGGGTGGACGCCGCCGCCGTGGCGGTGCTGCCCGGCCGGCCGGGCGCGGACACCGCGCTGATCGTCGCGCTCGCCGCCGGGCAGCTCGTCACCGGTGTGGCCGGCGGGCTGGTCAACGCCCCCAACCAGGCGCTCACCCTCGAGCACGCCCCGCCCGGCGCCAACGGCCTGAGCGCGGCGATCCTGCAGCTCGCGCAGCGCCTCGCGGCCGCCGTCGGCATCGCCGCGGTCACCGCCCTCTTCCTCGGCGGGGCGGCCGGCGGCCGGGTCGCGCTGCTGCACGGCGTGCTGCTGTGCCTCGGCCTGGTGCTGCTCGCGCTCGTCTTCGCCATCGCCGACCGCGACCGCCCGGGCCGCGACCCGGGCCGGCCGTCCCACCAGACATCGGAGCACGAGGCATTGGAGGTAGCCCGACCATGACACTGCACGTCGCGCTGGAGCTCGGCGGTGGGCGCGATCCCGCCGACATCGAGGCCCTCGCCCGCGCCGCGATCGCCGCCGAGGAGGCGGGCGTCGCGCTCGTCACGCTGGCCGACGAACCGGTCGGCGGGGGCGTGCGGATCGAGGCGGGGGTGCGGGCGGCGTTCCTGGCCCGGCGTACCGCGCGGATCGGCCTCGCCCCGCAGCTGCACGTCACCGCGACCGAGCCGTTCCACCTCGCCACCCAGCTGGCCAGCCTCGACCACGCGTCGCTCGGGCGCGCGGCCTGGGTGGTCGGCGCCGCCAACACCGAGGAGGCGCTGGCCACCATCGGGCGGGCACCGCTGGACGCCGCCGGGCTGCGCCGCGAGGTCGACGACGTCATCGACGTGGCGCGGCGGCTGTGGGACTCGTGGGAGGACGACGCCGTGATCCGGGACGTGCCGAGCGGGCGGTTCCTGGACCGCGACCGGGTGCACCACGTCAGCTTCGAGGGCGCCACGTTCTCCATCGCCGGGCCGCTGATCACGCCGCGGCCGCCGCAGGGGCAGCTCGTCGTGCTCGGGGCGGACGCGCTCGGGGTCACCGCCCGGCTGGACGTGGCGCTGGTCGGCGGCGGCTCGATCGGCGAGGTGCGGCGCCGGGCCGAGCTCGCCCGGGCCGGGGGCGCCCCGCTGGTCTTCGCCGACTTCGCCGGCCCGCGGCCCCTGCCCGAACTGCTCGCCGCCCTGGACGGCGTCGTCGACGGCGTGCGGCTGCACCCGGCCGCGCCCGACGACGACCTGGCGTGGCTGTCCACCGTGGACAAGCCGCCGCTGCGCGCCACCCTGCGCGAGACGCTCGGCCTGCCCCGCCCCGAGAACCGCTACGCCACCTCCGGAAGGGAAACGACATGAGCCGGCTGCATCTCGGCGTCTTCTTCACCGGCGTCGGACCGAATCTGCTGTGGACGCGGCCGGACTTCGCGCCGCACACGCACATCGACACGTTCGTGCACGTCGCCCGGACCCTCGAGCGCGGGCTGTTCGACGCGTTCTTCCTCGGCGACGGCCTGCGGGTGCGGGAGAACCGCGGCCGGGTCCACGACCTCGACGTGGCCGGGCGCCCGGACGCGATCACCCAGCTCGCGGCGCTCGCCGCGGCGACGGAGCGCATCGGGCTGGTCGCCACGCAGAACACGACGTACAACTTCCCGGCGGATCTGGCCCGGCGCCTGGCGAGCCTCGACCTGGTGTCGGGCGGGCGGGCCGGCTGGAACGTCGTAACCACCGACAACGCGTGGACCGGGGCCAACTTCCGCCACGGCGGCTGGCTGGCGCACGAGCGGCGCTACGAGCGGGCCGGCGAGTTCGTCGAGGCGGCCAAGGCGCTGTGGGCGGCCCGGCCCGGCGAGCTCGTCGAGCGCCGCACCGGCCTCGTCGACCTGCGCGCGGAGGCGACCGTGCCGGCCAGCCCGCAGGGGCGCCCGGTGCTCTTCCAGGCCGGCGACTCCCCCGGCGGGCGCGACCTGGCCGCCCGCCACGCCGACGTGGTGTTCTCGGCCAACACCGGCTACGCCGAGGCGGTCGCCTACGCCGCCGACCTGCGGGCCCGGCTGGCGGCCTACGGGCGCGCCCCGGACGCGGTGCGCATCCTGCCCGGGGCCTCGGTCGTGCTCGGCGACACCGCGGCGGAGGCCGAGGAGAAGGCGGCGTGGATCCGCCGCGAGCAGACCACCGGCCCGCGGGCCATCGCCTATCTCGAGCAGTTCTGGGGCAAGGACCTGTCGGGCTACGACCCGGACGGCCCGTTGCCGGACATCGAGCCGGCGGACGGGGAGCTCGACCCGTCCCGCGGCACGATCCCGATCGAGATGCGCACCGGAAAGGTGGAGCGGATCCGGCAGTGGCGGGAGCTCGCCGCCGAGCGCAACCTGTCGATCCGGGACCTCGTCATCGAGGTGACGCCCGCGCACGGCGCGTTCGTCGGCACGCCCGGGCAGGTGGCCGACGAGTGGGCGCACTACGTGCGCACCCGCGCGGTGGACGGGTTCAACCTGCTGCCGCAGCTGCTGCCGGGCACGGTCGAGGAGGTGGTGGACCGGCTCGTCCCGCAGCTGCAGGAGCGCGGCGTGTACCGCACCGAGTACGAGGGCACCACACTGCGCGAGCACCTCGACCTGCCACCGGTCGGCTGACCGGGCCGGCTCAGCGCAGATCGGCGGCGGCCAGGTACGTGCCGACGGCGGCGATCTCGGACTCGTCGAGCGGGATCTGCGGCACGGCCGTGGTCGGGTGCGCGATCACGCCGAGCAGGTACAGCGCCGCCTTGAACGCCCCGAGCGCCGACGAGCCGTGGCCCATCCGGGACCGCCCGACGGCGACCAGGTCGAAGAGGCGCACCAGCCGCTCCTGCTCGCGCCGGGCGGCCACCCAGTCGCCGTCGCGGGCGGCCCGGTACAGCCGCGCGTACCCGTGCGGGTCGACGTTGCCCAGCCCCGGCACCACGCCGTCGGCCCCCATCCACAGGGCCGAGTCCACGGTGATCTCCGAGCCGGTGAAGACGGCGAAGCCCTCCGGGCGGTCCAGCAGCAGCCGGCGCAGGGCGGCGTCGTCGCCGCTGGAGTCCTTCAGGCCGGCGAGCACCCCGTCGGCGGCCAGGGCCAGCAGCAGGTCGCCCGGCAGCTTGCTGTGCACGGAGACGGGGAGGTCGTAGGCGTACAGCGGGATGCCGGTCCGCTCGGCGAGGGTACGGAAGTGCAGCTCGATCTCGGCCGGGTGGGTCCGGGTGTAGAAGGGCGCGGTGGCGACCAGGCCGTCCACGCCGGCCCGGACCGCGGTGAGCGCGTGGTCGAGCACCCGCAGGGTGGTCATGTCGATCGCGCCGGCGAGGACCGGCACCTGCCCGGCGACGTGCCCGACGACGGTGTCGAGCACGACCCGGCGGTGGGCGTCGGGCAGGAACGCCACCTCGGAGGTCGACCCGAGGACGAACAGCCCGTCGACGCCCCCGGCCAGCAGGTGATCCACCAGCCGGACCAGGGACCCGGTGTCCACCTCGAAGTCCGGCGTGAGCGGGGTGCACACCGGGGGGATGACGCCGGTCAGTGCGGTGGCGGTGGTCATGCGCGCTCCTGTGCTTGGCTGATCAGTTCACGGTCGGTGGCCCCGTCGCGCACCGGATGGAAGCAGCGGAAGGCGTGCTCGCCTTCCGACGTGAAATCGGGCATTGCTCCCGCACAGGCCTCGTCCGCTTTCCAGCAGCGGGTGCGGAAGGGACAGCCGCTCGGGGGCCGGGTAGCCGAGGGCACCGGGCCGGCGAGCGGGATCGGGTCGATCGGGTGCAGCAGGCCGGGCGTGGCCGAGAACAGCGCCCGGGTGTACGGGTGGCGGGCGCCCTGCGGCACCGCGGTGGCCGGGGCCTGCTCGACGATCCGGCCGAGGTACATCGTCACCACCCGGTCGCTCATCCGGCGCACGGTCTGGATGTCGTGCGACACGAACACCAGCGCCAGGTTGAGCCGGGCCTTGAGGTCGAGCAGCAGGTTGAGGATCTGCGCCCGCACCGAGACGTCCAGGGCGCTCGTCGGCTCGTCGGCGATGAGCAGGTCCGGCTCCAGCGCCAGGGCGCGGGCGATGGCCACCCGCTGGCGCTGGCCGCCGGACAGCTGCCCGGGCAGCGCGTCCAGCGCGCCGGCCGGCAGCCCGACGAGGGCGAGCAGCTCCCGCACCCGCGCGTCGCGCTGGGCGCCCTTGCCGCGGCGGTGGACGTCGAGCGGGTCGCGCAGGATGCGGCGCACCGGCAGGCGCCGGTTCAGCGCGGTCGACGGGTCCTGGAAGACCATGCCGGTGCTGGAGCCGATCATGGTACGGCGCCGGGCCGCCGGCAGCGCCCAGATGTCCTCGCCGCGGAAGCGGACGGTGCCGGCCGTCGGGCGCTGCAGCCCGACGAGCACGCGGGCCAGGGTCGACTTGCCGCAGCCGGACTCGCCGACCACGCCGACCGTCTCCCCCGCCCGGACGGTGAGCCCGGCGCCGGTGAGCGCGTAGACCCTGTCCCGGGCGAAAAGCCCGCCGGTGCGCGCCTTGTGCACCACGTGGACGTCGCTGAGCTCCAGCAGGTCGGTCATCGGGACACCTCCGCCAGGTCGAGGGCCGGGTGGTGGCAGGCCACCGCGTGGGTCGCGCCGATGAGGTCCGGGGCGGTGTCCCGGCAGACCTCGGTCGCCATCGGGCACCGGTCGGCGAAGCGGCACCCGGCCGGGAAGCCGGACGGCGAGGGCACTACGCCGCGGATCTGGGTCAGCCGCTCGGCCCCGGCCTCCAGGGACAGCACCGAGCCGAGCAGGCCGCGGGTGTAGTGGTGGGCCGGTGCGCCGATGAGCGCCGAGGTCACGCCGGACTCGACGATCTGCCCGCCGTACATGACGACGATGCGATCCGTGACGTCGGACACCAGCGCCAGGTCGTGCGAGACGAGGATGAGCGCGAAGCCGAGCTCCTCGCGCAGCCGCAGGAGCAGCTCGATCACCTGGGCCTGCACCGTCACGTCCAGGGCGGTCGTCGGCTCGTCGGCGACGATGAGCCTCGGGTCGCGCGACAGGGCCATGGCGATGAGGACCCGCTGGCGCTGGCCGCCGGACAGCTCGTGGGGGTACGCCGACAGGGTCCGCGCCGGGTCGAGCCCGACCATCTCCAGCAGCTCGGCCGGCCCGCGCCGGCCGCCGCGCCGGACGAGCTGCTTGAGCTGGGCCCGGATGGTCATCGCCGGGTTGAGCGAGGACAGCGCGTCCTGGTAGACCATCGCCATGTCGTGGCCGAGCAGCCGGCGGCGCTGCCTGGCCGAGAGGCTCAGCAGGTCCCGGCCGGCGAACTCGACGCGGCCCCGCACCCTCGCGCCGCGCGGCTGCAGGCCCATGACGGTGAGCGCGGTCAGCGACTTGCCGCAGCCGGACTCGCCGACGAGGCCGAGCACCTCGCCCGGGCGCACGTCGAAGGAGATGCCGTCGACGATGTCGACGTCGGCGTGCCGGCCCGGGAAGCCGATGGCCAGGCCCTCGACGCGCAGCACCGGCTCGCCCTGGGGCAGCGGGCGGGCCCGCTCCGCGATGCGCCGGGCCGCCTCGGCGAGGCCGGGCAGCTCGGTGACCTCGCCGGACCCGGGGTGGGCCCGTTCCATCGTGTCGTCGGTGTTGCTCCGCGCCTTCGTGCCGGGCGCGGCCCACGCGTCCGCGACGCCCTCGGCGAGGATGTTCAGCGCCAGCACCGTGACGAGGATCAGCAGGCCGGGGAAGACGGTGGCCCACCAGCCGCCGAGCAGCACCATGTTGCGCCCGTCGGCGATGACGCTGCCCCAGGACGGGTTCGGCGGGCGGACCCCGGCGCCGATGAAGGACAGCGAGGCCTCGAAGACGATCGCGTCGGCGACCATGACGGTGCAGAAGACCAGCACGGGCGCGGCGCAGTTGACGGCGACGTGGCGCACCAGGATGTGCCACGTGCGGGCGCCGATGGTGCGCTCGGCGGCGATGTAGTCCTCCTCGTACTGCGCGAGCACGTTGGCCCGCACCACCCGCGCCACGGACGGCACGTAGAGGAAGGCGATCGCCAGCACCAGCACCTGGATGCCGCCGCCGAAGACCGCGACGAGCACGGCCGCCAGCGCGATGCCGGGGAAGGCCATGACGACGTCGAGGACCCGCATGACGGTCTCGTCGACGCCGCGGCGGGAGGTGGCCGCCACGGCGCCGATGAGCGAGCCGGCGACCAGCGCGATGAGCGTGGCGCCGAGACCGATGAGCAGCGAGAAGCGGGCGCCGTACATGAGCCGGCTGAGGATGTCGCGGTTGCTGCTGTCCAGGCCCATCCAGTGCCCGCCCGACGGCCCGCCGCCGACGCCTTCCTGCACGTAGGGCGAGTGCGGGGCGAGCAGCGGGGCGGCCAGCGCGGCCACCGCGACGACGGCCAGGAGGACCACGGCGATCCAAGGCGCCAGGCGCTTCATGCGGCGCTCCTCAGGCGGGGGTTGACCAGCAGGTACAGGACGTCGACGAGCAGGTTCACCACGACGAACCCGACGGCGATGGTGAGCACCACGCCCTGCACGACGGCGGGGTCGCCGTCGCGCACCGCGTTGATCATCAGCTGGCCCATGCCGGGCAGCGCGTAGATCTGCTCGATGACCACGGCCCCGCCGAGCAGGTACCCGATGCGCAGGCCGAGCACGGTCAGCGGGTTGATGAGCGCGTTGCGCAGCACGTTGCGCCCGACCACCACGACCGGCGGCAGGCCGCTGCCGATCGCGGTGCGCACGTAGTCCCTGTCGAGCTCCTCGACCATCGAGGTGCGGATGATCCGGGTCAGCTGGGCGGCGACCGGCAGCGACAGCGACAGCGCGGGCAGCGTCATCGAGCGCAGCCAGCCGGAGAACGAGTCGGCCGGGTTGATGTAGCCGCCGGTGGGGAACCAGCCGCGGTCCACGGCGAGGTACTGGATCATCAGCAGCGCCAGCCAGAACGCCGGCGCGGCCACGCCGACCAGCGACACGAGCCGGATCACCTGGTCCGGCCAGCGGTCCCGGAAGATCGCCGCGGTGACGCCGAACAGCAGCGCCAGCACCACCGCGACGAGCAGGCCGAGCAGCGTCAGCTGCAGGGTCAGCGGCAGCGCGGTGGAGACCGAGTCGATGACCGGCGCCTTGGTCAGCACGCTGGTGCCCATGTCGCCGTGCAGGAGGTCGCCGACGAACCGCACGTAGCGCACCGGCAGCGGGTCCAGCAGGCCGTTGTCGACCTGGAACTGGTGGACCTGCTCCGGGGTCGGGTTGGCCCCCTGGAAGTACGCGTACTCCGGCTTGCTGTCGGAGAAGCGCATGACGATGAACACGAACGCGATGACGCCCAGCAGCAGCGGCACCAGAATCAGCAGCCGGCGGACCAGCATGCGCACGACCATGCCCACGGCTCAGGTCCGTTTCGCCTGCAACAGGTTGATCCCGGGGTACCCTTGCGCCCGCACCCCGCTCAGCTTCTTGGCGTCCCACGCCGTCATCAGCTCGGTGTGCACGACCGGGTAGAGCACCGCCTGCTCGGCGATGACGTCGAGGTAGGCGTGCACGAGCTCGAGCTTCTTCTTGGCGTCGGGCTCGGCCGTGGCCGCGTCCATCTTCGCGAAGAGGTCCTTGGCGGCCGGGCTCGAGTCCCACTTGGTGTACTTCATCCAGGTGCCGCCGGACGTGTAGTTGTACCGCAGGATCAGATCGGCGTCGAGCCCGAACTGGTTGGGGTTGGACGCCGCCGCCACCACCTGGTACCCCTGCGACTGGTCCATCTTGGTGAACAGCGCGCTGGTGTCCTGCGGCTGCAGCGTCGTCTTGACCCCGATCGCCTCCCAGGAGTTGGCGATGGTGGGCAGGCAGTCGACGATCCAGCTGACGTTGACGGCCATCAGCGAGATGGTGAGCCCGGTGACCCCGGCCTCGGCGAGCAGCGCCTTGGCCTTGTCGGGGTTGTAGGCGTACACCGTGGAGGCCTTCTGGTAGGAGGGGTTCTCCTGGTTGAGGAAGCTGGTCGAGGCGGCGCCGTGGCCCTTGAGCGCCACGTCGATCATCTTGCCGGTGTCGATCGCGTAGAACAGCGCCTGGCGCACCCGCACGTCGTCGAACGGCTTCTGGGCGGTGTTGAACATCAGGAACATGTGGTTCATGCCCTTGCCGCCCTCGACCGTCAGCCCCGACTTCGCGAGCTGGTCGATGTTCGCGTACGGCACGTTGTCGGCGATCTGCGCCTCGGCCGACCCGCCGGAGATCTTCGCGACCCGGGCGGAGGCGTCGACGATGCTCAGCCAGTTCATCTTCTTCACGGCGGCCGGGCGCGGGCCGTTGTACCCCGCGTAGGCCTCGAACGTGGTGTTGGACTTCGGCTGGTGCGAGGCCTGTTTGTAGGGCCCGGAGCCGACCGCCTTGCCGGACTTGGCCGCGTCCCAGCCGCCGGCCACCCCGAAGACGTGCTTCGGCATGATCTTGGCGATGGTGAGCCGCTGCACGGCGTCGGGGAACGGGAACTTGAAGAACAGCTCGACCGTGCGGTCGTCTACCTTGCGTACGGTCTCGAGCCAGGAGCGGAAGAACGAGCCGATGAGCACGTTGGCCTTCGGGTCCAGCACCCGCTCGTAGGTGAACAGCACGTCGTCGGCGGTGACGGGCTGGTCGTCGTGCCACTTCGCCCCGTCGCGCAGCGTGAAGCGCCAGGTGGTGGCGTTGACGTCGGACGGCAGCGCGGTGGCCAGGGCCGGGTACGGCGCCCGCGTGACCGGGTCGGTGTCGAGCAGACCCTCGTAGATGTGGCAGTTGGCGGCCATCGTGAACGCCGACGCCGTCATCGTGGGGTCCCAGCTCTGGTCGTTGCCGTAGCCGATGACCGCGGTGATGAGGTCCTTGTCCCCTTCCCCGCCGGACGATCCGGTCGAGGCTGGCCCGCCGCAGGCGGCGAGGGTCGAGCTGATCGTCGCGGCGGCGCCGAGTGCGCCGCTGTACCGCAGGAAGTCGCGGCGGCTGAACGCGTGCCGTGAAGCCAGGGTGTGCACGGTGCCTCCTATGTGGGCGGTTGTGAGATCGGCCTAACATTGGACGTCCCACATCCCATGTCCTGTCGTAGTCTGGAGGCTAGGACGTCTATCGCACGACGGTCAAGAGTTCGTAGGATGTCCCACCAAGCCACAACCCTGGGGAGCGACATGACCACGGCGCGCAGTGATCGACTCGGCAATCGGCGCCGTAGCCGGGCGCTCGAGGTGCAGGACGAGGTCAAGGAGCTGATCCTGCGCCGCCGCCTGGTCGCCGGCGACCCCCTGCCCACGGAGTCGGAGCTGGTCGAGGAGCTGGGCGTGGGCCGCAACGCCGTGCGCGAGGCCCTGAAGGCCCTCCAGGCCGTCGGCATCGTCGACATCAGGCACGGCTTCGGCATGTTCGTGGGCCGGATGTCCCTCAACGGCCTGGTCGACGAGCTGGCCTTCCACAGCCGGATCACCATGGGCGACGAGCGCAGCCACCTGGGGTACATGATCGAGATCCGCGAGGCCCTGGAGAGCGGCCTGGTCCAGCTGCTCATCGACCGCGACCCCGTCGCCGAGCCCGTCGTGGACGAGGTGCTGGAGCGCATGGAGGCCGAGGCGAAGGTCGGCATGGTCTCGCCGGAGACGGACAAGCTCTTCCACGACGCGCTCTACCGGCCGCTGAACAACCCGCTCGTCGGCCAGCTGCTGGGGGCGTTCTGGGACGTGTACCACCAGTTGCGCGACGACCTGGGCGAGCCCGACGAGGCGCCGGACGACGTGGCCCGCAAGCACCGGGACATCCGCAACGCCGTGGTGGCCGCGGACCGCGACGCGGCCGCATCTGCCATGCGCGCCCACTTCGCCGGGGTCCGCGCCCGCCTGGCGCGCCTACAAGAGAAGAACTGAGAAACAGGCTTTCGCGACATGCCGGGCGCTGCGCCCGCCTGGCGCGCCTACAAGAGAAGAACTGAGAAACAGGCTTTCGCGACATGTCGGACGCTACGCGCCACGACATGTCGGATTTATACCCCGACAGGCACCGACAGGTGATACATGCGAACCTCGCGGTTCGCAGCGGGGCAAAGGCCGTCAGTCAGGCGGCCATCGCGGCCCGGGCCTGCGCCACCCGCTGCTTCACGTCGTGGAAGTGCAGCCGCATCGCCTCCCGGGCCGCCTCCCGGTCGCCGGCCCGCAGCGCGTCGACGATGCGCCGGTGGTTGGCCACGGTCTGCTCGGCGCCGTCGGGCGGGGCCAGCTCGTCGTCGCAGGAGTGGTACACGTCCCAGAACAGCCCGATGAGCTGCAGCACCAGCTCGTTGCCGCAGCTCTCGTAGAGCAGCGCGTGGAAGGCCCGGTCCGCCCCGGCGTCGTGCGCCATGCCGTTGACGAGCGCGTCCAGGGCGGCGAACCGCGCCTCGCTCACCGTGCCGACCACGTCGCCGACGAGCCCCACCTCCAGCAGCTCGCGCACCTCGACGAGGTCCTGCAGCGCGCGGATCCCGCCGCCCGGGCCGGAGCGCACCCGGAAGGTCAGCGACGGGGTGAGCACATCCAGGGACGCGCGGCCGACGAAGGTGCCGTACCCGTGGCGGATCTCGACGATCCCGAGGGCCTGCAGCGCCCGGATGGCCTCCCGCACGCTGTTGCGGCTGGCCCCCAGCAGGTCCATGAGCTGCGGCTCGGTCGGCATCGGCGCGCCCGGCGGCAGCTCCCGGTCGTGGATCAGCTCGACGATCCGGTCCTGCACCGAAGTTCCCGCGCGCTTGGCCATCGACCAACCCCTCCCAGACCTTGACGCCCGTCGGCGCAGCCTCCTAAGGTCCGAGGACAGAGGACGTCCTACGTCCTACCACTTCCCGAGAGGCTCACCGATGACGATGCCTGGGCTCATGTTCGGCGGGGACTACAACCCGGAGCAATGGCCCGAACCGGTATGGGACGACGACGTGCGGCTCATGAACGACGCCGGGGTCACGCTCGTGTCGGTCGGGATCTTCGCGTGGGCCGCGGTGGAGCCGCGCCCCGGGCAGTACGACTTCGGCTGGCTCGACCGCGTGCTCGACAAGCTCGCGGGCGCCGGGATCGGGGTCAGCCTGGCCACGATGACCGCCTCGCCGCCGCCGTGGCTGGCCGCCCGGCACCCGGAGACGTTGCCCCAGCGGGCCGACGGGACGCGGCTGTGGCCCGGCGGCCGGCAGCAGTACTGCCCCTCCAGCCCCGTCTACCGCGAGCACGCGGCCCGGCTCGTCGAGCGCGTCGCCGGGCGGTACGCCGCGCACCCCACGCTGCGGCTGTGGCACATCGGCAACGAGTACGGCTGCCACGTCCGGCAGTGCTTCTGCGACGTGTCGGCCGAGGACTTCCGGCGCTGGCTGCGCGGGCGCTACGGCGACCTGGACGCGCTGAACGAAGCCTGGTCGACGACGTTCTGGTCGCAGCGGTACGGCGAGTGGTCCGAGATCCTGCCGCCGCGCACCGCCCCGACGTTCGCCAACCCGGCCCAGAAGCTGGACTTCGCGCGCTTCAGCAACGAGGCGATCCTGGCCTGCTACACGATGGAGCGCGACATCGTGCGGCGGCACACCCCGCACGTGCCCGTCACCACGAACTTCATCGGCCTGGTGCACAAGCCCATCGACTCCTACCGCTGGGCCCGCGAGCAGGACGTGGTGAGCCTCGACAGCTACCCCGACCCGTACGACCCGCGGGCCCACGTCGAGGCGGCCTTCGGCTACGACCTGGTCCGCGCCGCCCGCGGCGGGCAGCCCTGGCTGCTCATGGAGCAGGCGCCGGGGGCGGTCAACTGGCGGGAGCGCAACGCGGCCAAGCCGGCCGGGGTGCTGCGGCTGTGGACCTGGCAGGCGATCGCCCAGGGCGCCGACGCCGCGCTGTTCTTCCAGTGGCGGCAGTCCGCGGGCGGCGCGGAGAAGTTCCACTCCGCGATGGTCCCGCACGCCGGCCCGGACAGCCGCGGCTACCGCGCCGTGCGCGAGCTGGGCCGCGAGGTGGGCCGGCTGGCCGAGGTGGCCGGCACCCGGGTCGCCGCCGACGTCGCCGTGGTGCACGACTGGGACAACTGGTGGGCGCTGGAGTCCGACGCCCACCCGGCCGTGCTCGACCTGCTGCAGGCCCACCGCGTGCACTACGACCCGCTGTTCGACGCGCACGTGAGCGTCGACGTGGTCCCGCCCGGCGCCGACCTGAGCCCCTACCGGCTGGTCGTCGTCCCGAACGCGTACCTCATGAGCGCCGCCACCGCGCAGCGCCTGACGACCTACGTCGAGCTGGGCGGGCACCTGGTGGTCTCGTTCTTCTCGGGCATCGTCGACGAGGCCGACCGCGTGCACCTCGGCGGGTACCCGGCGCCGCTGCGCCGCGTCCTCGGCCTGAGCGTCGACGAGTTCCACCCGCTCGCCCCGGATGCCACCGTCGCCATCGACGGCGGCCACGGCACGGTCTGGTCGGAGTGGGTCGTGCCCGAGGGGGCCGCGACCGTGGCGGCGTTCCGCGACGGCGAGCTGGCCGGCCGCCCCGCCGTCACGCGCCACGAGTTCGGCGCCGGCGTGGCCTGGTACCTCGCGACCCGCCCGTCCATCATGCGCGCGCTGCTCGGCCGCGCCCTGTCCGAGGCCGGCGTGACCCCGGTGCTGCCGGACCTGCCCGCGGCCGTGCAGGCGGTCGAGCGCCGCGGCGACGCTCGCCGATACCTGTTCCTGCTCAACCACGGCGCCGAGCCGGCCACGGTGGCACTGCCCGAGCCCGGAGCGGACCTCCTGTCCGCCGACGGCCGTCCACTGTCGACGGTGACGCTGCCGCCGCGCGGCGTCGCCGTGATCCGCACGGCCTCGACCGGGGCCGCGACCGATCACGTCGCCGGGTCGCTTCGGCCCTCCAGCCGCTCGTAGCGCTGCCGGGCCGCCTGCGGGGTGCCCAGGCCGAGGCTCAGCGCGATGTCCTGCCAGGTCATCGCCCGGGCGCGGGCGGTTCTGAGCAGGTAGAGCTCCGTGGCGTCCACTTCCGCCCGCACCTCGGGCAGCAGGGTCAGCGCCGCGACCAGGTCGGACTTGTCCAGCGGGGGTTCGCCCGGGGCCGGCGGGATCGACCCGGCGGCCATCGCCGCCGCGACGCGGACCACCTCGTGCGGGGCGGCGACGTCCGCGTGGGTGTGCCGCGAGCGCAGCTCGGGCGATCCGGCGTGGCGCTCGGTGAGGTGGGCCAGCGCGGTGTACACCCGCTCCGCGCGCCGCGCCTCGGGGTCGGGGAAGGTCAGCATCTCCGTCATACCTTCGGAGCATGCCAGCTAAACGATCCGTTTTCAACAGATTGTTCAAACTCGCCGGACCACGCGGAACATGACGGCCCCGTGCGCGGGCACCGTCGCGCCGATCCGTCCGGTGCTGCCGCTCGTGGTGCCGGTCCAGAGATCGCGCACGGTGTACCGCCCGGGGCCGGGGTCCCAGCCGATGGTGGCCGCGGCGCCGGTCTCGTTGAACAGCACCACGGCGGTGTCGCCGCCGGCGAGGGGCCGGGTCAGCACGTCGAGCCCGCCGGAGGAGGACACCAGCCGGGCCGGGCGGCCGAGCGGGTCCTGGTCGACCGCGATGACGTCCCGGTTGGCCAGGTCGGCGAGGGTCTGCGGGGCGGCGGCGGTGAGGTCGGCGCCGGCGATGAGCGGCGCCGCCATCGCCGCCCACAGGCTGAGCTCGGCCCGGTCCTCGGTGGCGCTCATCCCGTTGCCGACCTCGAGCATGTCGGGGTCGTTCCAGCCGCCGGGCCCGGCGTAGCCGGACAGCCCGACGGTGGCGTGGAAGACGGCGAGGAGGCTCGCGAACGTCGGCGCGATGTCGGGCGTGGTGCGCCACAGGTTGCCGTAGCCGGCGCCCCACGCCCACACCCGGTCGGCGCCCCAGGAGCACAGGCTGAACACGATCGGCCGCCCGGTCGCGGCGAGCGCGTCGCGCATGGCGGCGTAGCGCTCCCGGGCCGACGCCTCGTCGCCGCCCTCGCACGACGTCTGGCCGCACCCGGGTCCCGCGTAGCAGTTGTCGTACTTCACGTAGTCCACGCCCCAGGCCGCGAACGCCGCCGCGTCCTGCCGCTCGTGCCCGAGACTGCCGGGGAGGCCCCCGCACGTCCGCACGCCCGCGTCCTCGTAGATGCCGAGCTTCAGCCCGCGGGCGTGCACGTAATCGGCGAGCGCCGCGATGCCGTGCGGGAACCGGACGGGGTCGGCCCGCAGGTCGCCGCGGGAGTCGCGGGCCGGGGCCATCCAGGCGTCGTCGATGGTGACGTAGACGTACCCGGCGTCGCGCAGCCCGGTCGCGACCATCCGGTCCGCCGTCGCGCGGATCAGGTCCTCGGTGACGTCCAGGCCGTAGGCGTTGTAGTCGTTCCAGCCCATCGGCGGCGTGCGGGCCAGGCCGTTGCCGAGCCGCGGCAGCGGGTCCCCGGACGCCCGGAGCAGTGCCAGCGCGGCGAGGACCAGGAGCACGGCCACCCACGCCGTCCGGGGAACCCGCATGACCGGAAGGCTAGCCGCCGGCCCTGGCAGTCTTCTGCCGTTCGGCTGCCAGTGCCCTGGACGGGCCTCGCCCGGCCGGGATCAGCGGGTGAGGTACCGCGGGATGTCCCCGCTGAGCAGCGCGGCCCGGCCCAGGCGGGTCAGCGTGATCTCCTCGCGCACGTAGTCGGCGCCGAGGTAGCGCCACAGCACCAGCCGGTTGTGCTCCAGCACCTGCACCGCCTCGTAGACGATCTCGCGCACCGGCGCCGCGTGCGGCGAGGCCTGCAGCAGCGAGACCCGCTGCAGCTCCGGGATGCCCTGGGCGATCTGGCGGAACACCTGGTCCACCTGCAGCAGCGGCCGCTGCTCGTGCAGGGTCGCCCCGCAGCCCAGCCACAGCACGACGACGGCCAGCTCGCGCGGGTCGGACTCGTACAGCGCGCGCAGGTCGGCGATGCAGGCGAGGTTCGGCTGGTGGGGCGCGCTCATAGCGACAGTCTTCCATCTGGCGGAAGATTCCCGGCGCCGCCACGGCCATCGCCGCGCGTCCATGGATCCTTGACGCACCCGGCGGGGACGCCATACCGTTTCGCGAGAGGCCGGGGGGACGTCGATGACCACCGCCAGTGCTGCCGCCCGTACCGTCACCAGCCGCGTGCTCAGCGTCCTCGACGCGTTCAACGGGGAGCACCGCCGGCTGAGCCTCTCGCAGATCAGCCGCCGGGCCGGCATGCCGCTGGCCACCGCGCACCGCCTGGTCGGCGAGCTGGCCGCCTGGGGCGCCCTGGAGCGCGCCGCCGACGGCCGCTACCAGATCGGCCTGCGGCTGTGGGAGGTCGCCGCGCTCGCGCCGCGGGGGCTGGGGCTGCGCGAGGCCGCGATGCCGTACCTCGAGGACCTCTACGAGGCCACCCACCAGCACGTCCAGCTCGCCGTGCTCGACGGCGTCGACGTCGTCTACGTGGAACGGATCTCCGGCCGCCACGCGCTGGGCGTGCGCTCCCGGGTCGGCGGCCGCCTGCCGGCCCACGCCACCGGCGTCGGGCTGGTGCTGCTCGCGCACGCGCCGGCCGGGGTGCTGGAGGAGTACGTCGCCCGCCCCCTCGTCGCGTTCACCCCGCTCACCATCGCCGACCCGGCGCGGCTGCGGGCCACCCTGGACAAGGTCCGCCGGGCCGGCCACGCGGTCAGCGACCGCCAGGTGCAGATGGACGCGGTGTCGGTGGCCGCCCCGGTGCGCGACCTCGAGGGCCGGGTGGTCGCCGCCCTGTCGGTGATCGTCCCCTTCGACGGCATGCAGCCCGCCGCCCTGGTCCCCGCGGTGGTCACGGCCGCCCACGGCATCTCCCGCACGCTGCTGCGCCGCGCCGCCGCCTGACCACCTGGGAACCCGGCCTTTCGCCCATACCGCACCCGGCCGAGGGCCATCCTGAGGAAGACACGGGTGGCCGTTGACGAACATGTTCGTTACGATCGTGTTCGGCAACGGAGAGAGGGGACACAGGTGGAGGACATCGTGATCGTCGGGGGTGGGCTCGGCGGGCTCACGCTGGCGCGGGTGCTGCACATCCACGGCATCGAGGCGGCCGTGTACGAGCTGGACGACTCCGGCCGTGCCCGCGGCCAGGGCGGCATGCTCGACATCCACGACGACAGCGGGCAGGTCGCGCTGCGCGAGGCCGGGCTGTTCGAGCAGTTCCGCGGGATCGTGCACCCCGGCGGGGAGGCCATGCGCATCCTCGACCGGCACGGCAACGTGCGGGTCGACGAGGAGGACGAGGGCGGGCGCGGGCGGCCCGAGGTGGACCGCGGGGACCTGCGGCGCATCCTCGTCGAGTCGCTGCCCGAGGGCACGATCCGGTGGGGACGCAAGGTGGCGGGCGTCGAGCCGCTCGGCGGCGGGCGGCACGAGGTGCGCTTCGCCGACGGCTCCAGCACGACCGCGGGGCTGCTCGTCGGGGCCGACGGGGCCTGGTCGCGGGTGCGGCCGCTGGTCAGCGACGCGAAGCCGAAGTACGCCGGGATCACGTTCTTCGAGATCGACCTGTTCGACGCGGACCGGCGCCACCCCGGGGCGGCGCAGGTGGTGGGCGGCGGGATGCTGTTCGCGCTCGGGGCGGGCAAGGGGTTCCTCGCGCACCGGGAGACCGACGGGAGCCTGCACGTCTACGCGGCCCTGCGGGTGGACGAGGACTGGATCGCCGAGGCGGGCTTCGGCGGGGTCTGGTCCGGGCCGGCGGGCTCTCGCCCCGATCCGGGCTCCGGCGGTACCGCGGAAGCCAGGAGCAGGCTCGTGGAGCAGTTCCAGGGCTGGGCCCCCGAGCTGGTCGCCCTCATCGAGGAGGCCGACGGGCCGCTGGTGCCGCGGGCCATCCACGCGCTGCCGGTCGGGCTGCGCTGGGACCGGGTGCCCGGCGTGACCCTGGTCGGGGACGCGGCCCACGTCATGTCCCCGTTCGCGGGCGAGGGGGCCAACCTCGCGCTGCACGACGGGGCGCTGCTGGGCAAGGCGCTCGCCGAGTGGCCGGGCGACGTCGAGGGCGCCCTGGGCTCGTACGAGGAGGCGATGTTTGCCCGGGCCGCGGCGTCGGCGGCCGAGGCCGCGGAGAACCTGGAGATCTGCTTCCGCGACGACGCCCCGCAGAGCCTCATCGACCGGTTCGCCGCCTACGCCGCAGCGGGGCGATAGGCACTACCCTCTCACCGCATGGCGGTGCGCGGTGAGACGTACGGCGGGCAGACGCGCCAGGAGCGCGCGGCCGGCCGCCGGGAGCGGCTCGTGGCCGCGGCGGTGCAGCTCTTCGCCGACCGCAGCTTCGACGAGGTCACCGTGGCCGACGTGTGCGCCCGGGCGAGGGTCGCCAAGCGGCACTTCTACGACGACTTCACCGACCGCGCGGCCCTGCTGCTGGCGGTGCACCACGAGCTCAACGAGTGGCTGCTGGCCGGGGTGGCCGCAGCCGTGCCCCGCCAGCCCGCCGGCGTCGAGGAGCTGCTGCGCCCGATGCTCGCCGCCCTGGTCCGGCAGCTCGCCGAGCACCCGCAGCGGGCCCGGGTCATCTACATCAACGCCCCGCGGATGGAGCTGCACCGGCGGGGCGTGCTGCGCCGGGACGCGCGGTTCCTCGGCGCCCTGGCCCGGCCGGTGCTGCCCGTCCCCCGCGATCCGGCGCGCTACGAGCGGGTGTTCCTGGCGCTGATCGCGGGGGTGAGCGAGGTCGTCATCGACTGGGTCTGGCACGGCATGACCGACCCGCCGGAGCCGCTGGTCGAGGACCTGACGGCGTTCGGCGTGTCGGTCATGGCCGGCCTCAGGAGCTGACCCGCTCCTGCTCCGGCAGGTCGGTCACGCCGTGCGCGACCGCCTCGTCGTGGCGGCGCCGGGCGCCCGGCAGGGCGAGGGCGGCCACCACGGCCAGGGCGGCGACGCCCGCGCAGACCCCGAGGCCTGCCTGACCGCGGCGGTCGACGAGATCCGCCGCGAGACGGGCGACGTCCCGCTGGATCGCGTGCCGGCGGTCATCGCCGCCCAGGTCGCCGCCGTCGGCCCGCAGGGCCCCACGGGCCAGCTCATGCTGCTGCTGCGCTCCTCCGGCGACGAGCGCGCCGAGGAGATCCGCCGGGGTGTGCTGCGCACCTCGGCCGAGCGCCTGGCCGCGGCGGCCGGCTGGCGCCCCGGCGACGACGACACCCTGCTGCGGGCCCAGGTGGTGCTGGCCGCGGCGCTGGGCATCGTGCTGCTGCGCGCCTCCGGGGCCCTCGAGCCGCTGCAGTCGGCCGGCGAGGAGAACCTGACCGGCCCCCTGCGCGAGATGGTCGGCGCGCTGCTGGACCGCTAGCCGGGCCGGGTCACCTCGAGCTCGAAGGCGTAGCGGTCCGCGCGGTAGGTCGACACGGCCCGCTCCACCGGCCGGTCGCGCTGGTCGAACGCCGTCCGCTCGACCACCAGGGCCGGGCCGAACGCGGGCACCTCCAGCAGCGCGGCGGTGTCGCGGTCCAGCACGGTGGCGCGGATGGTCTGCTCGGCGCGGCGGAGGCTGATGCGGTACCGCACGAGCAGCGTCTCGTAGAGGGAACCGTCCAACGCCCCGTCCAGCAGCCCCGGGACCGCGGCCGCGGGCAGCCACGAGTCCTCGACGCACATGGGCACCCCGTCCGCGGTGCGCACCCGCGAGACGTGCACCACCTCCTCGGCCGGGCTCAGCCCGAGCGCGAAGCCGACCTCGGCCCCCGCCGCGGTGATCCCGGCCGACCGCAGCACCGAGCCGGCCCGCAGCCCGCGCCCGCGCATGTCCTCGCTGAACGAGGTGAGCTCGATCCCCTTGGTGATCGCCGGCCGGGCCACGAACGTGCCGGCGCCGCGCACCCGGTACACCCGCCGCTCCCGCTCCAGCCGCTCCAGGGCCTGCCGCACGGTCATCCGGCTCACGCCGAACTGCTCGGCCAGCTCCCGCTCGGCGGGCAGGCGCGCGTGCGGCGCCAGCTCCCGCTCGATGAGCCGGCGCAGGTGCTCGTGCAGGATGCCGTGCTTGGTCGTCTGGTCCATACCACCGCGATGGTACAGCGGCCTGCTACGCTTTCGTGGTCTAGACCAATATCGGATGGAGGGTCGCGATGAGACCGGTCCTGACCAAGCTGGCCGGCGGGCTCGTGGTGTCCTGCCAGGCCCCCGAGGGCCACCCGCTGCGCTCCCCCGACGCCATCGCGCGGCTGGCCGCCTGCGCGGAGCTGGGCGGCGCCGCGGCCGTCCGGGTCAACCACCCCGACGACGTGCGCGCGGTGAAGGCCGCGGTGTCGCTGCCGGTGATCGGGCTGCACAAGGTCCGCGCCGACGACCGCTACCTCATCACCCCCACCTGGGCCCTGGCGGAGGCCCTGGCCGAGGCCGGCGCCGACATCATCGCCCTGGAGGCCACCGGCCGCGCCGACGTCCCGGTCGCCGAGTTCGCCGGCCGGGTGCGCGCCGAGCTGGACCGCCCGGTGATGGCCGACGTCGCGACCCTGGAGCAGGGCGAGGCGGCCTGGGCGGCGGGCGCGGACCTGGTGGCGAGCACGCTGTCCGGGTACACGGCGGACAGCCCCCAACGGACGGACCCCGACCTGGCCCTGGTGGCCCGGCTGGCGGCGGCCGGGGTGCGCACGGTCGCGGAGGGCCGCCTGGCCACAGCCGAGCACGTGTCGGCCGCCTTCGCCGCGGGCGCCTACGCGGTCGTCGTCGGCACCGCCATCACCGACCCGCTGGCCCTGACCCGCCGCCTGGCCGCCGCGACCCCCACCGGAACCACCCGATGACCTCCGGACCCACCGCCGCCCCGACGCCCACCGGGACCCTTTGATGACCTCCGCGCCGCCCGGCGGCCTGGCGTCCTCGCCCCGCCGCGCACTCACCCTTCGGCCCGCCGCCACCGTCGCTGCCGCGGGCGCTCCTGCCGCGGGCGCTCCTGCCGCGGGCGCTCCTGCCGCGGGCGCTCCTGCCGCGGGCGCTTCCGGCGCGGGCGTCCCCGGCGCGGGCGTCCCCGGCGCGGGCGCTCCCGGCACGCACCTCGCCGCGGTGGCTCGATGACCGCCACCATCGGCATCGACATCGGCGGGACGAAGATCGCGGCCGCGCTGGTCGGCCCCGACGGGACCGCGGGGCGGGTGCGGCGCGTGGCCACCCCCGCCACCGAGGGGCCGGACGCGGTCCTGCGCGCCGCCATCACCCTCGCCCGCGCCACCGCCCGCGAGGCCGCCGACGCCGGCGCGGCCCCGCTCGCCTGCGGCGTGGGCACCGCCGGCACCGTCGGCGAGGACGGCCGCATCTCCCACGCCACCACCTCGCTGCCCGGGTGGACGGGCACCGACGTGCGCGGCGCCCTGGCCGCCGCGCTCGGCCTGCCCGTGGTGGTCCGCAACGACGTGCAGGCCATGGCCGTGGCCGAGTCCCGCCTCGGCGCCGCCGCGGGCGCCCGCACCGCGCTGGTCGTCGCGGCCGGCACCGGCATCGGCGGCGCCGTGGTCGCCGACGGCATGCTGCTGTCCGGCCGGACCGGGTTCGCCGGCAGCGTCGGGCACCTGCCCTCCCCCGTCACCGCCGGCCGGCCCTGCGGCTGCGGCGCCCTCGACCACGTCGAGTCCTACGCCGCCGGGCCCGCCATCGCCGCGGCCTATGCGGCGCGGGCGGGGCTGGCCGTGGTACCGCCGCTGGAGACCGTGGCGGAGGCGGCCCGCGGCGGCGCACCGGAGGCGGAGGCGGCGATCGCCGAGGCCGCCCACGTCCTGGGCGCCGGCCTGGCCACCGCGGCCAACCTCCTCGACCCCGACGTCGTGGTCCTCGGCGGCGGCGTGCTGGGCCTGGGCGACGGCTTCGTGCAGGCGGTGGCCGCCACCCTGCGCCGCGCCGCCCTGCCCGGCCCGGCGGAGGTCCCGCTGCGCATCACGACCTTCGGCCCCGCCGCCGTCCTCACCGGCGCCGCACTCCTCGCCCACGAGCTGGGCAGATCGGCGGTGCGGTTCATCCCGTGAGGGCCGGCATCTCCCGCGCGGCGGCGCCCCGCGGCTCACCCCGCACCGACGCACACGTCCCGCACGGCGGCGCCCCGCGGCTCACCCCGCACCGACGCACACGTCCCGCACGGCGGCGCCCCGCGGCTCACCCCGTAGCGGCCCGCACGTCCCGCGCGGCGGCGCCAGCGCCGCGCTGCCGGCCCGCGAGCCCGGCAGAACGGCGGGACGGCTCACCCCGTAGCGGCCCACACCTCCCGCGCGGCGGCGGCCAGCGCCGCGCCCTGGCGCAGGCCCGCGTCGACCGCCGCGGCCCGCCGGGAGGGGTCGAGCACGTTGGGGCCGATCGCCTCGACCGCCTGCTCGTCGGGCTCCACGACCAGGCTGCGGTGCGCGCCGGCGGCGGCGATCTCGCGCCGGATGACGGGGGCCAGCAGCGCGCCCATCGGGGCGATCACGATCATCGCGGCGGCCCCGGCGGCCAGGTCGGCGTTGGTGCCCGAGCGCACGCCGCCGTCCATGTACCGCCGGTCGCCGATCGTCACCGGCGGGAACACGCACGGCACGGCGCAGCTGGCGGCCACGGCGAGCGGCAGCGGCACCCCGCCGGCCCGGTCGAAGACGGCCGGCTCGCCGTCCGCGGTGTCCACGGCGGTGATGCGCAGGTCGCGGCCGGGCCACTCGGCCACCGGCAGCTGGGCGCGCAGCCGGGCGACGTGGGCCGCCTCGTCGCCGGTCGGCGCGGCCAGGGCCATCCGGCCCACCTCGGCCATCGCCTCGGCGCGGGGGCGCGAGCGGTCGGCCAGCAGCGCGAACGCGGCCAGCGCCGGGGTCACGTCGACGGCCGGGGCGGCGCCGTCCACCGCCGCGCGCTGGTGCTCGACCGCGGCGGCCAGGTCGACGCCGGCGGCGAGCACGGCGCCGACGACGGAGCCGGCCGACGTACCGATGATCAGGTCCGCGTCGGCCAGGGCGACGCCGGCCCGGCGCAGGCCCTCGAGGATCCCGAACTCCCAGGCGATGCCGGTCATCCCGCCGCCGCCGAGCACCAGCGCTCTCGTCATTACCGCAAGGTAACACCCGGCGGCTCATCCGGCGGACACGCCTTCGCCGGCGACCATGGAGGCATGCCGGCCCGGCGCACCGTCGGCGCGTTCACCCTCATGGCGGTCGCCCTGGTCGCCGGGGCGCTGGTGCTCGGGCACGGGCACGGCGCCGACCACGGGCGGCGCTGCGCCGACAACCGGGCGGTCGACCTCGGCGGGCAGACGATCACCGCGATCGACCTCGACGGCAAGCCGTTGCGCTGCGCGAACCTCGAAGGGTCCACAGTGGACGGTCCGATCGGCCAGGCCAACCTGAGCGGGGCCAACCTGCACCGGGCGACGCTGCGCGACGGCGCGATGACGGACGTGGACCTGACCGGCGCCGATCTGAGCCGGGCGGTGGCCCGGTCTGCCGAGTTCACCGGCGTGAAGCTGAACCGGGCCGACCTCGGCGGCGCCGACCTGCGCGACAGCACGCTGACCGACGTCGGGCTGACCCAGGCCCAGCTGCGCGACACCGACCTGCGCGCGGTCGCCTTCGTGCGGACCGACCTGCAGGGCGCCGACGCCCGCGGGGCCGACCTGACCGGCGCCACGCTCACCGACTCCAACCTGCGCGGCGCCCGCCTGGACGGCGCCGACCTGGGCGGCACCACGTGGGTGAACGTGGTCTGCCCGGACGGCGCGAAGTCGACCGACGGCAGCTGCGAGGGCCACCTGCACCCGCGCTGAGCCGGGACGCGGGGACGCCGATCCCCACCGGCTTCAGGCCGCCGCGTACTTTACTCAGCACGGCGAGCCCGGGTAGCGTCACAGCCCGTGAGCGTTGTGGAGCGTAACAACGTGCGGCTGCTCGGCCCGCAGGACGCCCCCGCCATGGTCTTCGCACACGGGTTCGGCTGCGACCAGAACATGTGGCGGTTCGTCGCCCCCCGCTTCGCCGACGACCACCGGGTGGTGCTCTTCGACTACGTGGGCGCGGGCGGCTCCGACCTGTCCGCCTACTCGCCCGAGCGGTACGGCTCGCTGGACGGCTACGCCGACGACGTGCTCGAGCTGCTCGCCGAGCTCGGCCTGCGCGACGTCGTCTTCGTCGGGCACTCGGTGTCGGCGATGATCGGCGCCGTCGCCGCGATCAAGGAGCCGGACCGGTTCGGGCGGCTGGTCCTGGTGGGGCCGTCCCCGAAGTACATCGACGACGGCGACTACTACGGCGGGTTCAGCGCCACCGAGATCGACGAGCTGCTCGACTCGCTGGACAGCAACTACTTCGGCTGGTCCAGCGCGATAGCCCCGGTGATCATGGGCAACACCGAGCGGCCGGAGCTGGCCGAGGAGCTGAGCAACAGCTTCTGCCGCACCGACCCGGCGATGGCCCGGCAGTTCGCCACGGTGAGCTTCCTCTCCGACAACCGGGCCGACCTGGGCCGGGTGCCGGTGCCGACGCTGATCCTGCAGTGCTCGGACGACCTCATCGCGCCGCGCGAGGTCGGGGAGTACGTCCGCGCCCACATCCCCGGCAGCGAACTGGTGGTGCTGAAGGCGACCGGCCACTGCCCCCACCTGAGCGCCCCCGACGAGACCTACGAGGCGATCGCCGCCTTCGTGCGGGACTGACCGTGCCCGAACCGCTGCCCGATGAGAACGCGGAGGATCTCTACGACAGCGCGCCGTGCGGGTACCTCTCGCTGCGCCCGGACGGCACCATCGTGCGCGTCAACCGGACGTTCCTGGACTGGACCGGCTACGGCCCCGGGGAGCTGACCGGCCGGCGGATCCAGGAGATCTACGCGGGCGGCAGCCGGATCTTCCACGAGACGCACCTCGCGCCGCTGCTGCACCTGCAGCGCGAGGTGCGCGAGATCGCCGCCGAGTTCCGCCGCGCCGACGGCACGCGGCTCGACGCCCTGATCAACGCCCAGCTGCGGGACGGCCCGCCGGCACTGATGCGGATGACCGTGTTCGACGCCACCGACCGGCGCACCTACGAGCGGGAGCTGCTGGCCGAGCGGCGCCGGGCCGAGCGCAACGCGACCCGGGTCCGGCTGCTGCAGGACGTGGTGCTGCGCTGCGCCGCGCTGGAGCGGGCCGAGGAGATCGCCGGGCCGATCGAGCGGGTCGGCGCCGAGGCCTTCGCGGCCACCCGCACCCGGGTGTTCCTGCTGGACGAGACGGCGGCCGCGCTGCGCCCGCTGGACGGGGCGGGGCCGCTGGTCTCGCTGGACGACCCCGGCCCGGAGGCGCAGGCGGCCGGACGGCTCGACGTCGTGGAGGACGCCGCCGCGGGCGGGGTCCGGATCGTCACGCCGCTGGTGGCCGACGTGCGGGTACTCGGGGTGGTGTCGTTCGAGTTCGACGGCGGCGGCGCGCTGGACGACGGGGCGATCGAGCTCATGCGCACGATCGGGCGGCAGGCCGGACAGGCCCTGGACCGCATCCGGCTGCTGGAGGAGACCACCCGGCGGGCCTGGCAGTCGGGCTTCCTGGCCCGGCTCAGCCGCGCCCTCTCCGAGACCGCCGGCTACGCGGGCCGGGCCCGCCGCCTGGTCGAGCTGCTGGTCCCGGAGGTCGCCGCGTACGCCCAGATCGACCTGGAGGAGGCCGGCGCGCGGGCCTCGGCGCCGGAGGGCGCCGACGGCTGGACCGTCCCCACCGACGTGCTCGCCGCCGTCCACGCGGCCGGGCGGGCCGGCCGGCTGACCGGGGTGCCGCTCATGGCCACCGACGGCCGGCGGGCCATGGTGCTGCCGCTGCGGGCCCGCAACGCGGTCATCGGCACGCTGCTGCTGACCGCGGCCGAGCAGGACGCCCCCGGCCGAGCCGGGCGGGCCGACGTCGGGCCCGACTTCCTGGCCGACCTCGCCGACCGGGCCGGGCTGTCGCTGGACAACGCGCGGCTGTCCGAGCGGGACCGGGAGGTCGCCGACACGCTGCAGCGCAGCCTGCTGTCCGGGACGTGGCCGCAGGATCCGCGGTACCGCGTGGCGACCGAGTACCGCCCCGCGGTGCACACGCTGGAGGTCGGCGGCGACTGGTACGACGTCTTCGCCACCTCGGCCGAGAGCGTCGGCATCGTGGTCGGCGACGTGGTCGGGCGCGGCCTGCACGCGGCCAGCGCCATGGGCCAGCTGCGCAGCGCCGTGCGCGCCCTGGCCACCGCTCAGGACGGGCCGGCCGCGGTACTGCGGCACATGGACGAGTTCGTCGCCTCGTTCGCGGCCGGGCAGATGACCACGGTCGCCTACGCGGAGCTGTCGCTGGACAGCGGCGAGCTGCGGTACGCCTGCGCCGGCCACCTGCCGCCGCTGCTGGTCGAGCCGGGCGGGGTGCCCACCTACCTGTGGGAAGCCCGCTCCGGCCCGCTGGGCGCCACCGCCGGCGGCCGGGCCCGGGCCGAGGCGGCGCTGACGGTACCCCGCGGCTCGCGGCTGCTGCTCTACACCGACGGGCTCGTGGAGCGCCGCGGCGAGCAGCTGCAGCGGCGCCTCGACCGGCTGGCCGAGCTGGCCGCCGAGCACTGGCAGACCCCGCTGTCCGCGCTGGCCGGCCGGCTCAGCGACGCGATGCTGCCGGACGGCGGTGGCCACGACGACATGTGCCTGCTCGCCCTCGACTTCGCCGACGCGCCGCCGTTCCGGGCCGAGGTCCCGGCCCGGATGTCGGAGCTGGCCGGGCTGCGCGCGGCGCTGGACCGCTGGCTGGCCACCCAGGGCGTCGGCGACTACGACCGGTTCGGCATCGTGCTGGCCACGGCCGAGGCGGTGGCCAACGCCATCGAGCACGGCTACGACTTCGACGAGGGCCGGGCGGTCGGGGTGCTCGCCCAGGTCGACGGCGACGCGGTCGCGGTCCGGGTGGCCGACTCCGGCCAGTGGCGCCCGCCCCGCTCGGCCCTGCAGCGGGGCCGCGGCCTGGCGCTGATCGGCCGGCTCATGACCAACCTGGTGATCGACCGCGGCGTCGGCACCACGGTCCTGATGCGCCGCACCGTCAGCCCCGGAAGGCTTGGAGTATGAGCGGCGAGCGTCAGGTCCGGGTGTACTCCGCCGGTGGTTGCGAGATCGTCCAGCTGGTCGGCGAGATCGACCACGCCACCGCCCCCCTCGTCGAGCGCGACGTGCTGGTGAGCGTCCGCGCCTCGACCGGCGTCGTCGTGGACCTCTCCGAGACGACGTTCCTGGACAGTGCCGGCCTGCTGTGCCTGGACCGGGTGATCACGGTGTTCAGCGACCGGGGCGCGCCGGTGCGGGTGGCCGCCCCGGCCGCGGGCATGGTCCGCTTCACCCTGGACCTGATCGGCTTCCTGCCCGGCCTGCTGGCCGAGGACGTCCCGGCGGCGCTGGCCGAGATCGCGGTCTGACCGGCGGTCGAGGCTAGCCTCCGGCCATCGCGCGAGGACGTCCCAGCGGCGCTGGCCGAGATCGCGGTCTGACCGGCGGTCGAGGCTAGCCTCCGGCCATCGCGCCGACGACCAGCAGCGGCTGGGCGCCGCGGGCGACCGGCTCGGGCAGCGGGGCGTCCGGGGAGTCGTTGCTGAGGTCCTCCTCGCAGGCGTAGAAGCGCACGAACGAGCGCCGCCGGCCGGTCGCGCGGTCGCGGATCGTGCCGCGCAGCGCGGGGTACAACTCCTCCAGGGCATCGATGACCCGCCGCAGGGTGACCTCGGGGCCGACGTCCAGCTCCACCTCGCCGCCGACCTTGGCCAGGGTCTTGAGGTGCGCCGGCAGCACGACGCGGATCACGGCAGCGCCTGCACCTCGACGGACAGCACGGCCGGCAGGTCGCGCACGATCGGCGCCCAGCTGTCGCCGGCGTCGGAGGAGCAGTACACCTGGCCGCCGGTGGTGCCGAAGTAGATTCCGCAGTCCTCGAGGGTGTCGACCGCCATCGCGTCGCGCAGCACGTTGACGTAGCAGTCGCGCTGCGGCAGCCCCTCGGTCAGCGGCTCCCACGCGTCGCCGCCCTGCCGGCTGCGGTAGACGCGCAGCCGCCCGTCGGGCACGTAGTGCTCGGAGTCACTCTTGATCGGCACGACATAGACGGTCTCTGGCTCGTGCGCGTGCACCGCGATCGGGAAGCCGAAGTCGCTCGGCAGGTCGCCGCTGATCTCCCGCCAGTTGCCGCCGCCGTCGTCGGAGCGCATCACGTCCCAGTGCTTCTGCATGAACAGCACGTCGGGCCGCGACGGGTGCATCGCCAGCCGGTGCACGCAGTGCCCGACGTCGGCGTCGGGGTCGGGGATCTGCCCGGAGACCAGCCCGCGGTTGATCGGCCGCCAGCTGTGCCCGGCGTCGTCGGAGCGGAACGCCCCGGCCGCCGAGATCGCCACGTAGATCCGGTCCCGGTGCACCGGATCGAGGATGATCGTGTGCAGGCACATGCCGCCCGCGCCCGGCTGCCAGCGCGGCCCCGACGCGTGGGTGCGCAGCCCGGTGAGCTCCTGCCACTCGTGCCCGCCGTCGGTCGAGCGGTAGAGGGCCGCGTCCTCGCCGCCGGCGTAGACGGTGTCGGGGTCGTCATGGGACGGCTCGAGGTGCCAGATCCGCTTGAACTCCCACGGTCTCGGCGTGCCGTCGTACCACAGGTGCTCCCCCACCTCCCCCGCGTAGGTGAAGTCGTTGCCGACCGGCTCCCACGTGCGGCCGCCGTCGTCCGAGCGCTGGATCAGCTGCCCGAACCAGCCGCCGGACTGCGACGCGTAGAGCCGGTCGGGATCGGCCGGCGAGGCGTTGACGTGGTACACCTCCCAGCCCCCGAAGTGCGGGCCGTCGATCTGCCAGTCGCGGCGCGCGCCATCGGCCGTGAGGACGAACGCTCCCTTGCGCGTGCCGACCAGGACTCGGACGCCGGTCACCGGCACCACCCCCTTGCTCGCATCCTTGCACGGAAGGGACGGCGCCGCTCGGCTTCGCCACGTCACTCAGGGTGCCGTGTTGACCAGCGGGCGTGGGACTGCCGCGGGACCGGCGGGGCGGCGGGCGGCGATCGAGGCGGTGATCTCGCCCGCACGGACGGCCACGGCGGAGAGCAGGGTGGACGTGATGCCGTGGGCGTGCTCGGTGCCGCCCTGCAGGTACACCCCGGCGCGCAGGGCGGGGTCGGTCGCCACCCGGTAGTCGCGCCCGACGAGTGGCAGGCGCTCCTCGTCGCGGCGGCAGTGGACGGCGGCCGCGCCGAGCAGGGCGAGCGCGTCGACCGGGCGGTAGCCGGTGGCGTAGACGATGACGTCGGCCGCGAGCTCCGTGCGCGCGCCGGTGGGCAGGTGCTCGACCACGGCGGTCACCCCGTCGGGGCGGGCGTCCAGACCGGCGATCCGCGAGGCGTTGAGCATGCGCAGGCGGGGGCGGCCGAGGACCTGCTCGCGGTACGCCCGGCGGTAGAGGTCGGTGATGAGCTCGCCGTCGACGACGGAGTAGTTGGTGTTGCGGTGGTAGTCGAAGAGCATGCGCTTGACGTCGGCCGGGGCGTCGAAGTACAGGTCGACGGCGGACGGGTCGAAGATGCGGTTGGCGAAGTTGCTGTCGTCGGCCGGGCTGTAGCCGTAGCGGAAGAACACCGAGCAGACCTCGGCCGTCGGGTAGCGCTCGTGCAGGAACGCGACCGACTCGGCGGCGCTCTGCCCGGCGCCGACCACGACGAAGCGGCTCGGATCGGGCGAGGCGAAGGACGCGGCGCGGTGCAGCATGTCGAGGTTGTGCCAGACCCGCTCGGCCGGGACCACGCCGGGTGGCAGGCTCGGCTCCAGCCCGACGGCCACGACCACGTTGCGGGCCCGCAGGCGGCGCGGGCCGGCGACGACCTCGAGCAGCTCGCCGTCCTCGACCGGCACGACGTCGGTCACGGTGTGGCCGTAGAGGACGGGCACGCCGACGCGGTCCGCGGCCCACCGCAGGTAGTCGTGGAACTCCACGCGCAGCGGGTACATCGTCTTGTAGTTGATGAAGTCGGCCAGCCGGCCCTGGGCGTGCAGGTAGGACACGAAGCTGTAGCCGCTGGCCGGGTTGCGCAGGGTCACCAGGTCCTTGAGGAACGACACCTGCATGGTGGCGTCCTCGAAGAGCATGCCCCGGTGCCAGCCGAAGCGCTCCTGCTTCTCCAGGAACGCGGCGCGGACGGGCTCCCGGGCGGTCGCGTTGTGCTCCTCGATCGCGATCGCCAGCGCGAGGTTGGACGGGCCGAAGCCGATGCCGACGACGTCGTACACAGGGTCCATCTCGAACCTTTCAGCTGAAGGTGAGCTCGGCCGCGGTGGCCACGACGCCGCAGCGGTCGCGGACGTGGCGCAGGGCGTCGCGGTGGTGGGCGGGGCTGAAGTCGGCGACGGCGTCGGCGACGACGAACGGCTGCAGGTCGCGCATGAACGCGTCCAGGGCCGTGGCAAGCACCCCGATGTGCGCGTAGACGCCGGTGATGACGAGCTGGTCGCGGCGGCCCAGCACGTCGGCGAGCGGGGTGCCGGCGAAGGCGCTGTAGCGGCGCTTGGTGATCCGCACGTCGCCGGGGGCGGGGGCGAGCGCGTCGAGGATGGCCAGCGCCCGGTCGTCCGGCGGCGGTCCGTCGCCCCAGAAGTCCTGCAGCAGGCCGCGCTCGGCCCGGCTCTGGCCGCCCGGCTGGGCCGAATACACGACCGGGATGCCGAACTCGGCGGCGAGCTTGCGCAGCGCGTTGATGTTGTCCACCACCCGGCCCAGCAGCGCCTGGTCGGCGGTGCCGAAGGGGGCCAGGAAGTAGTGCTGCATGTCGTGCACCAGCAGGACCGCCCGATCGGGGTCGGGCCGCCAGGGCACGCGGGCCTCGGCCAGGGTGAAGCCGGTCGGCACCGGGTACGGGGTGATGCGAGGCAGCACTGGGGTTCAGCCTTTCTGCAGAGCGCGCAGGGCCGCGCGCAGCTCGCGCCGGCTGGTCTTGCCGACGCCGGTGACGGGGAACGCGTCGAGGACCTGCAGGCGGTCCGGGATCTTGTAGGCGGCCAGGCCCCGCTCGTGCAGGTGCCGGCGCAGGGCGGGCAGGGTGGGCGGGTCCTGCCCGGCCCGGGGCACGACGAAGGCGCAGGTGCGCTCGCCGAGGTAGGCGTCGGGCACGGCGACCACGGCGGCGTCGTGCACGGCGGGGTGGGTCAGCAGGTGGTTCTCCACCTCCTCGGCGGCGATCTTCTCGCCGCCCCGGTTGATCTGGTCCTTGGCCCGCCCCTCCACGACGAGGTACCCGTCGTCGCGGCGGCGGACCACGTCGCCGGTGCGGTAGAAGCCGTCGGCGGTGAACGCCTCGCGGTTGTGCGCGGCGGCCCGGTAGTAGCCGCGGATGGTGTACGGGCCGCGGGTGAGCAGCTGCCCGGCGGCGCCCGGCGGCACGGGCCGGTCCTCGTCGTCGACGATGCGGATCTCGTCGTCCGGGCTGATCGGGCGCCCCTGGGTGTGCAGCACGACCTCGTCGGGGTCGTCGAGGCGGGTGTAGTTGACCAGGCCCTCGGCCATGCCGAAGACCTGCTGCAGGCGGCAGCCGAGGGTCGGGGCGACCCGGGCGGCGACGGTGCTGCCGAGCTTGGCCCCGCCGACCTGGAGCACCTCCAGGCTGCTCAGGTCCGGCCCGGAGGCCATGGCGGCGACGGCGTCGAGCCACAGCAGGGCCAGCGGGGGTACCGCGGCCGTGATCGTGACCCGCTCGGCCGCGATGAGCGGGAGCACGGTCGCGGGGTCGGGCCGCCGGGCGAGGACGATCCGGCCGCCGGCGTGCAGCGCGCCGAGCACCCCGGGCGAGGACATCGTGAAGTTGTGCGCGACCGGCAGCGCGGCGAGGTAGACGCTGTCCGCGGTCAGGCCGCAGATCTCGGCGCTGGCCCGCACGCTGTAGAGGTAGTCGTCGTGGGTGCGCGGGATGAGCTTCGGCAGCCCGGTGCTCCCACCCGAGAGCTGCAGGAAGGCGACCTCACCGGCAGATGGGAGACCCAGGTCCGGGTAGGCGCTCTCGTACAACGTGGACAGTCCGATGTGGATGCCAGGGGCGCCCGCCACGATGGTGGTCGCCGGGGCCGCGGCCGCCGCGAGGGTGCGATGGTCGAAGCCCTCGTGCACGTCGGTCGTGATGAAGGCGACCGCCTCGGTGTGGGCGCAGAAGTAGCCGATCTCCGCCGCCCGGTGGGCCGGCAGCGCGAAGACCGGCAGCGCGCCCAGGCGGAACAGCGCGAAGACGACGTCGAAGTACTCGGCGCGGTTGGGCAGCTGCACCACCACCCGGTCGCCGCGGCGCACCCCGATGCGGTGCAGCCCGCCGGCCAGGCGCAGCGCGCGGTCGCGCAGTTCGCCGTAGGTGACCCGGCGCTCCCCGTCGACGACCGCGATCCGGTCCGGGTGGGCGTCGGACCGCGAGCGCAGCAGGTCGTCGAAGGTCTGGCCGGTCCAGTAGCCCTGCTCGCGGTACCGACGGGCGAACTCCTCAGGCCACATCGGCGCTCTCCGCGGCCAGGCCGAGCGCGGCCAGCATCGTGCCGAGCTTGGCGGACGTCTCGGCCAGTTCGGCCGCCGGGTCGGAGCCGGCGACGATCCCGGCCCCGGCGTAGAGGTCCAGCCCGGCGGGGTCGGCCAGGGCGCAGCGGATGGTGACCGCCCACTCGCCGTCGCCCTCGGCGTCGACCCACCCGACCATGCCGGTGTAGAGGCCGCGGTCGAAGGCCTCCAGCTCGCCGATGGCGGCGCGGGCGGCGGCGGTCGGCGTGCCGCACACGGCCGGGGTCGGGTGCAGCGCGGTGGCGAGCGCGAGGGCGCTCACCCCGGGGTCGGCGACGGTGCCGGCCACGACGGTGCCGAGGTGCCACATGGTGGACGTGCGCACCAGCGTGGGCTCGGCCGGCACGCTCAGCTCGGCGCAGTGGGGCCGCAGCGCGCCGGCCACCGCGTCGACGACGACGGCGTGCTCGTGGCGGTCCTTGGCCGAGCGCAGCAGGGCGGCGGCGCGGCGGGCGTCCTCGGCCGGGTCGGCGCTGCGCGGCGCCGAGCCGGCGAGGGGGTGCGCGGCGACCCGCCGCCCCCGGCGGGAGACCAGCAGCTCCGGGCTCGCCCCGAGCAGCGTGCGCCCGCCGCCGGCGTCGATGCCGAAGGTGTACGCCGAGGGCTCCCCCGCGGCCAGCGCCCGCACCACGGGGGCGGGGTCGAAGCCGGGCGCGTCGACCCGCAGCGAGCGGGCCAGCACGACCTTGGTGTAGGCGCCGGCGTCGATGTGCCGCACGGCGCGCGCGACGGCCTCGGCGTAGCGGGCCGGCTCGGGCGCGGGCCGCAGCCCCAGGATCCCGACGGTGCCGGCGGCCCGCATGGCCTGCCCGGCCGAGGGCGGGGCGCCGCGGCGCAGGCGCATCGGCACGACGAGGTGGTCCCGGCCGCCGGGGGCGAAGGGAACCGCCCCGACCACGGCGCGGACCGGGTGCCCGGCCGCCTCGGCCACGCCGAGCACCGCGCGGACGCGCCGGTCAAGGTCGGCCAGGCCGTCGGGGCGGCCGGACGGGGGCACGGCGAAGTACGTCCCCTCGGCCAGCAGCGTGCCGCGCGGCGACGCGAACACCGACGAGGCGCCGGGCCGGTACTCGGCCACGAGATCGGGCTCGGTCTCCACGGAGACGGAGACGGTGGTCACTGGTGGTTGCTCCCTTCGGCCGGCGCTCAGGCGCGCAGCGTTGCCCCGCCGTCGACGTACAGGTCGTGCATGGTGATGTGCCGGGCCCGGTCGGAGGCGAGGAAGAGCACGGCGTCGGCGATGTCCTCGGGCGCGGCGAGCCGCCCGAGCGGGATGCCGGCCCGGAACGCCGCCGGGTCGCCGGCGACGACCGCGGCCGCCCCGCCCGGCCCCCACAGGGCCCGCTGCATGGGCGTGTCGGTCGACCCGGGCGCGACCACGTTGCAGCGGATGCCGAAGGGCGCCAGCTCCAGCCCGAGGCTCTTGGTGAAGTGGGTGGCGGCCGCCTTCGACGCGGCGTAGGCGGCCATACCGGCCCGCGGCACGCCGGCCGCGTTGGAGGAGACGGTGACGATGACGCCGGACCGGCGGGGGACCATCCGCCGGGCGACCGCGCGGCTGGCGTGGAACACCCCGGCCGCGTTGACGGCGAACGTGTCGGCCCAGTCGCCGTCGCCGAAGTCGACGACCGGCCCGGTGCGCAGGATGCCGGCGACGTTGGCCAGCACCGCGATCGGCCCCAGCTCGGCCTCGGCCCGCTCGACGAGCGCGTCGACCTCGGCCGCGACGGCCACGTCGGCGGCGATGCCGGCAATCCCGTCGTGCCCGGCGGCGAGCTCGGCCACCGCGTCGCCGTCGCGGTCCACGGCGGCGACCCGGGTCCCGCCGGCCGCGAACGCCAGCGCCACGGCCCGGCCGATGCCACGGCCAGCCCCGGTGACCACCGCGATCCCGTTCATGATCCTCCTCGTTTGTGAGGTTAGCCTAACCTAATTTCCGACCGACGCCAGAGCCCGCCCGCGCTCGTTCTCGGCCGGGGTCACGTCGACCCGGGCCATCGCCCGGCGCAGGATCGGCGGCCCCATCACCGACGTGACCACCGCGATGAGGACGATGACCGTGTACGTGGCCACATTGAGCACGCCGAGGCGCAGCCCGGTGGTGGCCACCACGACCTCGACCACGCCGCGGGCGTTCATCCCGGCGCCGAGCGCGATCGCCTCCCAGTGCGACAGGCGGCTCCCCCGGGCCCCGAGGTACGCCCCGGCGAACTTGCCCAGGATCGCGATGGCCAGCAGCGCCACGGCGGCGACGAGGACCCGCCAGTCGGCCAGCGCCGTGAGGTCCATCCGCAGCCCGGCGGTGGCCAGGAAGATCGGGGCGAGCACGGACAGCGTGACCGTGCGCAGCGGCGCCAGGTCGGTCCACAGTGGACGGGTGGCGTCCCCAGGCTCGCCGCGGGCCTGCCCGACGAGGATCCCGGCGACGAACGCGCCGAGGAGGGCCTCCATGCCCATCGCGTGGGTGGCCGCCGCGCCGAGCAGGATGACCACCACCGCGGTGGTGACCCGGGGCCCGCCGTCGCCGGCCCGCCCGGCCGCCCGCAGCGCCCGCCGCACGACCGGGCGGCCGACCAGCAGGGCGGCGGCGAGGAAGCCCACGAGGTACACCAGGGACAGCGCGACCGACCCGGCGTGCACGCCGGTGGTGGCGGCGGCCGCGACCACCGACAGCAGCAGCCACCCGACGGCGTCGTCGACCGAGCCCGCGGCCAGGGTGAGCTGCCCGATGTCGCGGTGCAGCAGGCCCATGTCGGCGAGGGTCTTGGCGATGACCGGGATGGCGGTCACGCACATCGCGACGCCGAGGAACAGCGCGAAGACCCAGCGCTGGGTGCCGCCGGGGATGAGCGCGCCGGGCACGACGAACCCGGCGGCGACGCCGAGCGCCAGCGGCAGCAGCAGCCCGGCCAGGCTGACCCGCACCCCGGTCGACCCGCGGCGGCGCAGCAAGGCCACGTCGACCTGGGCGCCGGTGACCCCGACGAGCAGCAGCACGCCGACCTGGCCCACCGCGTCGACGAGGTGCAGCTGGTTCGCGTCGGCGGGCAGCAGCCAGGCCACGGCACCGGGGGCGAGCGCGCCGAGCAGCGACGGGCCGAGCAGCACCCCGGTGAGCAGCTCGCCGACCAGCGCCGGCAGGCCGAGGCGCACCGCGAGGCGGCCCAGCGCGAGGGCGAGGAGCAGCAGCAGCGACAGCTGCAGCAGGAAGACCAGCAGCGCGTGCGGCGCGAGGCTCGGCAGCGGGCTACTCATCGTCGTCCTCGTGGTGGTCGAGGTTGACCACGCCGCGGCGCCAGTACCCGTCGATCTCCAGCCACTCGCGGTTGAGCCCCAGCCCGCGCAGGTGCCGGCGGATCGGCTTGAGCCCGGTGGCCTCACCGGCGATCCACACGTAGCCCTCGCCCGGCGGGATCGGGTGGGCGAGCACCGCCTCCGTGAGGGTCTCGCCGCGGTCGCGGTGCAGCCAGCGCACGGCCGCGTCGGCCCGGGTGGTCAGCGGCTGCTCCTCCTTGGCCCCGTCGACCTCCACGAAGGCGTGCACCCGGGCCCGCTCGGGCAGCCGCTCCAGCCACGCCCCGAGCGCGGGCAGGGCGGTCTCGTCGGCGCCCAGGAGGTACCAGTCGAAGGTGAACGGCACGACGTTGGACCCTCGCGGCCCGAGGATGCCCACCCGCTGCCCCGCAGTCGCCCGGGCGGCCCACGTCGCGCCCGGGCCATGCCCGTGCAGGGCGAAGTCGATGTCCAGCTCGCGCCGCTCGGGGCGCAGGTAGCGCACCGTGTAGTCGCGGTAGATCGGCAGCGGCGCGCCGGGCGGCGGCGGCTCCAGGCCGTCCTCGCCGAGCGTCGGCATGACCGGCAGGTCGGCGCCGGGCTCGGGGAAGAACACCTTGACGTGGTCGTCGGGGGCGGCGTGGCAGAAGCCGTCGAGCTGCTCGCCGCCGAGCGTCACGCGGACCATGCCCGGGGTCAGGGTGCGGACCCGGCGCACCTCGAGCAGCCGCGGGGTGAGCTCGTGCCAAACGAGGGTCATGAGGGGTCCTCCTGGTGGAAAAAGGCGATCATTCGGGCATTCACCGGGCCGGGCTGCTCCAGGTATCCGTAGTGGCCGGCGTCGGGGATCTCGGCGTAGCGGGCGCCAGGGATGGCCGCGGCCACCGCGCGGGCGCCGGGGGCCGGCGCGACGATGTCGTCGGCGAAGCCGAGGACGAGGCAGGGAAGACCGATGCCGGCGTACTCCCCCAGCCGATCCGACTCCGCATCGAACTCGGTCCGGCTCGCAGCACTCGCCCCGGCTCCCGGCAGCGACAGGGCGAACACGTCGAGCCAGTCCTGGGCGGCGCGGTCGTCGGCGAGCGTGCGCGGCGAGAGGTTGAGGACGGCCCGGACCACCGCGAGGTACTCGCCCGGCACCTCGGCGTCCCTCGCCGTGGCCGCGCCGATCGCCTTCTGGAACGCGCCCTGCCGCCCGAAGGTGGCCATGAGCACGGCCCGGTCGACCAGCTCGGGCCGGCGAAGGCACAGCTCGGCCGCGACCCGCGCGCCCATCGACGACCCGGCGAGGCGGCACGGCGCGAGGCCGAGCCGCTCGATCAACGCGGCGGCGTCGGCCACCAGGTCGTCGAACGTGACCATCGGCGGCGTGTCGCTGGGCGGCACACCGCGCGCGTCGAAGGTGACGACCCGGAACCCGGCGGCGACCAGCGCCGGCACCTGGTGCAGGTGCCAGGTGCGGCCGCGGGCCCCGCCACCGGCCAGCAGCAGCACCGCCGGGCCCTCGCCCTGGTCCTGGTACCGCAGCCGCACCCCGTTCACCTCGATCACCGGCATGCCGCCTCCAGCGGCTCGCCGGTGCCGTCGGCCACGATCCGGCCGGCGTCCAGCCGCACGACCCGGGGCAGCCGCTCGATGGTGCTGGGCCGGTGTGCGATCACCAGCACCGTGCGGTCGCGGCGCAGCCGGGCCAGCGCGGCCTCGATGCGGTGCGCGGTGGCCGGGTCCAGGTCGGCGGTGGCCTCGTCGAGGATGAGCACGTCCGGGTCGATCATCGCGGCCCGGATGAGCCCGACCAGCTGCCGCTCCCCGGCGGAGAACCGCTCCCCGCGCCGCCCCAGCTCGGCGTCGAAGCCGCCGGGCAGGCCGGCCACCCAGGCGTCGAGGCCCAGGCGCGCGGCCGCGACGGCGAAGTCGGCCCTGGTCGGCTCGCCCGGGGCGAGGGCCAGGTTGTCGGCCAGGGTGCCGGCGATGACGTGCACCTGCTGGGGGATGAGGACCAGGCGGCGGCGCAGGACGGCCGGGTCGAGGGCGGCGAGGTCCTCGCCGTCGAGGCGGACAGTGCCGGCGTCGGGGCGGTAGAGGCCGCACAGCAGCTTGGCCAGCGTGGTCTTGCCCGAGCCGGTCTCGCCGACCAGGCCGGCGTGCTCCCCGGGGCCGAACGCCACGTCGATCTCGCGCAGGACGGGTTCGCCGTCGCGGTACGCGTACGTGAGCCCCTTCGCGACGAGGCCCCTTCCGGACGTGCGAGCCGCGGGCGAAGTCGCCGGCGCCCCGGTCGCGTCGAGCAGGTCCAGCAGGCGGGCCAGGCCGACCCGGGACTGCAGCATCTCGCCGACCACGAGGGTGAAGTCGTCGACCGAGCTGAACAGGTCGCGGCTGGCCAGCACGAAGGTGACCACCACGCCGACGCTGACCACGTCGCCCCCGGCCAGCAGCCCGCCGCCGACCAGCAGCGCGGCCGTGGTCAGCCCCTGCACGACCCAGGTCCCGTCGATCCAGGTCGCGGCCCGCTGGGCGGCCCGGGCGGTGCGCAGGTACCCGCCGGCGTCGCCGCGCAGCCGGGCCAGCCAGGTGCCGGTCGCCCCGTCGATCTGCAGCTGCTCCCGGGCCTGCAGGCTCTCCGCGAACGTGGCCGCCAGGGTCGCCTGGGCCGCCGCCTCCGCCGGGTACGCCCGCTCGGCCGCCCGCCGGAACGCCCGCGTGATGAGCCACATCGGCGGGGCGAACACGACGAGCAGCAGCGCGGACAGCTCCCACGACGAGGTGAGCAGCACGATCGCGGTGAAGACCAGGTACCCGCCGAGCGAGATGACGTCCGGCAGCTGGCTGCGCACGAACGTGGCCAGCTCGGCGATCTCCACCGTGGAGCGCCGCAGGAGGTCGCCGCCGCGGTGGGCCTCGAGGAACCGCAGCGGCGTGCCGCCCAGCCGCTCCACGACCAGGTCCCGCAGCCCGTGCACGACCCGCTCGCCGGCCCGGGTCAGCAGCACCTCGGACGCGCGCAGCAGCAGCATCCGGGCGACGACCAGGACCAGCACGGCGGCGGCGATGGCCAGCAGCCCGTCGCGGTCGTGGTCGAGCAGCCGGTCCACGGCCCGCCCGATGAGCACCGGCACCAGCGTGAGGGCCAGCGTGGACAGCAGGTTGACCGCGACCCCGGCCGCGACGATCCTGCGGTGCGGGCGCAGGTGCGGCCAGGCGCGGCCCAGCACCCGGCGCAGGTCCGGCTCCTCGGCGAGCATCCGCACGTCAGCCATTGCCCACCAGCTCCTCCACTCGGTCCGCGTGCTCGGCCACCGCGGGGCGCGAGGTGGCGAAGATGACGGTCACGCCCAGCTCGCGCAGGCCCGCGAGGATGCGCTGCTCGGTCCGCGCGTCGACCGCCGAGGTGACGTCGTCGAGCAGCAGGACCCGGGCGCCGCGCAGGAGCCCCCGCGCGAGGGCCAGGCGCTGGAGCTGGCCGCCGGACACGGTGTTGCCGCGCTCGCCGACCTCGGTGGCGAAGCCGTCGGGGAGGCCCTCGACGAACTCGAGGATCGCGGCGGTACGGCACGCCGCCCGCAACTGCTCGGCGGTGATGTGGTCGCGGCCGAGGCGGAGGTTGTCCTCGATGGTCCCGGACAGCAGCAGCGGCCGCTGCCCGACCAGCGTGACGGCGCCGCGGACGTCCTCGATGCGGGCCTCGCGGAGGTCCGTCCCCCCGTAGCTGACGGTTCCTTCGTCGGGGTCTTCGAGGCGCGCGAGGAGCCGTAGCAGCGTCGACTTGCCGCTGCCCACCGGGCCGGTGATCGCCACGAACTCGCCCGGCTCGACGTCGAGGTCCGGGAGCTTGATCGGCGCGCGTTGCTCGCGCCTGACCGCGGCGCTGACGATCCGGACCTCACCGGTCTCGCCGAGGTCCCGGTTCCCGCCGGACAGCTCGGGCTCGGCGGCCAGGACGGCGCCGACGCGGCCGGCCGCGGTCCAGGCGTCGCCGAGCTGGTTGAACCGGAAGGTGAGCATCATGACCTGGCGGCCCAGCAGGGTCATCCAGCCGGCGAAGGCGACCAGCCCGCCGACCGAGAACCGCCCGTCCAGCACCGCCAGCCCCCCGGCGGCGAGCCCGACCGCCGTGGCCAGCCAGGGCACGAACGGCGCGTGGGCGGCCCACGCCGCCGCGATGCGGGCCAGCGCCAACGTTCGGTCACGAACGGTCCGGCTGGCCGCGTCGTGCCGGCGGACCAGCACGGTCTCGCCGCCGAGGCCGCGCACCGCGGTGCTGGCCGACAGCAGGTCCTCGACGGCGTCGGCCCGGGCGCTGTGCGCGGCGGACAGGGCCGAGTTGGCCCGCTCGTACCGGCCCGGGTACCACAGGTTGACGGCGAGCAGCAGCGGTACGGTGCCCAGCCCGACGACCGCCAGCACCGGCTCCAGCGTGGCGACCACCACGAGCACGGTGACGAGCCCGAGCACGCCGCTCGCGAGCGAGGGCACCGTCGAGAGCCAGACGATGAGGGTCTCCACGTCGCGGGTCCCTCGGGTGACGAGGTCGCCGGCCGAGAACCGGTGCGCGGTGCGCGCGTCCCAGCCCAGCACCCGCCCGGCCAGCCGCTCCAGCAGCGCGTTGCCGGTGCGGACCCCGGCGAGCGTCGCCCACCAGCGCATCGCGAGCTCGGCGCCGGCGAGCGCCACGGAGACGGCGAGGGTGGCGCCGGCCCACCAGAGCAGGGCGCGCCGGTCGCCGCCGGTGATGCCCTCGTCGAGCGCCCGGCCGAGGCACCACGGCAGCAGGATCAGGCCGCCCTGGTACCCCAGGCCGCCGGCCCACGACGCGGCGACGCCCCGTCCGGAGCACCGCAGCGCCCACCCGAGCAGCGCGGCGGGCCTCATGCCGCCACCTCCGCCAGGGCCGCGACGGTGCCGAGCCCGACGAGGCCGCGCAGGCTCAGGTCGAGCCCGGCCGCGCGGGCCAGGCTCACCAGGCGCATGGCCGCGATGCTGTCGCCGCCGAGGTCGAAGAAGCTCTCCTCGGCACCGACCTCCGCCAGGCCCAGCGCGGCCGCGAACAGCCCGGCGAGGCGCTCCTCGGCCGGGCCCCGCGGCGCGCGGCCGGCCGCGGCGAAGACGGGGCGGGGCAGCGCGGCCCGGTCGAGCTTGCCATTGACGGTCAACGGGATCGCGCCGACCGCGACGACGGCGGCCGGCACGAGGTACCCCGGCAGCCGCTGACCCGCCCAGGACCGAAGCGCCGCAGGCTCGGCCGCGCCGACCACGTAGGCGATGAGCCGGCCGCCGTCGGCGACCACGACGGCCTGCGCGACCTGCGGGTGCTCGGCCAGCGCGACGGCCACCTCGCCGGGCTCGACCCGGTGCCCGCGGATCTTCACCTGGTCGTCGGCGCGGCCGAGGTAGTCGATCCGCCCGTCGGCGGTCCAGCGCACGACGTCGCCGGTGCGGTACAGCCGGGCGCCGGGCTCGCCGCCGAACGGGTCGGCGACGAACCGGCCCGCGGTGAGCCCGGGCCGGCGCAGGTAGCCCAGGGCCAGCTGGGCGCCGCCGATGTACAGCTCGCCGGCCACCCCGGGCGGCACGGGCCGCAGCCGGTCGTCGAGGACGTAGAGCGCGGTGTTGGCGACCGGGCGCCCGATCAGGGCCCGCGGCACCTCCTTGACCCGCTGCACGACCGAGTCCACCGTGCACTCCGTCGGGCCGTAGAAGTTGTACGCCTCGGTGCCGGGCAGGCTCGCCATGGCCGTCCACAGTGGATCAGGCACGGCCTCTCCGCCGACGCCGAGCACGGCCAGCCCGGCCGCGTCGAACCCGGCCGCGAGCAGCTGTTCCAGGTGCGACGGCGCCACCTCGATCATGTCGATCCGGTTGTGCCGCAGCAGTTCGGCCAGCAGCCGCGGATCCTTGCGGGGCTCGTCGGTGACCAGGTGCAGCTCGTCGCCGCCGAGCAGGGCGAGCAGCGGCTGCCACGAGGCGTCGAACGCGAACGACCAGTTGTGCGCGACGCGCAGCGGGCGGCCGAGGCGCTCGGCGGCCGGACCGAGGATCCGGTCGCGGTGGCTGTGGAAGAGGTTGACGACGGTGCGGTGCGGCACGAGCACGCCCTTCGGCCGGCCGGTGGAGCCGGAGGTGTAGATGACGTACGCCGGGTGCTCCGGCGTGATCGCGGCCTTCCCGCCCCGGCGCTGCGGCAGCTCGCCGTCGAGCACCAGCCGCGCGGCGCCGGCGGGGAGCAGGTCCACTGTGGACTCGACGGCGAGGGTGACGACCGGCCGCGCGTCGTCGAGCATCGCGGCGATGCGGGCCGGCGGGTACTCGGGGTCGATCGGCAGGTACGCCGCGCCCGAGCCCATCGCACCCAGGATGGCCGGCACGATGTGCTCGCCCCGCGGCAGCAGCAGCGCGACCAGCTCGCCCGGCCGGGCCCCGGCCGCGGCCAGGACGCCGGCCAGCTCGTCGGCCTCGGCAACCAGCTGCGCGTAGGTCCAGCGGCGCGCCCCGACGACCAGCGCGGTCGCGTCGGGGGTGCGCGCGGCCCACCCGGCGACCAGCCCCGGCAGGGTGGCCGGGGTGACCGGCAGCGCCCCGTCGTTCCAGTCGCGCAGGATGCGCCGCCGCTCGTCCGCGGTGAGTGCGTCGGCCCGGTCGACGGCCCGCTCGGGGTCGGCGGCCACCCCGGCGGCCAGCGCGACCAGCCGGTCCAGCAGCAGCCGGGCGGTGGCCTCGTCGACGGCGTCGGTGCGGTACTCCAGCGTCAGGTGCAGCCCGTCGTCCTCCGCCGCCACCAGGGTGAGCGGGTAGTGGGTGGCGTCGCGGGCGCCGGCCCCGGCCAGCTTGAGCCCGGCGGCCCGCTGGCTGTCGTCGAGCCGCTCGGCGTCGACCGGGTAGCTCTCGAACACGACCAGCGTGTCGAACAGCTCGCCCACGCCGGCCAGGCGCTGGATGGACGCCAGCCCCAGGTGATGGTGCTCGATCAGGCCGGCCTGCTCGGCCTGCAGCCGGGCGAGGAACGCGGCCCAGCTCTCCCCGGGCACCAGGCGGGCCCGCACGGGCACGGTGTTGATGAACAGCCCGATCATGTCCGCGGCGCCGGCCAGGTCCGGCGGGCGCCCGGCCACGGTGGCCCCGAAGACGACGTCGGCGCGGCCGGTGAGCCGGCCCAGCAGGACGGCCCAGAGCGCCTGGACGAGCGTGTTCGGGGTGATGCCGCGGGCGCGGGCCAGGGCGGCCGCCGCGGGCGGCAGCTCGACGCTCACCTCGCCGGGCAGTCCCGCCGGTCGCCCGGTGGCGCCGGGCGCGACCAGGGTCGGCTCGGCCACTCCCGCCAGCGCCGAACGCCACGCCGCCTCGGCCGCGCCCGTGTCGGCGGCGGCGAGCCAGGCGAGGAAGTCGCGGTACGGCCGCGCGGGCGCCCCCGAGGCCCCCGCGTAGGCGGCGAACAGCTCCCGCGCGACCAGCGGCCCGGACCAGCCGTCGACCAGCACGTGGTGCTGGGTCAGCACGAGCCGGTGCCGGTCCGCGCCGAGCCGCAGCAGCAGCATCCGCAGCAGCGGCGGCGCGGCCAGGTCGAAGGGCGCGGCCCGCTCGGCGTCGGCGAGCCGCTCGGCCGCGCCGGGCGCGGTGGCGTCCGCCACCTCGAACGGCACCGCCCGGGCGCCCGCGACGACCTGGACCGGCCGCCCGGACGCCGTCGTGGTGAACGCGGCCCCGAGGTTGGGGTGGCGGGCCAGCAGCTCGCCGGCCGCGGCCCGCAGCCGGTCGGGGTCCAGCGGCCCGTCGAGGTCGAGCAGCTGCTGCACCGCGTACCCGGCCGGGTCGAGCTGGTGCAGGTAGAACAGGCCCTCCTGCAGCGGGGTGAGCGGCAGCACGTCGGCGAGGCCCGGGTACCGCGCGGCCAGCTCGTCCAGCTCCCCCTGCCCCACCGCGGCGAGCACGTCGGACGGCGTCAGCCAGTCGGAACCGGCCAGCGCCGGCAGGGCGGCGGCCCACCGGTCGAGCAGGCCCCGGACGGTGTCCGCGGCGACGGCCCCGCGCGGGTAGGCCGCCGCGATGACCAGCGCACCGTCCACGACGGACGCCTCGACGCTCAGGGCGTGCCGGACCGGGAGATCGTCGCCGGCGTCGCCGCCGAGTCCCTCGCCGTCCTGCCGCCCCAGGTAGTTGAACAGCACGGGCGGGCGGGGCCGCCCGGCGAGCGCGGCGGCCGTCCCGGGGTTGAGGTGACGCAGCAGGCCGTAGCCGATGCCGCCGTCGGGCGCGGCCCGCAGCTGCGCCCGGACCCGCCGCAGCGCCGTTGCCGGGTCGGTGGCGGCCAGCCGGACGGGGCGGACGGTGGTGAACCAGCCCACGGTGCCGGACAGGTCGGCCCCGGGCAGCAGCCGCTCCTCCCGGCCGTGCCCTTCGAGCTCGACGAGCACGTCGCCGCCGGCGGCCAGCGCGAGCCCGGCCAGCAGCACGTCCTGCAGGTTCACCCGCGGCGCGGGCAGCGCCGGCACGGACACCCGCGCGGTGAGCAGCTCCAGGGTGCCGAGCGTGTCGGAGGACCCGAGCGCGACGTCCCCCAGCAGCACCGGCGGGCCGTCCAGCACCGCCTGCCAGTACTCCAGCTCGCCGGCCCGCTCCCGCGCGGCCCGCACGAGCGCGTGCGCCCACTCGCGGAAGGAGGTGCCGGGCGCCGCGACCGGCTCGCCGGCCAGCCCGGCCCGCAGCAGCGGCCACGACACGGCGTCGACCGCGAGGTGGTGGACCTCCAGCAGCAGCCGCCCGCCGTCCCGGCGCACCGCGCGCAGCATCCGGCCCGCGGCCGGGTCGAGGTCCGCCGCGCCGATCAGCGCGGCGGCGTCGACGGCGCCGGGCGGGGGCACGTGCAGGCCGGCGCCGGTCCACCGGGCCCGCAGCACGTCGTGCCGGTCGAGCAGGGCCTGCAGCCGGGCCGCCAGCTCGGGGCCGGGGTCGGGCAGGACCATCGACTGGCTCAGCCGCGGGTCGGCCGCGCCCGGCTCCAGCATGATCGGGGTGGCCGGGACGTCGCCCCAGCCCGCGGACGCGTCGCGCCGCTCGTCGCCGGCCGGCACCGCGACCGCGGCGAGGCCCTCGACGGTCGGGCGGGCGAAGACGTCCCGGGCGGTGATGCGCCAGCCGGCCTCGCGGGCCCGGGCGGTGAGCCGCAGGGCGAGGATGCTGTCCCCGCCGAGCGCGAAGAACCCGTCCCGCACGCCGGCCCGCGGCAGCCCGAGCACCTCGGCCACGAGCCGGGCGAAGACCTCCTCGGCCGGCGTGCGCGGCGTGTCGGCGCCCGCCTTCGCGGCGAAGTCGGGGGCGGGCAGGGCCTTGCGGTCGAGCTTGCCGCTGGCGGTCAGCGGCAGCGCGTCCAGCCGGACGAACGCGGCCGGCACCATGTGCTCTGGCAGCGTCCGGGCCAGCACCGCGGCCGGGTCGGCCGGGGCCGCGGCGCCGGCCACCAGGTAGGCGACCAGGCGGCGGGCCGGGCCGTCGTCGCGGGCCACGACGGCCGCCGCGGCGACCCCGGGCAGCGCGGTCAGGGCGGCCTCGATCTCGCCCGGCTCGACCCGCAGGCCGCGGATCTTCACCTGGTCGTCGGTGCGCCCGGCGTACTCCAGCCGGCCGTCCGTGGTCGCCCGCGCGAGGTCGCCGGTGCGGTAGAGCCGCGCGCCGGGCGCGCCGAACGGGTCGGCCACGAACCGCTCGGCGGTCAGCCCGGGCCGGCTCAGGTACCCGCGGGCCAGTTGCACGCCGCCGAGGTACAGCTCGCCGACGACGCCGGCCGGCACCGGCCGCAGCCACGGGTCGAGGACCACCGCGGTGGTGTTCCACAGTGGACGGCCGATCGGGACCGGGCCGGCGGCCGCCGGGTCGACCGGGTGATGGGTGACGTCGACCGCGGCCTCGGTCGGGCCGTAGAGGTTGTGCAGCTCCACCCCGGGCAGGACCGTGGCGAAGCGACGGGCCAGGTCGGCCGGGAGCGCCTCGCCGCTGCAGATGACCCGCCGCAGCGGCAGGCCCGCGGCCGAGGGCTCGTCGAGGAACGCCCGCAGCATCGACGGGACGAAGTGGACGGTCGTGACCCGCTCCCGGCGGATCAGCCCGGCGAGGTACGCCGGGTCCCGGTGCCCGTCCGGCCGGGCGACGACGAGCGTGGCCCCGGCCAGCAGCGGCCAGAAGAACTCCCAGACCGACACGTCGAAGCCGGCCGGCGTCTTCTGCGCGACCCGCTCCCCCGCCGCGAGGGGGTACGCGTGCCGCATCCACAGCAGCCGGTTGACGATCGAGCGGTGCGCCACCACGACGCCCTTGGGCCGGCCGGTGGAGCCGGAGGTGTAGATGACGTACGCGGCGGCGCCGGGAGCGACCCGCACCGGCGCCAACGGCCGCGATGGGCGCTCGTGCACGTTTTCCGGCGTCAGTACCGTCACCGCTCCCGCATCCGCCACCAGCATGTCGGTCCGCTCGCGGGGCAGCGCCGGGTCCAGCGGCAGGTACGCCGCCCCGGCCCGGTGCACGGCGTGCAGCGCGACGACGAGGTCCAGCGACCGCGGCAGCGCGACGGCCACGACCGTCTCCGGCCGGGCGCCCAACTCCTGCAGCCGCGCGGCGAGCGCCTCGACCCGGGCGTCGAGCTCGGCGTAGGTCACGGTCCCGTCCTCGGCCACGACGGCGACCGCGCCCGGGTCCCGGCGCGCCGCCGCGGCGAAGAGCTCCGGCAGCGTGGTCGCCGGCACGGGGTGAGCCGTGTCCGGCAGCGCCGCGTGGCCGGACAGCGCGCGGCCCACCGGCCGCTCGGGGGCCTGGGCCAGCTCGGCGAGGAGGGCGCCGTACCGGTCGATGAGCTCCTCGGCGAACTCGGCGGGGAACACGTCGCCGCGGTAGGCCAGGCCCAGCCGCAGCCGCTCCCCCGGCGCGACGGCGAGGGTGAGCGGGTAGTGCGGCGCATCGTCGCCGGCGACGCCGGTCATCCGCAGCCCGCCGGCCCCGGTCGCGGCCCGCAGCCCGTCGCCGTCGAGCGGGTAGCTCTCGAAGATGGTCAGCGTGTCGAACAGCTCGCCCAGGCCGGCGAGGCGCTGCACGTCGCCCAGCGGCAGGTGCTGGTGCTCCAGCAGCGCGGCCGCGGCGCCCTGCACCCGGTCCAGCAGCCCGGTCCACGGCTGCGCCGGGTCGAGCGCCACCCGGACCGGCAGCGTGTTGATGCAGAACCCGACCATGTCCTCGACGCCGGGCACCGCGGCCGGCCGCCCGGACACGGTGGTGCCGAACACGACGTCGGTCCGCCCGGTCAGCTGCACCAGCAGGACCGCCCAGGCGGCCTGCACGACGGTGTTGAGCGTGACCTGCCGCTCCCGGGCCAGCGCGGCCAGCCGCGCGGTGACCTCGGCCGGCAGCTCCCGCTCGGCCTTGCCGGGCCGCGCGTCGAGCACCGCACCGGCCGCCGGCGCGACGAGCGTCGGCTGCTCCAGCCCGGCCAGCGCCGCCCGCCAGGCCGCCTCCGCCGCCCCCCGGTCGGCCCGCAGCAGCCAGCGCAGGTAGTCGCGGTAGTCGCGCGGCCGGCCGACGTCCCGCCCGGCGTAGAGGTCGAACAGGTCCCGCACGGCCAGCGGCGTCGACCACCCGTCGAGCAGCACGTGGTGGTTGGTGAGCACGAGCCGGTGCGAGCCCGGGAGCCGGACCAGGGTCAGCCGCAGCAGCGGCGGCCGGTCCAGGTCGAACGGGCGCCCCCGGTCGGCCGCGGCGAGCCGCTCGAACTCGGCCTCCGGGTCGCTCACCGCGGAAAGGTCCACCTCGGCCCACGGCGGCTCGGCCCGCGCGGCCACGGCCTGGCGCAGCACGCCGCCGGGCCCGGCCGGGAAGGCGACCCGCAGCGCGGCGTGCCGGTCGAGCAGCGCCCGCCCGGCGGCCCGCAGCCGCCGCGCGTCCAGCGGCCCGTCGAGCTCGATGACCTGCTGCACGACGTACGGGTCGACGTCCCCGGCCAGCGCGGCCAGGAACACCAGGCCCTCCTGCAGCGGGGTGAGCGGCCACACGTCCTGCAGCCCGCCGGGCCGCCGCTCCAGCGCCTCGATCTCGCCCTGCCCGAGCCCCGGCTGCAGCAGGTCCGACGGCGTGAGCCCGGCCTCGACGGCGCACAGCTCGCCGAGCGCCGCGAACCAGTCGGCGGCGATCCCGCGCACGGTTTCCTCGTCGAGGACGCCGGAGGGGTACGTCAGCGCGACGCTCAGCCGCCCGTCCACCACCGCCGCGTTGATCTCCAGGGCGCGGGCCAGCGGCATGTCCGGCTCGGCCGCGCCGCCCAGCCCGCCGCCCGCCCCGGTCTCCGACCGCCCCAGGTAGTTGACGACGACCTGCGGCTCGGGCCGCCCGGCCAGCGCGGCGCGCCCGGCCGGGTCGAGGTGGCGCAGCACCCCGTAGAGCGCGCCCGCGTCCGGCACCGCGCGCAGCTGTTCCTTGACCCGCTTGAGCGCGGCGGTGGGCCCGCCGGCGCCGGGCGTGAGGCGCACCGGGTACTCCGTGGTGAACCAGCCGACGGTCCGCGCGAGGTCGGCCCCGGGCACGAGGTGCTCCTCGCGCCCGTGCCCCTCCAGCTCGACCAGCAGCCCGTCGCGCCCGGTGCGGCGGGTGACGGCCAGCGCCAGCCCGGCGAGCAGCGCGTCGGCCGTCCCGGCCCGCACGGCCCCGGCCGCGGCGGTCAGGGCGGCGGTGCGCTCCGCGTCCAGCTCGACGGTGAGGGTCCGCGCGGTGGCGACGGTGTCCCGGCCCGGGTCGACGGCCCGCGCCCCGAGCGGCGGCTCCGGCTCCCCGCCGAGCACCTCCAGCCAGTACCCGAGCTGCTCCCCCGCCGCGGCCCTGCCGAGCCCCGCCGCCCACTCCCGGAAGGGCGTGCCCTTGGCGGGCAGCTCCGGCGCGCGGCCGGCCGCCAGGTCGGCCCCGATGATCTGCCAGGACACGGCGTCCACGACGCTGTGGTGGGCCACGAACGCGAGCTGCCTGCCGCACCACACGACCTGCAGCATCACCCCGGCGGCCGGGTCGAGCCGGTCGGCCGCGGCCGCCACCTCGTCCTCGACCGCCCCGGTCCCGCGCCGGACCACGGAGGCGGCGGCGACCGCCCCCTGCGCCGGCACGACCAGCCCGGCCGCGGTCAGCCGCGCCCGGAGCAGGTCGTGCCGGTCGAGGAGGGCCTGCACGATGCTGTGCAGGCCGTCCACGGTGAGCCCGGCGGGCTCCGGGAACACCATGGACTGGCTGTACCGCCGGTGCGGCCCGGCTCCGAGCAGCCAGGCCACCGCGGGCGTGAGCGGCACGGCCCCGATCCCGCTGCCGGCGGCGACGGGCGCGGCGCCGATCGGCTCGGCCACGGCGGCGAGCGCGCCGACGGTCCGCAGCTCGAAGACCTGCCGCGGCGTGATCCGCAGCCCCGCGCCCCGCGCCCGGGCGACGAGCTGGATGCTCACGATGCTGTCGCCGCCGAGCCCGAAGAAGCTGTCCTCGACCCCGACCGACGCGAGCCCGAGCACCTCGGCGAAGAGCCCGCAGAGCACCTCCTCGGCCGCTGTGCGCGGCCGCTGGCGCCCGCTCATCGCCGCGAAGTCCGGCGCCGGCAGCGCCCGCCGGTCCACCTTCCCGGCCACGGTCAACGGCATGCGGTCCAGCGCCACGAACGCCGCCGGCACCAGGTGGTCGGGCACCCGCCGCGCGACCCACTCCCGCAGCCCGTCGGCGGCGCCCACCACGTACGCGACGAGCCGCCCGTCCACGGCAACCACCACGGCCTGGGCCACGCCGGGGTGCTCGGCCAGCACGGCGGCCACCTCGCCCGGCTCGACCCGGAACCCGCGGATCTTCACCTGATCGTCCGCCCGCCCGAGGAACTCGAGCCCACCATCGGCCCCCACCCGCACCAGATCCCCGGTCCGATACATCCGCTCACCGGGCACAAACGGATCCGCCACGAACCGCGAGGCCGTCAGCCCAGGCCGATCCAGATACCCCCGCCCCAGCTGCGCCCCCGACAGGTACAACTCACCCATATCCACCGGCCGCAACCAGCTATCCAGCACATACGCCCGGGTGTTCCCGATCGGCCGCCCAACCGACGGCAAGTCATGCTCCCCGACCCAAGCCATCAACGTGTCGACCGTGCACTCGGTCGGCCCGTACAGGTTCACCCCGTTCGACCCCAACGCCGACCACACCTGCGCATCAGCAGCCTCACCACCCAGCGCCACCATCGCCGGACGATGCCGCCCCTCATCCAGCAGACCCGCCGCCAGCAACGGACCCGCCAACGACGGCGTCACATCCAGGAAGTCGATCCGGTGCTCGTCCACATAGGACACGAACAACTCGGGGTCCCGGCGGGTCTCGTCATCCAGCACGTGCAACTCGTGGCCGGCGACCAGCCACAGCACGCCCTCCCACGAGGTGTCGAACACGGTCGCCGCCGAGAGTGCCGCCCGCACGTTCCGGCGGTCCCCCATCAACCGCTGCCGGTGATGCTCGAACAGGTTCAGCAGGCTCGCGTGCTCGACCAGCACACCCTTCGGCCGACCCGTCGAACCCGACGTGTAGATCAGATACGCGCCCGAGCGCGGACTGATCGCGGCCGGAAGCTCACCATCCAGCATTGGAAAGTCCGGCTTCACCACGACCGCCGGGCGAGCGTCCGCGAGGAGGTAGTCGATGCGCTCCTGCGGATAGTCGGCGTCGACCGGGAGATACACCGCGCCCGCGCGCAGCACGGCCAGCCACGCCACCACCGCTTCGGGCGACCGCGGCAGCAGGACGGCCACGACCTTCTCCGGACCGGCACCGTGCGCGACCAGCGACCGCGCCAGACGGTCCACCCGGGTCGACAGCTCCGCGAACGTCCACGGCGCCAACGCGACCGCGTCCGGCGTCCGCGCGACCGTCGCCAGGAAACGGTCCACGATCGTGCCCTCGCCGACCGCCACCGCCGGACCATCGAGGGTCGAGGACGCCGCGGACAGATCGAGCAGGCGGGCGTCCGGGTCGTCGGCGAAGGAAGACAGCAGGGCACCGAGGCGGTCCAGGATCCGCTCGGCGGCGGCGCGGTCGAACACGTCGGGGCGGTACTCGGCGCCGAGAACCATGTCCTCGCCGGGCACCACGGTCAGGGTGAGCGGGTAGTGGGTGGCGTCCCGGCCGGTGACCGCGGCCAGCCGCAGCCCGGCCGCCTGCTCCAGCGCGCGCAGCCCGTCGGCGTCCAGCGGGTAGCTCTCGAACACGAGCAGGGTGTCGAAGAGTGGCCCGACGCCGGCCAGGCGCTGGACCGCGGCCAGGCCGACATGCTGGTGGTCCAGCAGCGCGGCCTGCTCCGCCTGCAACCGCCCCAGGTACGCGCCCCAGGTATCGGCGGGCCGCGGCCGCACCCGCACCGGCAGCGTGTTGATGAACAGCCCGACCATGTCCTCCGCGCCCGGCAGGTCGGCCGGCCGCCCGGACACGGTGGCCCCGAAGAGGACGTCGTCGCGGCCGGTCAGCTCGCGCAGCACCAGCGCCCACGCGCCCTGCACGACGGTGTTGACGGTGACGCCGACGGCCCGGGCGCGGGCGGCCAGCCGCCGCGCGTCGACGGTCCGCTCGATCGCCTCGGGCTCGGCCGCGGCGGCCCGGGCGGCCCCGGGCCGTACCAACGTCGGCTCCTCCACGCCCGTCAGGGCCTCGCGCCAGGCCCGCTCGGCCGCGGCCCGGTCCTGGCGGGCCACCCAGGCCAGGTACTCCTTGTACGGCCGGGCCCGCGGCGGCTCCGCCCCGGCGTAGAGGGTGAGCAGGTCGCGCAGGAGCAGCGGGGCGGACCAGCCGTCGAGCAGGATGTGGTGCGCGGTGAGGATCAGCCGGTGCCGCCGCGGGCCGAGCCGGACCAGCGCCCACCGCAGCAGCGGCGGCCGGCCCAGGTCGAAGGGGCGGCGGCGCTCCGCCTCGGCCACCTCGTCCGCGGCGGCGGCGTCGGCGTCGGCGTCGGCGTCGGCGTCGACCTCCGACCAGGCCACCGGCACCGAGGACGGGACCAGCTGCACGGGCTGGCCGGCCTTGCGGGGGCGGAACGCCGCGCGCAGGTTCGCGTGCCGGTCGAGGACCGCCTGCGCCGCCGCCCGCAGCCGGCCCGCGTCCAGCGGCCCGTCGAGGGTCAGCACCTGCTGCACCACGTAGACGTCGGGGTCGCCGGCCGAGTACGACGACAGGAAGTAGAGGCCCTCCTGCAGCGGCGACAGGGGCAGGATGTCCTGCAGTCCGCCCGGGCTGGTCACACGGTCCTCCACTCGTCTTCGAACTCGTCGATCTCGTCCTGGCTCAGGCTGACCAGGCTCAGGTCGGATGGTGTGTGCCCGCCGCCGCCCGGCGCGGCGGCCGCGGCGCGCAGCCGGTCCAGCGCGGCGAGCCACAGCTCGCCGAGGCGGTCCACGTCGGCGGCGTCGAGGACGCCGTCGAGGTACGCGATGCGCACGTCCAGCTCGGGCCCGCCCGGCAGGTCCAGCGTCCCGGCGTTGATCTCCAGCGGGTGCCCGGCCGGGAACGCCGGGTCGAGGCCGTCGCCGAGCGCGTCGCCCTCGGCCGCGGCGACCCAGTCGGCGCCGTCGTCGCCGGAGCCGGCGGCGAGCCGGCCGAGGTAGTTGAACAGGATCTCCGGCCCGGTCGCGGCGGCCAGGGCGGCGCCGGCGGCGGGGTCGAGGTACCGCAGCAGGCCGTACCCGGCGCCGTGGTCCGGCACCGCGCGCAGCTGCTCCTTGACCCGCTTGAGCGCGGCGGCCGGGTCGTCGCCGCCGGGGTCGAGGCGGACCGGGTGCTCGATGGTGAACCAGCCGACGGTGCGGCTCAGGTCGCTGCCGGGGACGAGGTGCTCCTCCCGGCCGTGGCCCTCCAGGCGCAGCAGCACACCGCGCCGGGCCGTCGCCGGGCGCCACTGCCGGACGGCGACGGCCAGGCCGGCGAGCAGCACGTCCTGTACCCCGGCGTGGAAGGCCTCGGGCACGGTGGTGAGCAGCGGCCGGGTCGCCTCGGCGGGCAGCCGCAGGACCCGCTCGCGCAGCCCGCCCACGGTGTCCCGCCCCGCCTCGACGCGCCGGGTGCCGATCGGCTCGTCGGCACCGTCCAGCATGGACAGCCAGTACGGCAGCTCCGCCGCCCGCGCCCGCGCGAGACCGCCCGCCCAGGTGCGCAGGGACGTGCCGACCGGGGCCAGCGCGCCGCCGCGGGCGGCGACGGCCAGGTCCCCGGCGAGGATGCGCCAGGACACGCCGTCGACGACGAGGTGGTGCGCGACGAGCAGCAGCCGCCGCTCGCCGGGGAACCACACCGCCTGCAGCATCCGCCCGTCGGCGGGTGCGAGCCGGCGCACCGCCGCGGCGTGCTCGGCCGGCAGGTCCGCCAGGCCGCCGGGGGCGATCCGCAGCAGGTCCGCCGGGTCCGGGCCGCCGGGCGGCGGGACGAGCAGGCCGTCGCCGGTCCAGCTCGCCCGCAGCGCGTCGTGGCGGTCGAGCACGGCCCGCAGCGCGTCGGTCAGGCCGTCGCGGGTGAGCGCCGCCGGGACGCGCAGCAGCAGCGCCTGGGCGAAGGTGCCGAGCGCTTCCCCGGCGTGGTCGCGCAGCCAGGCCACGATCGGGGTGAGCGGCACGGCACCGACGCCGGCGTCCGGGGCCTCGGCGGCGGGCGCCGCGGCGGCCTCGGTGACGGCGGCCAGGGCGGCCACGGTCTGGTGCTCGAAGACCTGGCGGGCGGACAGCTCGAGGCCGGCGGCGCGGGCCCGGGCGACCAGTTGCAGCGCGACGATGCTGTCGCCGCCGAGGGCGAAGAACCCCTCGTCGACGCCGACCTCGCCGACACCGAGCAGTTCGGCGAAGAGGGCCGCGAAGAGCTCCTGGCGTACCGTTGCCGGCTTTTCGGAAGTCCGGTCGGCGACCGGCTCGGGCAGCGCGGCCCGGTCGACCTTGCCGCCCGCCGTGCGCGGCAGCGCCGCCATGGGCACGACCACGGCCGGCACCAGGTGCTCGGGCAGCCGCCCGGTCGCCCAGGCGCGCAGCTCGGCGGGGTCGGCGCCGCCCTCGGTGTAGGCGACGAGGCGGCCGTCGCGGGCCACCACGGCGGCGTGGCGGACCGCGGGGTGCTCGGCGAGCGCGGCGGCGACCTCAGCGGGCTCGATCCGGAAGCCCCGGATCTTCACCTGGTCGTCGGCGCGGCCGAGGAACTCCAGCTGCCCGTCGGCGTCCCAGCGGGCCAGGTCGCCGGTCCGGTACATCACCCCGCCGGCCGCCCCGAACGGGTCGGCGACGAAGCGCTCGGCGGTGAGGCCCGCCCGGCCGAGGTAGCCGCGGGCCAGCCCGGCGCCGGACAGGTACAGCTCGCCGGGGACGCCGGGCGGCACGGCCCGCAGCCGGCCGTCGAGCACGTAGGCGCGCTTGTTGCGGTCGGGCCGGCCGATGCGGACCGGCGCGCCCGGCGCGCAGGCCCAGAAGGTCGAGTTGACGGTGGCCTCGGTCGGACCGTACGCGTTGAGCATGCGGTGCCGGCCGGCCCAGCGGTTCACGAGGTCCCCGGCGAGCCGGTCCGCGCCCGCGATGACCCGCACGCCGGCCGGAACGACCCCGTCGGGCAGTGCGGCCAGCGCGGCGGGCGGCAGCGCGAAGTGCGTGACGCCGTGGTCCCGCACGAACTCGGCGAACGCGGCACCGACCCGGGCCGCCTCGGGCACCACGACGAGGGTGGCGCCGCGCAGCACGCTCGCGGCCAGCTCGGCCACGGTGACGTCGAAGCTCGGCGAGGCGAACTGCGCCACCCGGTCGCCGGGCCCCACGTGCCACGCCTCGGCGAAGGTGTCGGAGAGGTCGGCGAGCCCGGCGTGCGGCACGATCACGCCCTTGGGACGCCCGGTCGAACCGGAGGTGTAGATGACGTACGCCGCGTTGCCGGGCCGCGCCGCGGGCAGCGGTGCGCCGTCCTCGTCCTCGTTCTCGGCGCCCGGGCCCACCACCGGCAGCCCGGCGGGCCGCGGGCCGCCGTCCTCGTCCTCGTCCTGGGCGCCCGGGTCTACCACCGACAGCCCGGCGGGCCGCGGGCCGCCGTCCTCGTCCTCGTCCTGGGCGCCCGGGCCTACCACCGGCAGGCCGGCGGGCAGCGTGGTCGTGCCCGGGGCGGCGATGGCCAGGACCGGGTCGGCGTCGGCGGCCAGCAGGGCGACCCGCTCCGCCGGGTAGGCCGGGTCGACCGGCAGGTACGCGGCGCCCGCCTTGGCCACCGCCAGCTCGGCCGCGAACAGGTCGGCGGAGCGCGGCAGCAGCACCATGACGATCCGCTCCGGCCCGGCCCCGAGCCGGACCAGCCGCCGCGCGAGCCGGTCGGTGCGCGCGTCCAGCTCGGCGAAGGTCAGGCGCACCGGGCCGTCCTCCATCGCGACCGCGCCCGGGTCGGCCGCCACCCGCTCGGCGAACAGCTCCGGCAGGGTCCGCGGCCGGGTCGGGCCGCGCACGCCCTGCCAGTCCTCCGCGACCGCGCGCCGCTCGGCCGGGGTGAGCAGGTCGAGCTCGCCGACCCGCCGGTCCGGCGCGGCGACCGCCCCGGCGAGGAGCCGCACGAACCGCTCGGCCAGCGCGACCACGGTGGCACGGTCGAAGAGGTCGGCGCTGAACTCGATGACGCCGCGCAAGCCGTCCTCGCCGTGGTGCTCGGTGACGACCACCCCGAGGTCGAACTGGGCGACCCCGGTGTCGACCGGCACCGGCTCGGTCCGCAGCCCGGGCAGGCCCGGCGCCTCGGCCGGCACGTGCTGGAAGGCGACCATGACCTGGAACAGCGGGTTGCGCCCGGGCGCCCGCGGCGGGTTGACCGCCTCGACGACCCGGTCGAAGGGCACGTCGGCGTGGCCGAACGCGGCCAGGTCGGCCGCGCGGACGCGGGCGAGCAGCTCGGCGAAGGACGGGTCGCCGGAGACGTCGGTGCGCAGGACCAGGGTGTTGACGAAGAACCCGGCGAGGGCGTCGAGGCGCTGGTCGGGGCGGCCCGCGACCGGGCTGCCGAGCGGCACGTCGTCGCCGGCCCCGACCCGGTGCAGCAGCGCGGCCAGCGCCGCCTGCACGACCATGAACACGGTGGCCCCGGCCCGCCGGGCGACCGCCCGGATCCGCTGGTGGGTCTCGGCCGGCACGTCGAAGGTGACGATGCCGCCGGCGTAGGTGGGCGCGGCGGGCCGCGGCCGGTCGGCCGGCAGGGCCAGCTCAGCGGGGACGCCATCGAGGGCCTCCCGCCAGAACGCGAGCTGCCGGGCGGAGCCGGCCTCGGCGGCCAGGAGATCGCGCTGCCAGAGGGCGTAGTCGGCGTACTGCACGGGCAGCGGCGCCCAGTCCGGCGCCGCGCCGCGCGTCCGCGCACCGTAGGCGGCGCCGAGGTCGGCCACCAGCCGCCCCTCGGACCACTCGTCGGTGACGATGTGGTGCAGCAGGAGCAGCAGCACGTGCCGGTCCGGCCCGACGGTGAACAGGTGCGGGCGGACCAGCAGCTCCGACGCGAGGTCGAAGGGGTGCCGCGCGGCCGCGGCGAGCCGGCCGGACAGCTCGCCGCCGGTGCACTCGGCGACGGTCCATTCCGGGTGCGGGGCGGGCAGCACCCGCTGCACCGGCCGGCCGTCGACGGTCGGGAACACGGTACGCAGCCCCTCGTGCCGCTCCAGCACGTCGAGCAGCGCCAGCCGCAGCGCGCCGGCGTCGAGCGCCCCGGTGAGCCGCAGCGCGAATGCCACGTTGTACGTCGGCCCCGGCCCGTTGAGCTGATGGTCCAGCCAGAGCCGGTGCTGGGCGGGCGAGACCGGCAGCGGATCGGGCCGCTCCCGCGCCTCCAGCCGCGGCAGCCCGCCGTCGCCGCCGTCGCCCCGGTCGAGCCGGGCGGCCAGCAGCGCGACGGTCGGCGCGTCGAACACGGCCCGGACCGGCAGCGCCGCCCCGAACACCGCCCGCACCCGCGCGGCGAGCGCGGTCGCGGTGAGCGAGTGCCCGCCGAGCGCGAAGAAGTCGTCCCCGGTGCCGACGGCGGCGACGCCGAGCACCTCCCCGAACAGCCCGCAGAGGATCTCCTCGGTGGCGGTCCGCGGTGCGCCGCCGTCCCCGGCAAGGGCGGCGAAGTCCGGCGCCGGCAGCGCCCGCCGGTCCACCTTCCCGGCCACGGTCAACGGGATCCGCTCCAGCGCCACGAACGCGGCCGGCACCAGGTACTCCGGCAGCCGCTGCAAAACCCACTCCCGCAGCCCGCCGACATCCCCGGCCACGTAGGCGACGAGCCGCCCGTCGACCGCCACGACGACGGCCTGCGCGACGTCCGGGTGCTCGGCCACCACCGCGGCCACCTCACCGGGCTCGACCCGGAACCCGCGGATCTTCACCTGATCGTCGGCCCGCCCGATGAACTCGAGCCCCCCGTCGACCCCCAACCGCACCAGATCCCCGGTCCTATACATCCGCTCACCGGCAACAAACGGATCCGCCACGAACCGTGAGGCCGTGAGCCCCGGCCGATCCAGATATCCCCGCCCCAGCTGCGCCCCCGACAGGTACAACTCACCCATATCCACCGGCCGCAACCAGCTATCCAGCACATACGCCCGGGTGTTGCCGATCGGCCGCCCAACCGACGGCGCCGAGTGCTCCCCAACCCACGCCATGAGCGTGTCGACGGTGCACTCGGTGGGCCCGTAAAGGTTCACCCCACGCGGGCCGAGCGCGGACCACACCTGCGCATCAGCAGCCTCACCACCCAGCGCCACCATCGCCGGACGATGCCGCCCCTCATCCAGCAGACCCGCCGCCAGCAACGGACCCGCCAACGACGGCGTCACATCCAGGAAGTCGATCCGGTGCTCGTCCACATAGGACACGAACAACTCGGGGTCCCGGCGGGTCTCGTCATCAAGCACGTGCAACTCGTGACCGGCGACCAGCCACAGCACGCCCTCCCACGAGGTGTCGAACACCGTCGCCGCGGACAACGCCACCCGGACGTTCCGGTGGTCCCCCATCAACCGCTGCCGGTGATGCTCGAACAGATTCAGCAGACTGGCGTGCTCAACCAGCACACCCTTCGGCCGACCCGTCGAACCCGACGTGTAGATCAGATACGCGCCCGAGCGCGGACTGATCACGGCCGGAAGCTCACCATCCAACAGCGGAAAGTCCGGCCTCACCACAACCGCCGGCCGAGCATCCGACAGGATGTAGTCGATCCGGTCCTGCGGATATTCGACGTCGACCGGCAGATACACCGCGCCCGCGCGCAGCACCGCCAGCCACGCCACCACCGCTTCGGGCGACCGCGGCAGCAGGACGGCCACGACCTTCTCCGGGCCGGCACCGTGCGCGACCAGCGACCGCGCCAGACGGTCCACGCGCACCGACAGCTCCGCGAACGTCCACGGCGCCAACGCGACCGCGTCCGGCGTCCGCGCGACCGTCGCCAGGAAACGGTCCACGATCGTGCCCTCGCCGACCACCACCGCCGGACCATCGAGGCTCGAGGACGCCGCAGACAGATCGAGCAGGCGGGCATCCGGCGCCGAGGCGAAGGAGCGCACCAGCGCCGCGAACCGCGCGAGGATGCGGTCCGGCCCCAGGTCGAGGTCCGGCCGGTACTCCAGCCGCAGCCGAAGCCGGGCACCGGGAACCACGACCAGGCTGAGCGGGTAGTGGGTGGCGTCGACCGGAATCCCGCCGCCGATGCGCAGCCCCGGCACGTCCGTCACCGCCGCCCCGGTCGGGTAGCTCTCGAACACCGTCAGCGTGTCGAACAGCTCCCCGACCCCGGCCAGCCGCTGGATGGCCGCCAGCCCCACGTGCTGGTGGTCCAGCAGCGCCGCCTGCTCCCCCTGCAGCCGGGCCAGGAACCCGGCCCACGTGTCCACCGGCCGGGGCCGCACCCGCACGGGGACCGTGTTGATGAACATGCCGACCATGTCCTCGGCGCCCGGCAGGTCGGCCGGCCGCCCGGACACGGTCGCCCCGAAGACCACGTCGTCGCGCCCGGTCAGCTCGCGCAGGACCAGCGCCCAGGCGCCCTGCACGACGGTGTTGAGGGTGAGGCCGCGCGCCCGGGCGGCGGCGACGAGCGCCTCGGTCCCGGCCTCGTCGACGACCACCTCGGCGACCTCCGGCAGCGCGGCGACCGCGGGCGCGCCGGGGGCCACCAGCGTGGGCTCGTCGAAGCCGTCCAGGGCGGCCCGCCAGGCGGCCTCGGCGGCGGCCCGGTCGCGGCCGGCGAGCCAGGCCAGGTGGTCGCGGAACGGCCGGGGCGCGGGGTTGGGCTCCCCGGCGTACAGGGCGAACAGGTCGCGCATGGCCAGCGGCCCCGACCAGCCGTCCATGAGCAGGTGGTGCTGGGTGACCAGCAGCCGGTGCTCGCCGGGCGACACGGTCGCGAGCACGAACCGGACCAGCGGCGGCGCCGCCAGGTCGAACGGCCGGCGCCGCTCCTCGGCGGCCAGCGCCGCCAGGGCCGCGACCTCGGCCTCGACCTCCGCGAACGGGACGGTGACGGAGGCCGCGACGGCCTGCACGGGCCGGCCGGACACGGTCCGGTCGAAGCCACCGCGCAGGTTCGGGTAGCGCGCCAGCAGCGCCTCGGCGGCCGCGCGGAGGCGGGCGGCGTCGACCTCGCCGGCGAGGGTGTAGACCTGCTGGACGGTGTAGACGTCCGGGCCTTCGCCGCCGGCCTCGGCGAGGTAGTACAGCCCCTCCTGCAGCGGCGTCAGCGGCAGCACGTCGGCCAGGCCCGGCCGGCGGGCGGACAGGTCGGCGAGGTCCGCCGCGCTCAGGCCGGCCAGCGGCACGTCCGACGGGGTGAGGGCGCCCGCGTCCGGCGCCGCGGCGGCCGCGCGGATCGCGACGAGCGCGGCGAACCAGTCGTCGGCCAGCCGGCGGGCGTCGGCGTCGGCGAGCGCGCCGGCCGGGTAGGAGAACTCGGCCCGCAGCACCGGCCCGTCGGCGGTGTCCACCGTGGACGCGTTCACGGCGAGGCGGTGGTGGACCGGCATGCCCGGTGCGGCGACGGCGTGTGCGGCCGGCAGCTCGGGGGCGAGCCCCCAGGGCGTCTCCGCGGCGGCCGCGAACCGGCCCAGGTAGTTGAACAGCACCTCCGGCTCGGCGTCGGGCAGCTCGGCGGGGGTGCGCAGGTGGCGCAGCACGCCGTAGCCGAGGCCGCCGTCGGCGATGGCGCGGAGGCGGTCCTTGACGCCGCGGACCACGGCGGCGGGGCCGCCGGCAGCGGACGGGAGGCGGACCGGGTACTCGCTGGTGAACCACCCGACGGTGCGGACCAGGTCGGCGCCGGGCACCGCCTGCTCCTCGCGGCCGTGGGACTCCAGGGCGACCAGCGGCTCGGCCGCCGCCCCGGTGCGCCGGGCCAGCGCCAGCACCAGGGCGGCCAGCAGGACGTCCTGGACGCCGGCCCGCAGCGCGTCGGGCACGGACGTGAGCAGCGGCCCGGCCAGCGACGGGTCGGCGGTGACCACAACGGTCCGCAGCGTGGCGGCGGTGTCCCGGGCCGGGTCGAGCGGGGCCGCGCCCAGGCGGGTCACCGGGCCGGCGAGGGCCGAGCGCCACGGGGCCGGGTCGGCGAGGGCCGAGCGCCACGGGGCCGGGTCGGCGGCGACGGCCTGCAGGGCCAGGGCCCAGGCGCGAAACGGCGTCCCGGCGGGCGGCACGGCCTCGCCACGGGCCGCCGCGGCGATGTCCTCGGCCAGGATGCGCCAGGAGACGCCGTCGACGACCAGGTGGTGGGCCACGAGCAGCAGCCGCCCGGGCGCGGCGCCGCGGTCGAACCAGACCGCCCGCACCATGGCGCCCGCCGCCGGGTCGAGCCGGTCCGCGGCCGCCTCGCGCTCGGCCGCGACGGCGGCGGCGAGGTCATCGGGGTCGGAGACCACCCGGAGGTCCAGGTCGAGGGGCGCGTCGGGCACGACGAGGGACCAGCGGTCCCCGGAGGCGTCCAGGCGGGCGCGGAGCATGTCGTGCGGGGCCAGCGCGGCCGCCACGATGCGCGAGAGCGTCCCGCGGGTCATGCCGGCCGGGGTGTACAGCACCATCGCCTGCGAGTAGCGGGAGACGTCGGCGCGCAGGGACCGCAGCCAGGCGACGATCGGGGTCTCGGGCACCGCGCCCACGCCCGAGGCCGCCGGGGCAGCCGCCGCGACGGGCGACGCTACCCGGGCCAGGGCGGCGACGGTCTGGTGCTCGAAGACCTGGCGCGGCGCGATGTGCAGGCCCGCGGCCCGCGCCCGGGAGACCAGCTGGATGGACAGGATGGAGTCGCCGCCCAGCGCGAAGAAGCCGTCCTCGACGCCGACCGCGGCCACGCCCAGCAGGTCGGCGACGAGGCCGGCCAGGATGCGCTCGTTGCCGGTGCGCGGGGCCGTGGACGAGGACGGCGCCGGGGCCTCGATCTCGGGCAGCGCGTCGCGGTCCACCTTGCCCGCGGTGGTCAGCGGGAACGCGTCCAGGGCCATGACCGCGGCCGGGACGAAATGACCGGGCAGGCGCTCGGCGGCCCACTCGCGCAGCCCGTCGGCGCTTCCGGTGACGTAGGCGAGGAGGCGGTGGTCGCGGGCGAGGACCACGGCCCGGGCGACCGCCGGGTGGGCGGCCAGCGCCGCCTCGACCTCCGCGGGCTCGACCCGGAAGCCGCGGATCTGCACCTGGTCGTCGGTGCGGCCGAGGAACTCCAGGTCGCCGCCGGGCGTGCGGCGGACGAGGTCGCCGGTGCGGTACATCCTCCGGCCCGTGACGAACGGGTCGGGCACGAAACGCTCGGCCGTGCGCGCGGGGGCGCCGAGGTAGCCGCGGGCGAGGCCCTCGCCGCCGAGGTACAGCTCGCCGGGGACGCCGGGCGGCACCGGGCGCAGCCGCTCGTCGAGGACGTGGGCGGTGCGGTTGAGGTCGGGGCGGCCGATGAGGACCCGGCCGGCGCCCGGCGCGGCGGCCCAGACGGTCGCGGTGACGGTCGCCTCGGTCGGCCCGTAGGCGTTGACCAGGCGGCGCCCGCGCGACCAGCGCTCGACCGTGTCGGCCGGGGTGGCCTCGCCGCCGACGACGACGGTGACCGAGGCCGGGATCGCGGTCTCCGGCAGCGCGGTGAGCAGCGCCGGGGGAAGGTCGGCGTGGGTGAGCCGCCGCGCCCGCGCGAACTCGCCGAACTCAGCACCCACCCGGGCCTCCGGCGGCACCACGACCAGCGTCCCGCCGCACAGCAGCGAGGCGGCGAGCTCGCTGACGGACACGTCGACGGCGGGCGACACGTACTGGGCCACCCGGCCGCCGGGCCCGGCCCCGAAGGCGGCGCAAACGCTCTCGACGAGCGCGGCCAGGCCCGCGTGCGGGACGACCACGCCCTTCGGCCGGCCGGTGGAGCCGCTGGTGTAGATGACGTACGCCGGGTGCTCCGCCCGCACCGCGACGCCGGGATCGGTGGCGTCGCCGGAAAGGTCGGCCACGGTCACCACGGGCACGCCCGGGAACGGCTCGGTCCCGGCGGCCGCGATGAGGGCGACGGGCGCGGCGTCGGCGATCTGGTCGGCCGCCCGGGCCCGCGGATGGTCAGGGTCCAGCGGCAGGTGGGCCGCGCCGGACTTGGCCACCGCCAGCAGCGCGACGATCAGGTCGGCGGAGCGCGGCAGCCGTACCGCCACGAAGCGCTCCGGCCCCGCCCCTGCCCCGATCAGCGTGCGGGCCAGCCGGTTGGCCAGCGCGTCCAGCTCGGCGTAGGTGAGCGAGCGGTCCCCGTCCTCGACCGCGACCGCCCCCGGCCGCGCGGCCGCCTGCTCGGCGAACAGCCGCGCCAGGGTGCGCGGCGGCACGTCCCGGCGCGGCCCCTGCCAGGCCCCGGCCAGCGCCGCCCGCTCGGGCCCGGACAGCAGCTCGGCCGCGCCGATGCGCGCTCCGGGCGATCCGGTCACCGCGACCAGCAGCCGCAGGAACCGGTCCACGATGGACTCGGCGGTGGCCCGGTCGAACAGGTCCGCGCGGTACTCCAGCGACCCGGCCAGCCCGCCGGCCCGCTCGGCGACGTCGAAGGTGAGGTCGAACTTGGCGGTGCCGGTGGGCACCAGGCGCGGCTCGGCGCGCAGGCCGGGGAAGCCGGCGACGGCGGGCAGCGGGGCCTGGTAGGAGACCATCACGCTGAACAGCGGGTGGTGGGCCAGGGTGCGGCCCGGGTTGAGCGCCTCGACCAGCTCGTCGAAGGGCACGTCCTGGTGGGCCAGGGCGGCCAGGTCGGCGGCGCGGACCCGGCCCAGCAGCTCGGCGAAGGTCGGGTCGCCGGAGACGTCGGTGCGCAGCACCACCGTGTTGACGAAGAAGCCGACGAGCCGCTCCAGGGCGTCGTCGCCGCGGCCCGCGACCGGGGTGCCGAGGGTGATGTCGTCGCCGGCGCCGAGGCGGGACAGCAGCGCGGCCACCGCGGCCTGGACGGTCATGAAGAGCGTGACGCCGTGGCGGCGGGCGAGGGCGCGCAGGTCGCGCTCCAGCTCCGGCGGGATCGGGAAGGCGACCGTGCCGCCGGCCGGCGCCGGGCGGGCCGGGCGGGGGCGGTCGGTGGGCAGGCGCAGGACCTCGGGCGCGCCGGCCAGGGCGGCCCGCCAGTACTCCAGGTGCCCGCCGATCGGCAGGGCGGCCTGCCAGGCGGCGTAGTCGGCGTACCGGACGGGCAGCGGCGCGAAGGCCGGCGCCCGGCCCTCGGCGCGGGCCGCGTAGGCGGTGGCGAGGTCGTCGAGCATCGGGGTCAGCGACCACTCGTCGCCGGCGATGTGGTGCACGAGCAGCAGCAGCACGTGCCGCCCCGGCCCGAGCGCGAAGAGCCGGGCCCGCAGCGGGATCTCGGCGGCGAGGTCGAACGGCACCCGCACGGCGGCGTCGATCGCGGCGTCGAGCCCGTCCGGCGCGACGTCCACGGCGGCCAGCTCGACGGCGGCCGGGCGCAGCACGGGATGCGGCTCGCCGTCGCGCTCGGCGAAGACGGTCCGCAGCGGCTCGTGCCGGACGGCCAGGTCGGCCAGCGCGGCGCGCAGCGCGGCCCGGTCCAGCGGCCCGTCGAGGTCGAGCGCGAGCGGCAGGTTGTAGGTGGCGCTCGGCCCCTCCAGGCGCTCCACCACCCACAGCCGCCGCTGGGCCGCGGACAGCGCGTCCGGCCCGGGGGCGGGGCGCAGCGGCGGCCGGGCCGGCCCCGATCCGGCGGAGGCGGCGACGCGGGCGGCCAGGGCGGCCGCGGTCGGCGCGTCGAAGACGTCACGCAGGGCCAGGTCGGCGCCGAAGACCGCGCGGACGCGCGCCACGACCCGCGCCGCGAGCAGCGAGTGCCCGCCCAGGGCGAAGAAGTCGTCGCGCGGCCCGACCGCGCCCACGCCGAGCACGTCGGCGAAGACCCCGGCGAGCAGCTCCTCCTCCGGCGTGCGGGCCGCCTCGGTCGCACCCCCGGCATAGTCGGGCGCGGGCAGGGCGCCCCGGTCGAGCTTGCCGTTGGGCGTGGCCGGCAGCGCGTCGAGAACCAGCACGGCCGCGGGCACCATGTAGTCCGGCAGGGCCTCGGCCGCCCGGTGGCGCAGCGCGGCCGCGTCCACGGCGACACCCGGGGCGGGGACGGCGTAGGCGACCAGGCGGCGGTCGCCGGGGCGGTCCTCGCGGACGATCGCGACCGCGCGCAGGACCGCTGGGTCGGCGGCCAGGACCGCCTCGACCTCACCGAGCTCGATGCGGAAGCCGCGCAGCTTCACCTGGTGGTCGACCCGGCCGAGGACGTCGAAGGTGCCGTCCGGGCGGCGCGCGGCGAGGTCGCCGGTGCGGTACATGCGCTCGCCCGGCGCGAACGGGTCGGCCACGAAGCGGGACGCGGTCAGCCCGGGGCGGCCCAGGTAGCCGCGGGCGACGCCGGCGCCGCCGAGGTACAGCTCGCCGGGGAAGCCGTCGGGGACCGGGCGCAGGGCGGCGTCGAGGACGTAGGCGCGGGTGTTCCAGATCGGGGCGCCGACGCTCACCGTGTCGTCGGTGAGGGGGTGGGCGGTGGACCAGATCGTGGTCTCGGTCGGGCCGTAGAGGTTGGTCACGGAGGCGGCGTGCTTGCGCAGCGCGGCGGCGAGGTCCGGCGGCAGCGCCTCGCCGCCGACCAGCACCCGCAAGCCGGAGAGGGCGGCCGGCCCGCCGGGGGCCTCGACCAGCTCGCGCCACAGGGTGGGCGTCGCCTGGACCACGGTCGCGCCGGTGCGCCGGACCATGTCCGCCAGCGCCCGCGGGTCCTGGACCGTCTCCTTCGGGGCGAGGACCACGGCCGCGCCGGTCAGCAGCGGGAGGTACAGCTCCAGGCCGGAGATGTCGAAGCTCACCGTGGTGACGGCGAGCAGGCGGTCCGACGGCGCCAGCGGCACCTCCTCGCGCATGGCGAGCAGGAAGTTGACGAGGTTCTCGCGGGTGATCACGACGCCCTTGGGGCGGCCGGTGGAGCCCGACGTGTAGAGCACGTAGGCGGCGTCGTGCAGCGGGCTCCCCGGCCCGCGCTCGTGCACCCCGCCGGCGTCCACCAGCAGCGCGGGCGCGGCGTCGGCGAGCATGAAGGCGAGCCGGTCAGCCGGGAAGTCGGGGTCGAGCGGCAGGTAGGCGGCGCCCGTGCGCTGCACCGCGAGGAGCGTGACGAGCAGCTGCTCGGTGCGCGGCAGGCACACGGCGACGGTCCGCCCGGGCGCGGCGCCCCGCCCGCGCAGGTCCGCCGCGAGCCGCTCGACCCGCTCGTCCAGCTCGGCGTAGGTCAGGGAGGTGCCGGCGTGCATCAGCGCCACGCCGCCCGGCGTCCGCCGCGCCTGCTCGCGCCACAGGCCGTCCACGCCCGACGGGGGCAGCGGCCGCGGCGCGACGGGGTCGGGGTCGCGGCCCAGGCTCAGCCGGCCGGTCGGGGCCGAGGGCTCCAGCGCGGCGAACGACGCGAGCAGCGCGGCCAGGCGGGCCGCGTGGGCCTCCACCGCGGACTCGGCGTAGCGGGCCGGGTTGGCGTCGACCACGATGGACGTGAGCCGGTCGTCGATGGTGATGGACAGGTCGTCGACCGGGCCGGGCGACAGGTATCGGGGCGTGCCCGGGCGGCCGGCGAAGGACAGCGTGGCCGCGAACGGCTTGATGTTCACCCACGGGCCGACCAGGCGGCGCTCCCCGCCGACGAGGCCCAGGTCGCGGCGGATGTCCTCCCCGCGGTACCGCTGATGCGCCCGGACGGAGCGCACCTCGGCCCCGACCCGGGCGACCAGCTCGGCCACCGAGTCGGCCGGCCGCACCGCCACACGCAGCGGCAGCACGTTGACGGCGGTGACCGGCACCCGCGCGGCGACCGAGCCGAGCCGGCCCATCATCGGCAGCCCGAGCACGACCTCCCCGGCCCCGGTGAGCCGGTGCACGTAGAGCGCGACGGCGGCGAGCACCGCCTCCATCCCGATGCCGAGAGCGGGGTCGAGCTCGACGGTGCGGCGGATGAACGTAGGGCTCGGCCGGACCGGCCCGCCGGAAAGGTCCGGCACCTCGACCCCGTCGAGGCGCGCGGCCCAGAACTCGCGGTCGGCGGCGAAGCGGGGCGACGCGCGGTAGGCGGCGTCCTCGGCCACGACGTCGGCCAGCGACCCGAACGGGCTCGGCGCCGGCTCCTCGCCCGCGGCCAGCGCGGTGTACACGGCGGCGAGGCGCTGGGCCACGAACGCGAAGGTGTAGGCGTCCATGACGACGTGGTGGCAGCGCTGGTACCACGTCCACGCCCCCGGCCCGCGCCGGACCAGCGCCTGCGCGAAGACCGGCCCGTTCACCAGGTCGACCGGCGCGCTGAGCCACGCCTCGTCGACGTCCTCGTCGCGCACCTCGAGGTGCCAGTCCAAGGACGCGATCTCCTGGCTGGGGGCCGCGTCGATGCGCACCCGGAGCGCCTCGGCCTCGTCGACGACCAGGCGAAGGGCCCGCTCGAACAGCCCCGGGTCGACATCGCCGTCGATGTCGATGCCGGCGGCCGTGGTGAACGCGGGGCCGGGGTCGAGCTGGTGGGCATACCAGATCCCGGCCTGGGCTCCGGTGAGGTCAAGACGGTCGGGCACGGTGCGGTTTCTCCTCAGCGCAGGGCAGGGCCCGCGCACCGGAATGGCGCGGCGGGCGGGGACCGGTCGGCGGTCAGGCACTCATCTCGGCGATGAGGCTGGCGGGCCGCATGTCGGTCCAGTGCCGTTCGACGTAGTCGAGGCAGGCGTCGCGGGCGTCCTCGCCGAAGACGATCCGCCAGCCGGCGGGCACGTCGGCGAAGGTGGGCCACAGCGAGTGCTGGTTCTCGTCGTTGACCAGCACGTAGTACCGGCCCTCGGGGTCCTCGAAGGGATTGGTGCTCATCGCGTCGCCTCCGGTTCGGTCCAGCCCAGGCCGTCGCCGCTCGGCACGAGGCCGCCCTCCAGCAGCGGCAGCTCCCGGGCCTGCTCGCCCTGCACGCCACGGACCTGGATGTTGTTCATCTCCTGCATGACCTCGCGCACGACCGGCGTGCCGAAGAGGTGGTGCATGCGCTCGCCGGACGGGGTCTGCATGTCCCCGGTGCGCTCGACCGCCCCGGCCAGCGCCTCGGACGAGGCGACCAGGCCGGTCAGCGCCTGCTCGCCGGAGTGCACGCCGCCGACCAGCGTCACGAAGGCCTCCAGGTCGGTGCTGGGGAGGTTCGTGACCTTGCGGGCCTTCCAGAAGTACGACTCCTCCGTGGTCTGCATGTCGTAGAACGCGGAGAGGAACTCGTAGAAGACGCGGTACTCGCGGCGGTAGCGGCCCTCGAACTCGGTGAACACCCGCTCCTGCGGCAGGGCACCGTCGAGCACCGTGTTGATGGAGCGGGCGGCGAGCAGGCCGGCGTAGGTGGCCAGGTGCACGCCGGTGGAGAAGACCGGGTCGATGAAGCAGGCGGCGTCGCCGACCAGCACCATGCCGGGGCGGTGGAACGTGCTGTTGGTGTACGAGTAGTCCTTGCGGGTGCGCAGTTCGCCGTAGACGCCGTCGGTGACCCGCGTGGCGTCCGACAGGTAGTCCTTGACGATCGCGCAGCGGTCGATGAAGCCCATCAGGGCCTGTTCCTGGTCGCCCTGCAGCCGGGCGGCGTGCTCGCGGCTGATGACCGCGCCGACGCTGGTCAGCGTGTCGGACAGCGGGATGTACCAGATCCAGCCCTCGTCGAAGGCGGCGCAGAGGATGTTGCCCGAGTCGGGGGCGGGCAGGCGCTTGCCCCCCTCGAAGTAGCCGAACAGCGCGATGTTGCGGAAGAACTCGGAGTACACCCGCTCGCCCTTGACGTGCTGGTGGATCCGGCTGCGGTTGCCCGAGGCATCGACGACGAAGCGGGCGTGGATCTCGCGCTCGACGCCGTCGGGGCCGGCGTAGCGGACGCCGCGGACCCGCTCCTCGTCGGCGAGGACGTCGGTGACCGCGCTGTTCTGGCGCACGTCCACGCCGTGCCTGGCCGCGTTGCGCAGCAGGATGTCGTCGAACTTCATCCGCTCGACCTGGTAGGCGTACGAGGTCGGGCCGGACAGCTCCGGGGCGACCGCGAAGAGGAAGTTCCACGGCACGGGGTTGGTCCCCCAGCGGAAGCTGCCGCCGCGCTTGACGGTGAACCCGGCGCGCTCGAGCTCCTCGCTGACGCCGAGCATCCGGGCGATGCCGTGCACTGTGGACGGTAGAAGGGACTCACCGATCTGGTACCGCGGAAAGGTCTCCTTCTCCAGCAGCACGACCCGGTGCCCGCGCCGGGCCAGCAGCGTGGCGGCGGTCGACCCGCCCGGCCCGCCGCCGACCACGACGACGTCGGCGTTCTCCGTTGTACTCAACGCTTCTCCTCCAGCAGGTTCCACCAGGCGGCGACCGTCGGCTCCAGCGCCAGGTCGAGGTAGCCGGCCTCGAAGCCGGCCGAGCGCCAGCGGGTCGCCAGGCTCATCAGCCGGATCGAGTCGAGGCCGAGGTCGATCAGGTTGTCGTCGTCGGCGAACGCGGACGGCTCCTCGCCCAGCGCCTCGGCGACGTCGCTGCGCATCCGCTCGCGGCTCAGGGGTGCGGTCATGGGCCTTCCTTCTCGTAGCTCAGCAGTTCGGCCCGCTTGTGGCCGAGTTCGTGGATGCCGATGGGCCGGAAGCCGGCGGCGGCGAACATCCGGCGGGCCACGACGTGCCGCTCGTCCGGGTCGGCGAGGACCCGGCGGCAGCGCGGGTCGGCGCGGAACAGGCCCTCGGCGAGCGCCCGGACCATGGCCCGGCCGAGGCCCTTGCCGGTCCGCTCGCGTTCGCCGATGGCCAGGTGCACGCCGAGGTCGTACGGGTCCGCCGCGTAGCAGCGGCCGACCACGTCCCGCGGGGTGCGGTAGACCTCCACGTAGGCCAGCGGCGCGCCGTCGTGGGAGACGAGGTACGGCCGGGAGTGCACGCCGGCCAGCTGCCCGGCGAGCTCCCCCGCCCACTGCTCGGCCGGCCACGCCGCCTGCCAGAACGGCACCACGTGCGGCTCGCCCATCCAGCGGCTCACCAGCGCCGGGTCCGGGCCGGCCGGCCGCAGGCCCCGGACCGTCCACGGTGGACCGAGCACCGGGGCCGGCGGCGGCCCCGCCGCGACCACCGCCGCGGCGAGCCCGGCCGTGACCTCACGCGTGGACACTCAGCCGGCCGCCTTGGCGGCGGTGGCGATCGTCGGCAGGACGTTGCCGATGATGTACTGCACCGAAAGCGGCGTCGGCGTGCGCAGCGACGAGAACTGCGCGTCGCTCAGCGCCACGTACGAGCCACGCTTCACCGACCCGAGCCCCTTGAACAGCGCGTTGCCCTCCAGGGCGGGCTTGAGGCCGGCCTCGGCGTAGTAGACGAGCGTGACGTCGGCGTCGATCACGCCGACCTTCTCGAGGCTCAGCTGGACCGCGAAGTCCTCGCCCTGCAGGGCGGCCACGCTCGGGGCGAGCACCATGCCGAAGTCGTTGAGCATCTTCACGCCGGCGTCCTTGTCGGAGCGCAGCACGCCGATCGAGCCGGCCTCCCAGACCTGGCTGAGCGAGAACTTCTTGCCGGCCAGCTCCGGGTGGTCGCTCTTGGCCTTGGTCACCTTGCCCTCGACGTCGGCGACGATCTTCTCCGCCTCGGCGCTCTTGCCCACGGCCTTGGCCACCTGGCGCAGCGTGGTCTGCCACGGGTCCTCGAAGGCGCCGGTGGTCTCGTAGGCGGTGGTCGGCGCGAGCTTGCTGAGCTTGGCGTACTCGTCCTGGATGTAGTAGTCGCCGCCGGCCAGGATCAGGTCCGGGTTCAGCGCCGCGATCTTCTCCACGTCGAAGCCGTTGTCGCCCGCGGACAGCACGGCCGGCTTGCCGGTGAGCAGCGGCTTGGCCCACGCGGTGACGCCGTCCTCGCCGGAGGACTCGGCGATGCCGACCGGCTGGACGCCGAGCACCAGCAGCGCGTCGAGGTCGGCGTCGGAGAGGGCGACGATCCGCTTCGGCGCGGCCGGGACGGTCGCGGTGCCCAGCTTGTGGGTCAGCGTGACGGGGTAGCCGGCCGCGGCCGGCGCGGCGCCGGATGGGGCGGCGTCGGCCGAGGTGCCGGCCGCGTCGTCGCCGCAGGCGCCGAGCAACGCGACGCCCGCGACGAGCGCGAGGCCGGCGGCCAGGGCCCGGCGGGCGGGGCGCAGGGAGAAGGTCATGTCGGGCTCACACTCCGGTTGTTAGGTTAGGCTAACCTAAGTTAACGGAGGACCCCGATCGCGGGCAAGTGTGAGGTAAGGCTAACCTTTCTTCGACTTTCAGCGATAGAGGTGATCGATGACCGCCCCAGGGACGGTGTTACCGGTACGGCGCGGAGCCGCCCTCGCCGGGCTGGGCTCGGCCGTCGCCGTGGCGGTGGTGCTGAGCCTCGCCGTCGGCGCGCAGGACCTCGCCCCCGCCGCGGTCTGGCGGGCCGTCGTCGATCCGATCCCCGGTGCGGAGGCCACCGCGATCGTGCGCGACCTGCGCCTGCCCCGCACGATCCTGGGGCTGCTGGCCGGGCTGGCGCTCGGCGCGGCCGGCGCGCTCATGCAGGGGCACACCCGCAACCCGCTCGCCGACCCGGGGCTGCTCGGCATCTCGGCCGGCGCCTCGTTCGCGGTCGTCATCGGCATCCAGGTCGGGGCGAGCGGGCTCACGGGGTACATCTGGTTCGCCTTCGCCGGCGCGCTGCTGGCCAGCGTCCTCGTCTTCGGCATCGCCTCCGGGCGGCGCGGCGGCCCGACCCCGGTCACGCTCGCCCTGGCCGGCATGGCGATCAGCGCCCTGCTGTCCGCGTTCACCCAGTCATTGCTGCTGTCCGACGACGCGAGCCTCAACGTCTACCGGTTCTGGGTGGTGGGCTCCCTGGCCGGCCGCGACGCCGGCGTGGCCGCGCAGGTCGCCCCGTTCATCGCCGCCGGGCTGATCCTGGCGCTGGTCAACGCGCCCGCGCTCAACGCGCTCGGGCTGGGCGAGGACGTGGCCCGGGCGCTCGGGCAGCGGGTCTTCGCCGCGCGGGTGGTCGGGGTGGCGGCGATCGTGCTGCTCACCGGCGCGGCCACCGCGGCCTGCGGCCCGATCGGGTTCCTCGGGCTGGTCGTGCCGCACGCCGCGCGGGCGCTCACCGGCCCCGACCACCGCTGGCTGGTGCCGGCCTCCGCGCTGGCCGGCGCGACCGTGCTGCTGCTGGCCGACGTGGCCGGCCGGGTCGTGGTGCGCCCGGCCGAACTGCAGACCGGAATCGTGCTCGCGGTCGTCGGCGCGCCCTTCTTCATCGCCCTGGTCCGCCGCCGCCGAGGGGCGGTCCGGCTGTGACCCGGGTCCTCGCGCTGCGCACCGCGACGGTCTGCCTCGCCGGGCTGGCGGCGGCCCTCGCGGTGGCGGTGGCCGCCATCGGGCGGGGCAGCTTCGCCATCCCGCCGGGCACCGTCGTCGACGTGCTGCTGGGTGGCGGTACGCCCGGACAGCGGCTCATCATCATGGACCTGCGGCTGCCGCGGATCCTCGCCGCCCTGCTCGTCGGCGCGGCCCTCGCCGTGTCCGGCGCGCTCACCCAGACCGTCGCCCGCAACCCCCTCGCCAGCCCCGACGTGCTCGGGGTGACGAGCGGCGCCTCGCTCGGCGCCGTGGCGCTGATCGTGCTCGCCGGTCCGGCCGCCGCGGGGGTACCGCTGGCCGCCCTCGGCGGCGGCCTGCTCGCCGCCCTCGGCGTGTACCTGCTCGCGTGGCGGCGCGGGGTGGACGGCTACCGGCTGGTGCTCGTCGGCCTCGGCGTCGGCGAGATCGTGCAGAGCGGCGTGTCCTGGTTCCTGGTCCGGGCCGACATCGTGGACGCGACCAAGGCCACCATCTGGCTCAACGGCTCGGTCGCCGGGGCCGGATGGGCGCAGGTCGGCCCGCTGGCGATCGCCCTCGCCGTGCTGCTGCCCGCGGCGCTGGCCACCTCCTTCACGCTGCGGGCGCTGCAGTTCGACGACGACGTGGCCCGCTCGCTCGGCGTGCGGCTGCAGGCGGCCCGCCTCGCGGTGGTCCTCGTCGCCGTGGCCCTGGCCGCCGTGGCCGTGTCCGCGGCCGGCCCGATCGAGTTCGTCGCCTTCGTGGTACCGCAGGTCGCCCTTCGGCTGTGCGGAGGCTCCCGGCCGCCGATGCTCGCCTCCGCCGCGCTCGGCGCGCTGCTGGTCGCCGCGGCCGACCTCGCCGCCCGCACCGTGCTGCCCGGCCGCGAGCTGCCGGTCGGCCTGGTCACCGCCATCGCCGGCGCGCCATACCTGTTGTGGCTGCTGGTCCGCGACAACCGGAGGAACACGGCATGACCACTGTGGACGGTGTACGGCTGCGGGCGCGCGGGCTGCGGCTCGGGTACGGCGACGACGTCGTGGTCGACGGGCTGGACCTCGACGTGCCCGGCGGCGCGGTCACGGCCGTCGTCGGCCCGAACGGCTGCGGCAAGTCGACCCTGCTGCGGGCGTTGGGCCGGCTGCTGCGCCCGCGCGCCGGCGAGGTCCTGCTCGACGGCCGGCGCATCGAGCGCATGCCGACCCGCGACGTGGCCCGCATCATCGGGATGCTGCCGCAGAGCCCGGTCGCCCCCGACGGCCTGACCGTCGCCGACCTCGTCATGCGCGGCCGCCACCCGCACCAGAACTGGTTCCGCCAGTGGTCCGCCGCCGACGCCGGCCTGGTCGCCGAGGCCCTCGAATGGACCGACATGCGCGACCTGGCCGACCGTCCGGTCGAGGCCCTCTCCGGCGGCCAGCGCCAGCGCGCCTGGCTGTCCATGGCGCTGGCCCAGGGCACGGAGATTCTGCTGCTCGACGAGCCGACCACGTACCTCGACCTGAGCCACCAGATCGACGTGCTCGACCTCGTCGCCCGGCTGCACCGGGAGCGGGGCCGTACCATCGTGATGGTGCTGCACGACCTCAACCTGGCCGCCCGCTACGCCGACCACGTGGTGGCGATGCGGACCGGGCGGATCGTCGCGCAGGGCCCGCCGGCCGAGGTGTTCACCGCGCCGCTGCTGGCCGAGGTCTTCGGCCTGGCCGCGCTGGTGGTCCCCGACCCGGCGACCGGCACACCCCTGGTGGTCCCGCTGCCCCGCACGACCAGCACGCCCCCGGCGGTGGAGAGGGGTCACAGCAGGCCGGCGAGCTTGTAGAGGACCAGGGAGCCGGCCACGGCGACGTTCAGGCTCAGCCCGGTGCCGACCATGGGGATCTCGACCGCGCCGTCGAGGAGGTCCAGGGCCTCGGGCGGGATGCCGGTCGACTCGTGGCCGAGCACCATCACGGTTCGGCGGCGGGCGGCGGGCAGGTCGGCCAGGCGCATGGCCTCGTCGGCCAGTTCCACCCCGAGGACCCGGGCGCCGCCGGCCCGCTCCTCGGCCAGCCAGCGCAGCGGGTTGCCGACGCGGTGCACGCAGGCCGGCTGGCGCAGCGTGTTGCCCCGGGCGAGGGCCTCGTCGACCCAGGGAAACGACGGCGCGGCCAGGCACGCCCCGACCGCGTCGCAGGTCCGCAGTAGTGTGCCGAGGTTGGCGCCGTGCATGGGCCACAGCGGCGCGGCGATGAGGTGCCCCAAGCAGCGGTGCCGGCGGGGACGACGGGACGAGCGGATCTCACGCGGGGTACGAACCCGGATCGCGGTGCTCATGTGGAGCGTGCTTCGCGGCGCACGCGAGCCATCGACGACGAATGGTCCCCACGATCATAGCGGGAGCGGCGGCCCGGCAGGCTACTGGTGCAAAGGCGCGCCGTCGAGGGACGCAGCGTCGACGACGAACTGGCGCTCGTGGTACACGAGGCGGCCGTCCGACGGGCCGATCGCCACGTCGAGCACCTCGGCGACCACCACCGTCGACGCGCCCACCGCGACCCGCTGCAGCGGCACGCAGACGAGCGCGGCGGCCGCCTTGTCGAGCACCGGCTCGCCGGTCGGCAGGTACCGCCACCCCTGCTCGGGGGTGAACCGCGGGCCGCCCGGCCGGGCGAAGTCCTGCGCCAGGGCCGCGTGCGCCGCGCCGAGCAGGTGCACCACGAGCCGGTCCGCCGACGCGATCAGCCGGGCCGACGGCGAGTCCATCACCGAGAACGACAGCGCGGGCGGGACCAGCGACACCGAGGCCACGCTCGACGCGGTCAGCCCCGCCGGGCCGGACGGGCCGCACACGGTAATGACCGCGACCCCGGTCGGGTAGCCGCGGAAGGCCGCCTTGAACAGTTCCACCACTGGACTCACGATAAAACCTCAACATTGCTTGAGGTCAAGGTCAATGCGGTGTGACAAGTGCCCTGCCGGAGGTCAGCCGGGTGTGACGAGCCCCTGGAGCCCGACCAGGATCGCCACGATGCCGAACACGGCCAGCAGCAGCGCCGCGCCTGCCGGCACCTCGCCGGGCGCCGGGTCGGCCGGCCGCTGACGCCCGGTCAGCCGCTCCCAGAGCAGCGCCACGCCCACGCCGATGCCGACCACCTCGAAGTGGAAGACGCGCGGCCCGGCCAGCAGGTGGGTGAGCAGCCAGGCCGCGCCGGCGGCGAGCGCCACGATCCCCACGATCCAGCCGAAGGGGGCCACCCGGTCGGCGAACCGGCCGAGGTCGTCGCCGACCCGGGGCAGCCGGCGCAGCAGGGCGATGGCGAGCAGGAACCCGCCGGCGATGTTCGCGAGGTCGAGCAGCAGGGCCAGGAGCACGCGGGCAAATCTAACGCACGCCGCGGCGGCACCAGGGCGCCATTATTGTTGACAATCGGCTTCCGTATGCCGGAAAGCCCAGCACCCATTGCTGATCGATTGTTGACAATCATGACGGTGGCCCTAGGCTGAGGCGCATGGCGAGAAACGTCGTCGTGACCGGGGTGCCACGGGCGGACATCGCGGCGGCCGAGCGGCTGGGCGGCTTCGGGGTGGCGACCGTCCACGAGGCGCTCGGGCGGACCGGCTACCTCGGGCCCGAGTTCCGCCCGGCCTGGCCCGGCGCGCGGGCTGGCGGCACGGCCGTCACCGCGCTGTGCTGGCCGGGCGACAACCTGATGATCCACGTGGCGGTGGAGCAGTGCCGGCCGGGCGACGTGCTCGTGGTCGCCACCGCCGCGCCGAGCACCGACGGGCTCTTCGGCGAGCTGCTCGCGGTGTCGCTGCGGGCCCGCGGGGTGCGCGGCGTCGTGCTCGCCAGCGGGGTGCGCGACGTCGCGGCGCTGCGCGAGATGCGCTTCCCGGCCTGGTCGCGGGCGATCAGCGCGCAGGGCACGGTGAAGGCCACGGCCGGGTCGGTGAACCTGCCGGTGGTGCTCGGCGGGCAGGTGGTGCACCCCGGCGACGTGGTGCTCGGCGACGACGACGGCGTCCTGGTGGTACCGCGGGCCGACACCGGCCGGGCGCTGGCCGCCGCGCAGGAGCGGGCCGACAGGGAGGACGCCGCGCGGGCCGCCTTCGCCGCCGGGGAGCTGGGCCTGGACCGCTACGGGATGCGCCCGCGCCTGCGGGAGCTGGGCATCGAGTACGTGCGGTACGACGACCACCATGGCTGAGGGCTACGACGCCACGGGCGTGCGGTGCACGATGCTGCGCGGCGGCACCTCCCGCGGCCTGTACTTCGAGCCCGCCGACCTGCCCGCCGACCCGCGCGCCCGCGACGAGCTGCTGCTGCGGCTCATGGGCACGCCCGATCCGCGCCAGATCGACGGCCTCGGCGGGGCCACCTCGCTGACCAGCAAGGTGGCCGTCGTCGGCCCCTCGGCGCACCCCGGCGCCGACGTCGACTACCTGTTCCTGCAGCTCGGCGTCGGCGAGGCCACCGTAGGCGACCGGCAGAACTGCGGCAACATCCTGGCCGGCGTCGGGCCCTTCGCGGTCGAGCGCGGGCTGGTCCCGGCCGGCCCGGCGGAGACCTCGGTGCGCATCCGGATGGTGAACTCGGACAGCGTGGCCGTCGCGACCTTCCCGACGCCGGGCGGGCGGGTGGAGTACCGCGGCGGCACCTCCATCGACGGCGTCCCGGGCACCGCCGCGCCCGTCGTGCTCGCCTTCGCCGCCGCCGGCGAGCTGCTGCCCACGCGGCGGGTCCGGGACGAGATCGACGGGGTGCCCGTCACGCTGGTCGACAACGGCATGCCGGTCGTCCTCGCGCGGGCCGCCGACTTCGGGCTGACCGGGGCCGAACCGCCAGAGGTGCTGGCCGCCGACGCCGCGCTGCTGGCCCGCGTCGACGCGCTGCGCCGCTCGGCCGGCGAGCTGATGGGCCTCGGCGACGTTTCCCGCGCATCGGTACCGAAGACAGTCCTCGTCGCCCCGCCGCGCGACGGCGGCCAGGTGGCCACCCGCTCCTTCATCCCCGTCCAGCCGCACACCTCGATCGGCGTGCTCGCCGCGGTCAGCGTCGTCACCGGCCTGCTGCTGCCGGGCGCCGTCGGCCACGAGCTCACCGCCGGCTGGCCGGACGGCTCCCGGGTCGACGTCGAGCACCCGAGCGGGCACCTGCTGGTCGACGCCGTGCTCGACGCGGCCGCCGACCCGCCCCGGGTGGTGCGCTGCGGCGTGGTCCGCACCACCCGCAAGCTCTTCGACGGCGTCGCCTACCCCCGCGCGTGAACCGGAGACCGCCCATGCCGCCCCTGCACCACGTCGCCCACCTCGCCCACGTCGAGCTCCGCACGCCGGCGTTCGACCGCAGCCTCGACTTCTTCACGCGGTACCTCGGCCTGTCCGTCAACGGCGAGGCCGGCGACTCGGTGTTCCTGCGCGCCTGGGACGACTACGAGCAGGCCACCGTCAAGCTGACCCGGCACGCCACCTCGGGCGTCGGGCGCACCTGCCTGCGCGCGGCCACCCCGGAGGCGCTCGGCAAGCTGGTCGGCGCGCTGGAGGCGACCGGCCGCGGCCTGGGCTGGACCGACGGCGACCCCGGCTACGGCCCCACCTACGCCTTCACCGACCCCGACGGCCACGAGTTCGGGCTGTACTACGAGACCGAGTGGTACCGGCCGCCGGAGGCCCTGCGGCCGGCCCTGAAGAACCAGGCCGGCGCCTACCCGGGCCACGGGGTGAGCGTGCGCCGCCTGGACCACGTCAACTACCTCGGCGTCGACGTCGAGGCCAACCGCGACTTCCACCGCGACACGCTCGGCGCCCTCGTCACCGAGCAGATCGTGCTGGACGACGCGAGCGTCGACGGCAGCTGGACCACCTACACCAGCAAGGGCTACGACGTGGTGTACACCCGCGACCGCACCGGCACGCCCGGGCGCCTGCACCACCTCGCCTTCGCCACCGACTCCCGCGAGGACATCCTGCGGGCCGCCGACATCGCCCTCGAGCAGGGCGTCCACATCGAGACGGGCCCGCACAAGCACGCGATTCAGCAGACCTTCTTCCTGTACGTCTACGAACCCGGCGGCAACCGCGTCGAACTGTGCAACGCGGGCGCCCGGCTGGTCCTCGCCCCCGACTGGCGCACGGTCGACTGGACCGAGGCCGAGCGCGCGAAGGGCCAGGCGTGGGGCCTGCGGACGATCCCGTCGTTCCACACCCACGGCACGCCGCCGGTCGCCGGGGCCTGACGTGATCATCGACTGCCACGGCCACTCGTTCCACACCCACGGCACGCCGCCGGTCGCCGGGGCCTGACGTGATCATCGACTGTCACGGCCACTACACGACCGCCCCCGCGGCCCACGCCGAGTGGCGCCGGGCGCAGCTGGCCGCGCATGAGCGGGGCGAGGCGCCGCCGCCGTACCCCGCGATCACAGACGACGAGATCCGCGCCGGCATCGAGGGCAGCCAGCTGCGGCTCATGGACGAGCGCGGCATCGACCTGACCCTCTTCTCGCCCCGGGCCTCGGCCATGGGCCACCACGCCGGCGACGAGCGGACCAGCCTGGAGTGGGCGCGGGCGAGCAACGACCTGGTCGCCCGGGTGGCGGGGCTCTTCCCGGGCCGCTTCGCCGGGGTCGGGCAGCTGCCCCAGTCCCCCGGCGTGCCGATCGAGCGCTCGGTCGCGGAGCTGCGCCGCTGCGTCGAGGAGCTGGGCTTCGTCGGCTGCAACCTCAACCCCGACCCGAGCGGCGGGCACTGGACCTCGGCCCCGCTGACCGACCGGTCCTGGTACCCGCTCTACGAGGCCCTGGCGGAGCTGGACGCGCCGGCCATGGTGCACGTCTCCGCGGTCACCAACCGCAACTTCCACGCCACGGGCTCGCACTACCTCAACGCCGACACGACGGCGTTCATGCAGCTGCTGCAGGCCGACCTGTTCCGCGACCTGCCCGGCCTGCGGCTGGTCCTGCCGCACGGCGGGGGCGCGGTGCCCTTCCACTGGGGCCGCTTCCGCGGGCTGGCCGGGATGCTGGGCCGCCCGTCGATCGAGGAGGCGCTGCTGGGCAACGTCTTCTTCGACACCTGCGTCTACCACCAGCCGGGCATCGACCTGCTCTTCGCGGTCCTGCCGGAGGACAACATCCTCTTCGGCTCCGAGATGGTCGGCGCGGTCCGCGGGATCGACCCGCGGACCGGCCACCACTTCGACGACACCCGGCGCTACGTCGACGCTCTGGGCCTGGGCGCCGAGGCCCGGGCGAAGGTCTACGAGCGCAACGCCCGCCGGGTCTACCGCCGGCTGCCCTGACTCAGCCCTGGTGCTGCGGCGGCTGCGGGTACCCACCCTGCTGCGGCGCCGGGTAACCGGGCTGCGGCTGCTGCGGGTAGGGGGCCGGCGACTGCGGCGCGGGCGGGAACGCGCCCTGCTGCGGCGCCGGGTAGCCGGGCTGCGGCGCCGGGTAGCCCGGCTGCTGCGGCGCGGGGTAACCGGCCTGCTGCGGCGCGAAGCCGCCCTGCGGCGCGGGGAACCCAGGCTGCGGCGCAGGGAAGCCGGGCTGCGGCTGCGGGGCCGGGTACCCGCCCTGGGGCTGGGGCGCCGGGAACCCGCCCTGCGGCTGGGGAGCGGGGTAGCCCGCCTGCGGCGCCGGGAAGCCGCCCTGGGGCTGCGGGGCGAAGGCCGGGCCGCCCGCTGTCGCCGGCTGGTACTGCGGCTGCGGCGCGTCGTTCTTGCGCTTGATGGCCGCGCGAACACCCTGGATGATCAGCAGCACCGGCATGATCAGGATCTTGAGGCTGATGATGATCCAGCCGCCGAACAGCAGCACCCAGCCGGCCCAGATTGCCATGCCGAGCCCGGCTATGACGCCGAAGACGCGCCAGCCGGTCGAGTTGCCCGGCAGCAGGGCGCTGCCCACCGTGGCGAGACCGCCGACGATGTAGACCAGGAGCAGCATATCGCCGCCCGTACCGTTGAGATCCACGCCCGTTCCTCCCTGGGTGTTCCGCGACGTGCCAGGGTACGCGCACGAACCCGATGTTGGATGTCCCGTTTTCCGGTCGAATCGGACGATCGCGGCCGGTCCCGGAGCATGCCCGGGACCGGCCGCGCGACGCCCTGCAGCGTCAGGCAGTGAGTCGGAAATAGTCGAGGTTGAAGCCGCCGGTCTCGCAGTACACGGTGACCAGTTGGTCGCCGGCCGGGAGCGTGACGGTGGCGTGCACCGACTGGTACGCCGCCCAGCCGCCGGTGTCCGGCACCGAGACCGTGGTCAGCACCGTGCCGGCCGCGTCGCGCAGGCTGACCGCGTTCGCGGCGGTCGCGCCGGTGCCGTTGGCCACCCGCAGCTCCAGGTCGTACGTGCCGGCCTGGGCCACGTCGAGGCGGTACTGCAGCCAGTTGCCCGCCGCCGTCCACCCGATGTTCTTCCCGCCGCTGGCCGCCGGGTTGTTCTCGACGAAGTTCGCCCCGCCGTCGGTCCAGCCGTGCTCGGCCACGTAGGCCTCGGCCTCGACCTTCTCCCCGATCGGCGCGCCGTGCGGGCGGACCGTCACGTGCACGGTCGTCTCGGCGCTCGCCGCGCCGTCGGTCACCCGGAACTTGAGGTCCAGGGTGCCGGCCGTGGTCGGGTGCAGGCTGACCTTGCCGGTGGCCGCGTCGACGGTGACCCCGTCGGGCAGGTCGACGGCGTAGTAGGCCAGGGCGTCGCGGTCCCGGTCGGTCGCCCGGAGCTGGAACGTGGTGGTCGTGTACTGGTCGGCGGTCACGTCCGGCACCGCGGCGAGGTCCGGCGCGTGGTTGCCCCGCGGGCTGGGCACGTCGGCCCGCCAGCGCAGCGTCGCGTAGGCCCCGGCCGGGATCGTCTCCACGAACTGGCGCCCGGCGAGGACGACCCGGACCGTGCGGGGCGCTGCGTTGGCGTTGCCCACGACCGCCACGAAGTCGTCGCCGTCGCGGTAGACGACGTTGCCGACGCCTCCCGCGGTGGCGCTGGACTCGACCCGGGTGTGGCGCGGCGTGAGGTACTTCGCGAACTGCCCCATGGTGTAGAGCTCGTCGCGCACCGTGAACGTGCGGGCGTTGGTGTCGACCTTCACGAGGCGGTCGGGCCACTTGGTGGTGGCGGCGACCTGGTTCCAGTCGACGTTGTTGTCCCGCAGCGGCGTCCAGTGCAGCGTGCCGCCGTCCTGGTCGGTGGTCTGCGCCCACATGACGTAGGAGGACGCGTCGAGCCGGAAGTAGCTCAGGATCGTGGCCGGCGACAGGTCGCTGGTCTCGGTCATGTGCACCGGCTTGCCGTACGTCTCGTAGGCGTCGCGCATCACCGTCGGGTCGCCCCAGTAGGGGTGGAAGGCGATGGCGTCGGCCGCCTTGCGGGCCGCCGGGTCGTTCATGATGCGGTAGTAGTTCTTCGTCGCGGTGCTGTTGGGGTCCTTCCAATCCCAGAAGTTGAAGTCGTGGACGTAGACGTCGACGTCGCGGGGCAGGTACTTCTGCATCGCCACGGCCAGCTTCTGCTGCTGCTCGACGCTGATGTCCATGGCCGGGTAGACCACGTCCATGCCGGGCTCGTTGAGCAGGGTCAGCGCGTCGACGTGGATGCCCTTGCGGGCGTAGGCGTCGACGAACTTGGCGTAGTAGCGGGCGAAGACGTCGATGCAGTCGTCGCGCAGCTTGCCGGCCTGGTAGTAGTCGGAGCTGCTACCCGGCTTCAGGGCGACCTCGCCGAGGAACTTGTTGTTGGTCTTCATCCACGCCGGCGCGCTCCAGGCGGAGGCGAAGAACGTGGCCTTCGGGTTGTACTTCTGGATCAGCTTGATGGTGTCGACGATGTGCAGGTCGACGTCGCGCTGGATGGAGAAGTACTTCAGGCCGAAGTCGTCGGCCACGCCGGCCGGCAGGTCGTCCTCGGACCAGAAGGGCAGGTGCTCGATGAGGTCGGGGCTGCCGATGGTGAGCCGGAAGCGGCTCAGCCCGGCCCCGGTCCGCGGGTCGACGAGGAGCCGGACGGCGTCCTCGCGCTGCTGCGGGGTCAGCTTCCACAGGTTCGACACGCTGGTCTCGTCGAGCGAGAAGCCGATTCCGGCGTACTGCTGCCGGGCCTGGCTCGGGTCGACGACCACGGTGACGTCGGCCGCGGCGGCCGCGTTGTCACCGACCCGGACCGTCGGCAGCGGCTTCCAGGCCGCCGCCGCGCCGGTCGAGTAGGTGCCGGTCACGACCTCCCCTCGATGGTGCTCCGGCGCCGCGGTCGCGGGCGCCGCACCAACCACAAGGGACAGTGCCGCGGTCGATGCGATGGTCATGATGCGTCGCATGTTCCCTCCCCCGGTCACGGGCCGCTGACCAGGTACTCGACCTGGTGACCGCTGTTCACGGCCGCGCCCGTGTTGTTGATGACGTGCGAGATGGTCCCGACGCCGCCGAGCGAGACGGTGACCATGTCGTGGAACTTGACCCCGGACTTCACCGGCACCTCGAAGGCGTGCGCGTCGACGACCGAGGAGTTGACGTTGAAGTAGCAGTAGCTGCCCAGGCCCCAGGCCTCGTGCGTGGTGACCGAGTCGGCGACCTTGTAGGCGGCCCAGCCCTGGGTGGAGCCGTTCATGAAGGAGGCCTGGTTCGGCGGGTCGTAGGGCATCTCGTTCTGGTAGAAGTACGTGCGGCCGTTGTTGCCGTTCCAGATGGTCTGGTACTGCTGGAAGTGCTCGACGAACAGCCCGTAGAAGGTCACGTTGTTGCCGTTGACGACCAGGCCGTTCTGGGCGGTGTTCGAGGTCCAGCCGACGCCGGACCCGTGGTCGGCCCGCCAGATCCACGAGTGGTCGCCGATGACGTCGTTGCTGTTGATGCGCAGGCTCACGGTGGCCTTGCCGACGCCGGCCCCGCCGATGCGGAAGAACACGTCGGACAGCGTGGTCGGGTTGCCGGCGTGGCTGGCGGAGGAGCCCGACGGGCCGATCTCGGCGAGCACCGCGGAGTTGGTCGTGCCGGCGTCGAAGAGCAGGCCGGCGAGCTTGATGCCGTCCACGTCGGCGGTCGTCAGCGCGGTGATGCCGCCGTCCGGCACCAGCGTGGCCAGGCCGAGGCCGAGCACGATGGTGTCGGCGCGGGTGACGTTGAGCGTCTGGTTGAGGTGGTAGACGCCCGGCGTGATGAGCAGGTTCTTGCCGGCGGACAGGGCCGCGTTCATGGTGGCCGCGGTGTCGCCGGGCTTGATGACCGCGAACTGGCTGATCGGCAGGCTGGTGCCGGCCGCCGAGCCGCTCGACCAGCTGGTGCCGGAGGAGTTGGTGCGCAGGGCCGGGACGAAGACCTGGTAGGCGCCGGCCGAGTCGACGTACAGGAACGGCTTCTCCCGGATCACCGGCGAAGTACCGACGGTGGTGTACGGCGGGGAGGGGAAGCTGTTGCCCGGCGCGCCGGTGTCGCCGACGAAGACCTGGTTCCAGTTCGAGCCGGTCCAGCTGCCCATCGCCGAGTTGCGGGTGAGCCACTGCTGCTGCGTGCCGGACTGGATCTGCCCGTCGATCTTGCTGTCGGCGATGAAGCCGCCGGAGGACCAGCCGCCGTCGGACAGCGCCAGGTTGCCGCGCACGTGCATGCGCCGGTACGGGGCCGCCTGCGACACCGCCCAGCGGTCCAGCCCGCCGGTCGGGGTGACGGACAGGTTCTCGGCCGAGCGCCAGAAGTTCTGGGTCGCGTTCTGCGAGCCGTCCGGCCACCAGTCGGCCTCGGCGTGCACCGCGCCGTTGATGACGACGGCGTCCGGGGTGAGCCCGAGCCCGGCGACCTGGGTGTAGAAGCCGACGTTGGCGTCGACGTTGTACGTCCCGGGCTTGAACAGCAGCGCGTACCGCTGGCTGCCGAACTGGTTGCTCACCTGCCCGTTGAAGACCGAGTTGAGCTTGTTCTGGATGGTGGCCTGGGACATCGACGGGTCGAAGACCGTCACGTTCGGGCCGAGGTCGGGGTTGTTGGGGTTGTTCGGCACCCCGGTCGCGGTGGCCGTCGGCTGGCTGGTCGCGCCGCTGAAGTTCCACTTCTGGTTGGCGGTGCCGGCGCAGGACCAGAGCTGCAGCTTGGCCCCGTCGGCGAGGTTGTTGTCCTTGATGTCGAGGCACTTGCCGGACTTGGTGTTGACCAGGTCGTGGCTCGCGTTGAGCGTCCACTTCTGGCTGGTCACCGTGTCGTAGCAGGTCCACATGTGCACGACGGCCCCGTCGGTGGTGGCCCCGTTGGCCACGTCGAGGCACTTGCCGAGGGCCTGCACCGAGCCGTTGTCGGCGAGGGTCCAGGTCTGGTTCTGGCTGCCCGCGTAGCAGGTCCACATCTGCGGCTGGTTGCCGTCGGCGGTGGAGCCGTTGGTGACGTCGAGGCACTTGTTGTTGGCGGAGCTGGTGATCTGTCCGCTGCTGGCGGCTGAGGCACTGGTCACGGCGAAGACTCCGACGACGCCCACGGAGGCGGCGGTCACCGCGATCGTGAGCAGCGCCGAGCGCCGGACTCGTCCGGTAGCTGGCATGGGTGTCCTTTGTCCCTTTGGCGGAGGGTGGGGGTACCAGCAACGAAACACGGCCCGCGGTGCGCATGTCAACGCATCGCTGTAACTATTTTCGAGTTTCGACGAAAGAGTTTATGAAACACGCGTCAACGGTGGGCACGAAACGGCTTGAAGGCGATAAGTCGGGCGCTTCGCGCCGCGACTTATCGGACTTATACCCTGTCAGGAGGAATGTCCGAAGCCGCGGCGAAGCGTGGGTTTACGCCGGACCCGTCGAGCCCCGAATCACGAGCTCCGTGGCGTGGGTTTACGCCGGACCCGTCGAGCCCCGAATCACGAGCTCCGTGGCGTGGGTTTACGCCGGACCCGTCGAGCCCCGGATCACGAGCTCCGTGGCCAGCTCGACGTGCAGGGCGTCCAGCTCGTGACCGGTGAGCATCCGGCCGAGCAGGCTCACCGCCATCCGCCCCATCTCCCCCAGCGGCTGCCGCACGGTGGTCAGCTGCGGGTGCGTGGCCCGGCTGACGTCGATGTCGTCGAAGCCGGCCACCGACAGGTCCCCCGGCACCCGCAGCCCCCGCTCGGCCGCCGCCTGCAGCGCGCCGACCGCCATCTTGTCGTTGAAGGCGACCAGCGCGGTGGGCCGGTCGGCGAGGTCGAGGAGCTCGGCCGCCGCCGCCCGGCCGGCCTCCACGGTCGGGTCGTTCACGGTCCGCAGCAGCTCCGGCGCCGGGTACACGCCCACGCCGACCAGCGGCGCGGTGTACCCGGCCAGGCGGTCGCTCATCGCGGTCCAGTCCAGCGGACCGCCGAGCACCCCGACCCGGCGGTGGCCGAGCTCGACGAGGTGGGTCATCAGCCGCCGGGCCCCGGCGAAGTTGGCCGCCGACACCGCGGCGATGTTGCGCGGCGGTGCGGTGCGCGGGTCGACCACCACGAACGGGAAGCCCTGGTCGCGCAGCCGCTCCAGCTCCTCCTCCGGCTCCGGCGGCAGGATCAGGATCGCCCCGGTCACCTGCGGCCAGGCCATGAGCGTCGGCAGCACCCCGGTGCGGTTCCAGGCCGACTCGCCGGCGTCGACCACGGCGTGCATGCCGTGCACGTCGAGCGCCTCGGTGATCGCCGAGACGATCAGGCCGAAGTAGTCGGTCAGCAGGTAGGGGCAGCGCACGTACACCCCGTTGTCGGCCTTGGGCACGCCGGCCCCGCGCCGCCGGGGCGCCCGCCGCCCGAGCCCGCCCATCGCCTGCAGGACCTTGTCGCGAGTCTCCGGGGCCACGTTGGCCCGCCCGTTGAGCACCCGCGACACGGTCGCGATCGACAGGCCGGTCTGGGCGGCCACGTCCCGGACCGTGACGCGTTGGTCCTCAGCTGTTTCACCCATTTGTTTCATCGCCCACCAGGGTAACCCGCCCGCCGCATTGAACCGTTCGGCCGTATTGGCAGTTAGTACGGGTGTGACCGCTGCGCACGCCGAGGCCGTCCGGCGCTACTACGACCGCAACACCGCCGCCTTCGACCGGCTGGGCCAGGGCGGGGCGTCGATCCACCGCGCGGTCTGGGCCCCGGGCGTGACGACCCGCCCCGAGGCGTTCCACCACGTCGACGAGCTCATCCTCGCCGCGCTGCCCGACGACGTCGCCGAGCCGGCCGTCGTCGACCTCGGCTGCGGCCTCGGCGCCAGCCTCATGTACCTCGCCGGCCGCGCCCCGATCCGCGGCGAGGGCCTGACCATCAGCCCCCGCCAGGCCGAGGGCGCCACCCGCCTGCTGGCCCGCGCGGGCCTGGCCGGCCGGGTCCGCTGCCGCGAGGGCAACTTCCTGGACGTGCCCGCGGACCTGCACGGCCGCGCCGACGTAGCCTTCTCGATCGAGGCGTTCCTGCACAGCCCCGACGCCGGCGGCTACTTCCGCGAGGCCGCCCGCGTGCTGCGCCCCGGCGGCCGCCTCCTCGTCTGCGACGACTTCCGCACGCCGGCCGCGGCCGCGCCGGACCTGCCGCCGCGCCAGGCCCGGCGCCTGGCCGAGTTCCGCGACGGCTGGCGGGTCGGCTCGCTGCTGACCGTCGAGCAGGTCCGCGCCGCCGCGGCCGGGGCCGGCCTCGACCTCGCCCGCGACACGGACCTGACCCCGCACCTGGAGCTGCGCCGCCCCCGCGACCGGTTCATCGCCGCGCTGGTCACCGCCGGCCGCCCCCTGCGCCCGCGCGGCGAGTACTGGCGGATGCTCTCCGGCGGCGACGCGCTGCAGTGGTGCCTGCTGGGCGGCCTGCTGCAGTACCGGTTCCTGGAGTTCCGCCGCGCGCGGTAGCACGGCGGCGCCCGCCGCGCTCAGGAGACGCCGCAGACGATGAAGCCGGGCTCGCCGCCCGGACCCGCTCCCGGTGCGGCGGGCGCGGCTCCAGCTCCCGCAGCTCGGCGTCGAGCACGCGCTCGCGGCAGTGCGCGGCGAACCCGGGCCGCGGCTTACGGGGGCGGCCTACTCGACCAGCGAGCGGATCGTGTCCATGGCCTTGAGCCGGTCGGCGCCCTTGCCGAGCAGGCGGTCGGGGACGATGAGCTCGTCGAGGCCGATGCCGCGGTACTCCTCGACGGTGTCGCGCAGCCGCTCGGGCGACCCGCCGATGACCGGCATCGGCGCGTCCGGCACCGGGCCGTCGACCACGACGAGGGCCTGGGCGGTGCGCCGGATCGCCCGCGGGTCGCGCCCCTGCTCGGCGCAGAAGCCGTCGAGGACGCCGGACTTGTGGGCGATGACGTCGGGCCGGCCCCAGGTGTTCCAGACGTCGGCGTACTTCGCGACGATGCCGAGCATCCGCCGCTCTCCCCCGCCGCCGATGAGGATCGGCAGCTCCTCCTGCAGCGGCTTGGGCTCGCAGACCGCGTCGGTGAGCGTGTAGTACTCGCCGGCGAAGGTGGTCCTGGGCCGGCGCAGCAGCCCGTGCAGGACCTCGAGGGCCTCGACGAAGCGGTCCAGGCGCTGCTTCACCGGGGGCAGCTCGATGCCGTACTGCTCGTGCTCGTTGACCTGCCAGCCCGCGCCGACGCCGAGGGTGAACCGGCCGCCGGTCACGTGGTCGGCGGTGGCCGCCATGTTGGCCAGCACGGCCGGGTGCCGGTACGTGTTGCCGTAGACGAGTGTCCCGAGCCCGAGCCGCGGCACGGCGGCGCCGAGCGCGGCGACCAGCGTGCCGCACTCCAGGGTCGGCGCGTGGGGGTCGCGCCCCGGCCCGGCGTCGGGCATGAAGTGGTCGGCCACGTACACGCCGTCCCACCCGGTCGCCTCGGCGTGCCGGGCCACCTCGAGGATCTCGTCGTACCGCTGCAGGGCACCGGGCCAGATCGAAAGTCGCATGAATACCTCTATACAGCGCGAAGGCGAGGGCGTTCTCAGAAGGTGTAGCGGTTCTGTGAGTACGGGTCCTTGCCGAAGGCGAACACGACCCGCGGCGCGACACGGTACACGTCCGCGACCCCGCCGGCGTGGTGGAACGCGCCGTCGCGCACCTCGAACCGCCACGCCTCGCCGTACTTGGCCTCCCACGCCGCCGCCGCGCGCCGCAGCGTCGCGTCGTCCCGCAGCAGCTGCGCCTCACCCTCCACGACCACGTCCAGCCCCCGGTCGAGGGCGTCGGTCCCGGTGGTCAGCGCCACCGCCGGGTTCCCGGCGAGGTTGCGGGCCTTGCGCTCCTGTGCGCCGGTGGTGAACAGCATCGCGTCGTCGAGCCAGACCGCGATGAGCGGCGTGACGTGCGGCCGCGCCTCCGGCCGGACCGTCGTCAGCCAGTACACCCCGGCCCGGGCCAGCCGCTCCCGCACCACCTCCCACGAAACCGCCACGGCCTCGGGGTCGCTGTACCGTTGGTCCAGTACGGCATCCGGCACGGTCTCCTCCTGCGCGTCGAAGGTCAGGTGTAACCCGATGCTCCCACGTTCGCCCCGGATCCTTGCCGTTTCGTGGGGTTCGATCGAGGTGGAGTCGCTGGGCGAGGTGAAAGACCTGAAGGCCTGGCCCGGCGGCGCCCGCGAGTGGGACTGGAACGAGACCGGCACCCGCCACTCCCCCGGCATCCAGCCCGGGGACGTCGAGGAGCTGCTGGAGGCCGGCGCCACGACGGTCGTGCTGTCCCGGGGCATGGAGCTGCGCCTGGGCGTGCCTCCCGCGACCGTGGCCGCCCTGGAGGCCGAGGGCGTGACGGTCCACGTGGCCGAGACGACCGAGGCCGTGGAGATCTACAACTCCCTGGTCGGCACCACGCCGGTCGGCGGCCTGTTCCACTCGACCTGCTGATCCCACCGCGCTGCGTGACCGCCGGATGACGCTCCGTCGAGCGCGCCGGAGCGGGGTAGACAGCACTCCATCGATTCCCCATCATTGGCGTCGATCTCTACGTCACGGGGGTAGGTGGGATCGATGCGCGGCACCAATGTCGCTGTCATTCGTAGGTCCGGCCGGGTTCTGGCCGTGTTCGTCGCGGCCTTGCTCGCCGCGTTCGCAGGCGTCCGGCCCGGTGCCGCGGCGCCGGGCGATCCGGCCTTCAAGGTGCTGGTCTTCTCCAAGACGACCGCGTTCCGCCACGACTCGATACCGGCCGCGATCCAGGCCATCAAGAACCTCGGGACGGCGAACAACTTCGCCGTCGACGCCACCGAGGACGACACGCTGTTCACCGACGCCAACCTGGCGCAGTACAAGACGATCGTGTTCCTGTCGACCACCGGCGACCCGCTGGGGACGCAGGCCGAGAAGGACGCGTTCCAGCGCTACATCGAGCAGGGCGGCGGCTTCGTCGGCGTGCACGCGGCCGCCGACACCGTCGCCACCTGGTCGTGGTACCAGCAGCTCGTCGGGGCCACATTCCTGAGTCACCCGGCGGTCCAGGCGGCCAAGGTGGTGGTCGAGGACTCCACCCACGCGGCGACCCAGGGGCTGCCGGCGTCGTTCACCCGCACCGACGAGTGGTACGACTTCACGGCCAACCCGCGCCCGTCCGTGCACGTGCTCACCTCGGTCGACAACAGCTCCTACAGCGGCTCGACGATGGGCTCGGACCACCCCACCACCTGGTGCCAGGTCTTCGACGGCGGGCGGTCGTTCTACACCGCGCTCGGGCACACGACGGAGAGCTGGAGCGAGGCCAACTTCCTGCACATCGTGCTCGGCGGCATCCTCACCACGTCCGGCACGGTGCTCAGCGACTGCGGCATCTTCCAGAAGGTCCCGCTGGACACCAACACGTCCAACCCGATGATGCTCGACGTCGCGCCCGACGGGCGGGTGTTCTACATCGACCGCCTCGGCGACGTGAACATCATCCAGCCCGCGGGCGGCACCACGTTCGCCGGGCACCTCGGCGTCTTCCCGGACTACGAGAGCGGGCTGCTCAGCATCGCGCTGGACCCCGCCTTCGCCACCAACCACTGGGTCTATCTCTTCTACTCGCCCACCACGGCGAGCGTTGACCGGCTGAGCCGGTTCACGATGAACGGCGACACCCTGGACCCGGCGAGCGAGAAGGTGCTGCTCGACGTGCCCGTGCAGCGGGCCGATTGCTGCCACCACGGCGCCGGCATGGTGTTCGACAAGACCAGCGGCAACCTCTGGCTGTCCACAGGGGACAACACCAACCCGTTCGCCTCCGACGGCTACACCCCGATCGACCAGCAGGCCGGCCGGGAGATCTGGGACGCCCAGCGCACCGCCGGCAACACCAACAGCCTGTCGGGCAAGGTGCTGCGCATCCACCCCGAGGCCAACGGGACCTACACCGTCCCGGCCGGCAACCTGTTCGCGCCGGGCACCGCGAAGACCCGCCCGGAGATCTACACCATGGGCGAGCGCAACCCGTTCCGGATGGGCATCGACCCGAAGACCGGCTACCCGCTGGTGGCCAACTACGGCCCGGACGCCACCACGGCGAACCCGTCGCGCGGCCCGGAGAACACCGTCGAGTGGGACATCCTCAGCGCGCCGGGCAACGCGGGCTGGCCGTACTGCATCGGCAACAACGCGAAGTACGTGCAGTACAACTTCGCCACGAAGACGTCGGGCTCGGCGTTCGACTGCGCGGGCGGGCCGACCAACGCCTCGCCGAACAACACGGGCCTGACGAAGCTGCCCCCGGCGGTGCCGGCCACGGTCTGGTACCACTACCAGTCCGACCCGGCGAACTTCCCGATCCTGTCCGGCGGGGCGCCGATGGCCGGCCCGGTGTACCGCTACGACGCGAACCTGGCCTCCGACCGCAAGTGGCCCGTGCGCTACGACGGCCGGGCCATCTTCGCGGAGTGGAACAGCAGCAAGATGTACACGTTCCGGCTGACCGCGGACGGCAAGGGCGTCTCCGCGATCGACCCGCTGCTGCCCTCGTTCTCCTTCCTCAAGCCGATGGACTTCAAGTTCGGCCCGGACGGCTCGCTGTACCTCATCGAGTGGGGCTCGGGCTTCGGCGGCGACAACGCCGACTCGGGCATCTACCGCATCGACTACGTCACCAGCGGCCCCGCGCCGACCGTGCAGGCCACCGCGGACAAGACCAACGGCCACGGGCCGCTCACGGTGAACTTCAGCAGCACCGGCTCGTCGACGCCGGGCGGCGGCGCCCTGACGTACAGCTGGGTCTTCGGCGACGGCAGCACCTCCACCGCGCCCAGCCCGAGCCACACGTACACCGCGAACGGCAGCTACACGGCGGTGCTGACGCTGCGCAACGCGAACAACAAGACCGCCACCGCGAGCTTCAACATCACGGTGGGCAACACGGCGCCGACGGTCGTCATCACCGGCCCGCCCAGCGGCGCCTTCTTCCAGTGGGGCGACCGGGTGCCGTTCTCGGTCACGGTGAGCGACCAGGAGGACTCGCCGGTCAGCTGCGCCGACGTCCACGTGCAGGCGATCCTCGGCCACGACACGCACGGCCACCCGCTGGAGTCCTACGGTGGCTGCACGGGCACGGTGGTCACGACCCTCTCCAGTGGACACTCCGAGGGCGACAACATCTTCTACGTCCTGGAGGCGTCCTACACCGACAAGGGCGGCCCCGGGGCACCCGCGCTGACCACCCGCAGCCAGGTGATCCTGCACTCCAAACGCAAGCAGGCGGAGTTCTTCAGCAACACCGGGCGCACCGCGACCGGCAAGGGCACCGACAACCCCGGCGTGCAGGTCGAGACCGGCGCGGACAGCGCGGGTGGCGGCTCGGACATCGGGTTCATCCAGGACGGCGACTGGTGGAGCCTCGAGCCGGCCTCACTCTACGGGGTCAGCGCGATCTCGCTGCGGGTGGCCTCGCAGACCAGCGGCGGCATCCTCGAGGCGCACTGGGACTCGCCGACCGGCACGGTGCTGGGCACCGTGTCCGTCCCCGGCACCGGCGCCTGGCAGACGTACACGAACGTGACCATGGGGCTCAACAGCCCGCCGGCCGGCAGCGGCAAGCTGTACTTCGTCGCGCGCAGCCCGTCGAACGCGTCGGGCTTCCTGTTCAACGTCAACTGGCTGGACTTCATCGGCGAGGGGGTCACCGCGCCGGCGGGGACGGTGATCAGCCTGCGGGCCCGGATCAACGGCAAGTACGTGACCGCGGAGAACGCCGGCGCGGCGTCGCTCATCGCCAACCGGACCGTGATCGGCCCGTGGGAGCAGTTCGACATGATCGACCTCGGCGGCGGCAACATCGGGCTGCGGGCGCACGCGAACAACTCCTACGTCTGCGCCGAGACCGCCGGCGCCGCCGCGCTGATCGCCAACCGGGGCGCGATCGGGCAGTGGGAGACGTTCCAGCTCATCCGCAACGCCGACGGGTCGGTGTCGCTGAAGGCCGGCATCAACGGCAGCTACGTCACGGCGGACAACGCGGGCGGGTCGCCGCTCATCGCCAACCGCAGCGCGATCGGTCCATGGGAGAAGTTCGATCTGATCAGCTGAAAAGCCGCAAGACACCACAGGTGGGAGGCGCCCGGCGACCGGGCGCCTCCCACTTTGCGTTGCGGGAAAGCCGCTCTTGTCCATCGGCATCGGTCGCTATAAAATCCCCGTTAACAGTTAAGAATGTTTACTGTTAACGGGATGCTCTCGGTTACAGGAGGAGCGAGATGCGCAGACCCGGAAGACTCGCCACCGGCCTCGCGGCCACCGTCCTGGCGGCTGCCACCGCCTGGGGCGTCGCCGCCCTCAACAGCACCGCACCCGCGCAGGCCGCCACCACCAGCGGGGGCGTCAAGTTCGCGTACTTCACGCAGTGGGGCATCTACCAGAACGCGTTCTACCCGAAGAACCTCGACACCAGCGGCATGGCTGGCAAGCTCGACTATCTGGTGTACGCATTCGAGAACATCAACCCCACGACGCACCAGTGCTTCGAGGCCGACTCGGCCGCCTCGCAGGACGAGAACAACCCGAACGCGGGCGACGGGGCCGGTGACTCCTTCGCCGACTACGGCAAGTCCTACGGCGCGGACATCAGCGTCGACGGCGTCGCCGACACCTACAACCAGCCGATCGTCGGCAACTTCAACCAGCTCAAGAAGCTCAAGGCGAAGTACCCGAACCTGAAGATCCTGGTCTCCATCGGCGGCTGGACCTACTCGAAGTACTTCTCCGACGCCGCCGCCACCGACACGTCCCGCAAGGCGCTGGTCAGCTCCTGCATCGACATGTTCATCAAGGGCAACCTGCCCTCGCGCAACGGCTACGGCGGCGCCGGCACCGGGGCGGGCATCTTCGACGGCATCGACATCGACTGGGAGTACCCGGGCGCGACCGGCCACACCGGCAACCACTACACCGCGGCCGACAAGCAGAACTACACCCTGCTGATGGCCGAGTTCCGCAGCCAGCTCGACGCGCTGGGGACCGGCAAGAAGTACCTGACCGCGGCGGTGCCGGCCGGCCAGGACAAGATCATGCAGATCGAGACCAACAAGGTCGGCCAGTACCTCGACTACGCCAACGCCATGACGTACGACATGCACGGCGGCTGGGAGAGCACGGGCCCGACCAACCTGCAGGCCCCGCTGTACAACTCGCCGAACGACCCGATGACCCCCGTGCCGCCGGGCAACGGCAAGTACTCGATCGACTCGGCGATCAAGGCCTGGACGGTCGGCGACTCCGGCTACGGCATCCCCGGCGGGTTCCCGGCCGCGAAGCTCACCCTCGGATACCCGTTCTACTATCGCGGCTGGACCGGCGTCCCGGCCGGCGCCAACCACGGGCTGTACCAGACCGCGACCGGCCCGGCGACGGGCCACGCCAACTCGGGCAACGTCGCCGGCGTCTCCTTCTACAAGGAGCTCACCGGCTTCGTGAACAACCCGTCGTACACCTACCTGGACCCGACCACCAAGGGCGCCTACTTCTACGACGGCACCACGTTCTGGAGCGGCGACTCGGCGGCCTCGATCCAGGCCAAGGCCGACTACCAGCACTGCAACGGCCTCGGCGGGGCGATGATGTACTCCCTGGAGGCCCTCGACCCCGCGGGAACGCTGTTCAACGCGGTCGTCAACTCGACCAACGGCGCCACGGCGGGCTGCTCCACGTCCTCGCCCACCGCGTCGCCCACCGGGTCGAAGAGCCCGTCGTCGAGCCCGTCCTCGAGCCCGTCGCCGAGCAAGAGCCCGACCCCGTCGCCGACCGGCAGCTGCTCGGCCCCGGCCTGGGTCTCGACCACCGCGTACAACGGCGGCCAGCAGGTCTCCTACAACGGTCACCTGTGGACCGCGAAGTGGTGGACGCAGGGTGACATCCCCGGCAACAACAGCCAGGACGTCTGGACCGACAACGGGGTCTGCGGCGGCGGCACCACCACGCCGACGCCGACCGGCGGCACCGGCAACTGCGCGGGCCTGTCCGCGTGGGTCTCGACCACCGCGTACACCGGCGGGCAGTCGGTGACCTACGGCGGGCACAAGTGGACCGCCAAGTGGTGGACCCAGGGCGACATCCCCGGCAACAACAGCCAGGCCGTCTGGACCGACAACGGCGCCTGCTGACCGCAGTAC